>JBANFR010000001.1:0-80132 GCA_037975925.1 Verrucomicrobiota bacterium
ACTTTTTCCTGAATGGCGAGTTCCTGGATGTGAGGGCGGTCTCCGACGAACAGAATCACGCGACGGTCCCGGTAGCGCTGGAGGCGGGGAATAAAAGAATCCTGGGCCATGGCCCCGACCATGAGCAGTTGCTCCTGGGGTTGGTCGCCGAGGGAGCCGGTGATGAGTTCGCCGCCGAAGGTGGTGACGATGTCCCTCAAGGAGGCTTTGACGATGCGGGCGGAAAAGGCCTCGTCGCGGGCGGGGAAGAGGTGGTGGGTGATTTTGAGGGCGCTCAGGAGTCCGAGGCAGCGGTGGTCACCATCGACCACGGGGAGTCCACGCAGCCGTTTTTTGTCGATGACGTGGATGGCGTCGTACACGGGAGAATCCTGGTGGACGAAGATCACGTTGGGTTCCATCACGTCGCTGACCTTGGGCGACACATCGGTCATGAGCAGGGGGGCCTCGACGCCGAATTTTTTGAGGACGTAATCGATGCGCTGGTTGGTGGCACCGGCTCGGCCGGCGACGACCTTGGAGTGGCCGGTGAGCTTTTTAAATTCCGCGTAAGCGAGGGCTGAGCAGATGGAATCCATGTCTGGATTCCGGTGGCCGATGACGATGGTTTGCATGGGGGTTGGGGAGCCTACGTGAGGCTGTGGGCAGCGTTGAAGCCGGAAAGCGTTGGGAATGATCGGGAATTTGCGGAGGGCCGGCGATTTAGCCGAGATTGTCGAGGGCGGTGTCTGCGTCTCCAAAGCGTTCGATTCGCATGCCCATGCGTTGCATGAGGGCAAGGTGGAGTCGGCAGAGTTTGCGGTTGGGTTCCGGGTGATAATCCAGGAGGCGTCCGCCCCGGAGGGATCCGCCGCCGCCGCCGGCGAGCACGATGGGGAGTTGACGGGAATCGTGGGCATTACCGTCCCAGAGGCTTGAGCAGAAGAGGACCATGCTGTTGTCGAGGAGGGTGCGTTCGCCTTCCTGGGTTTCGCGCATTTTGGCGAGTGCCCTTGCCCAGAGGGTCATGTGGTACTCGTTGGCCTTTTGGTACATGGCGAGTCTGGCGGGGTCGTTGGAGTGGTGGGAAAGCTCGTGTAAGCCTCCCCGGATTCCGCCGAGGAACCCCAGGTTCATTCCGGAAAGGTCGTTGTTGAGCATCAGGGTGGCGACCCGGGTGCGGTCCATCTGGAAGGCCAGAACCAGAATGTCCAGCATCAGATTCATGTGTTCTTCCGGATGGGCCGGAATGCCGGCGGTCGGACGGGGAAAGGTTGGGGATTGGACCGACGGGTGCCATCCGCGGCCCTGGGTTTCTTTTTGGCTGAACTGTTCGGCCCTCTGGATGCGCTGTTCCAATTCCCGGACGGAGCTGAGGTACTCGTCCATTTTGAGGAGGTCGCGGCTGCTGAGAAACTTTTTGAGGCTTTGGGCGTCGGAGCGGACGAGGTCGAGTACGCTTTTGTCACGCTGGCGTTTGCTGCCGTCCTCAAACAGTTGGTCAAAAGCTTGTTGCGGGTAGATTTCTTTCGGGGCGGGACTGGTGGGGGAGTTCCAGGAAATGGAGGCGGAATAGAGCTGGGTGTAGCCGCTGTCGGAGCTGTATCCGGGGCCCTCGGTACCCAAAACGAGGCTGGGAAGCGGAGTGGATTGGCCAATTTCCCGGGCGATCACCTGGTCCATGGTGACCCCGACCTCGATGTCGGTGGTGGTCTGCTTCACCTTGAGTCCGGCGAGGACGTTCATTTTGGGAAAGTGGCCGCCTGGTCCCTCCACAGTGGAGGGGTTCCAGAGGCCCTGAAGCACCAGGACCTGATTTTTGAGGGGCTCGAGTGGTCTGAGGGAGTCCTTAAAAACCAGTCCCCCCGGGGTGTTTTCTGCGCCCCAATGGTGTGGGTTGACTCCGTTGCCCATAAAGACGACGGCCATCCTCCGGGGGGCGGCGTTTTCGGGAGTGTTTTCGGGAGTGGGTTGGGTTCCCCATGCACGGAGGGATTCCAACCAAGGCAATCCGAGGGCCACCCCGGTGCCTCGTAAAAACTGGCGTCTGGAGAGATGACTGGGAGAAACAGACATGGTGGGAGGAGTCGGCCCCGATGGGCGGTTGGGAGGGTGTTTTTTTGCGAAGTGTTCGGGCTTATTCGCTGCGCCTTTTTTGAAATTGCGGGCTTTGCACAATCCAGAGGGCGGCGTCGGCAAAGGTGGAGTGATCTTGCTGGAGTCGGGTTTGCATCTCTTCGAGCAGGAGTTTGTCGGTGGGAAGCACCGCACGGCCCAGAGCATACCCGAGGAGCTTTCTGGAAAACAGAGCGTGAAACTCCCCCTGCCTCGTTTTCAGGTAATCCCTGAGACCGGACAGCCCGGTGAAGGTCTGTCCATCCTTGGTCCGGCCCGAGTCGTCGATCCCCAACCCAGACTCATCGCTTTTGCGCAGGCGTCCAATCGGGTCAAATCCCTCCAGTGCAAATCCGAGGGGATCCATCTTGTCATGGCATCCCGAGCAGGCTCGGTCGGCCCGGTGACGTTCGAGTCGTTCGCGGAGGGTTTTTGCGGCGGCCACGCCTTCGTCCAGTTTGGGGACGTCGTTGGGGGGGGCTGGGGTGGGGGTTCCGAGCACATTGTGCAGGAGCCAGTTGCCGCGCAGAACGGGGCTGGTGCGGTGCGGGTAGGAGGTTTTGGTGAGCAGCGCGCCCATTCCGAGCAGGCCTCCTCGCGAGAAGGCTTCCACGCTTACCTTCCGGAAAGATTCGCCGACCACGTCGGGAATCCCGTAATGGCGCGCGAGCCGTTCATTGAGAAAGGAATAGTCCGCGCTGAGGATTTCCGAGATGGGGCGTGATTCGCGGAAGATATGCTCCAGGAAGGCGACAGCTTCCCCGTAAAAAGCGCGCCTCAACTCCGGGCTGAATTCCGGGAATCGGCCGGTATCGACTTTGGTGTAGGTATCGAAATCCCGGAATTCGAACCATTGCGCAGCGAATTCGCGGGCGAGCGCCACGGCCTTGGGGTCGCGGATCATCCGGAGGGTCTCCTCGCGGAGGACCTCGGGACGGGCCAGGGAGCCGTCGGCCGCTTTTTGGCGCAGTGTTTCGTCAGGGAGGGACGACCAGAGAAAATAGCTCAGACGGCTCGCGAGTTCCCACGGGCTGACGGGGTGGATTCCGGGGTGGGAGCCGACCTCGAATTTGAAGAGAAAGTTGGGGGCGACGAGGATGCGGACCAATAACTCGCGGGCGGCGGATTCGCGGTCGAGGCCCTGGGACACTCCGGCGCGGTAGATTTCGGCGAGGGGCACGGTTTCCTCGGCGGCAATCGGCCTCCGCCACGCTTTTGACGCAAATTCCACGAGGTGCGCCAGAACCCGCTGATCCCACTCGGCCTCGAGATTTTGGGGCAGGGACTTTTCGCGGACGAAACGCCAGTCTTCCTTGGTCTTGTGGATGAGGGACCACTCTGGGGGAGGCAGGAGTTTGGCGAGCTGGGTGTCGCTGAGGTAATAGACGCCCGGTCCGGCCTGTTCTCTTCGGAAACGGTTGGCTGCGACCTGGCCGAGGCGTTCTTCAAGGGAGTGGGGAAAAACGGCCTTCATCCGATCGAAGTCGGCCATGGTGTCGCGGTGGGCCTGGCTCTGGCGTTTCCAGACGGTGAGCACTCCGGGGATGATGCGCGTGGGGTCCGGCGGAGGAGCCGCCGTCGCCATCCACTGGACGGTGGCGAATTCGGCGTCTGGCCCGCGGATTTCGAGGTTCCCGGAGGCCCGGAAATGCTCTGCATCGGAGGGGACTGGGAGCGTGAGGATTTGGGGAGCGTGAAGGACCAGGGTGTCGGGAGGGAGCTCCAGGGATTGCGGATGTTTTCCAAACAAACCCAAAATGTGGTCGGCTTCCGCGATGCGTTCCTCGAGGGCGTTTGCAGCGTTTGCAGCGTTGGCGGAGTTGGCGGAGTTGGCGGAGTTGGCGGAGTTGGCGGAGTTGGCGGAGTTGGCGGAGTTGGCGGAGTTGGAGCCCGGCGCGAGCGCCTCGAGGCTTTTGCGGTCGGTTTGTTTTCTTTCCTCGAGCCATGCGCGGTAGGGCTGCTTTTTGCCCTGGCGGGTCACTTCGAGGTTTGCGACGCGCACCACATCGCCCCGGTTGCCATCGCCGAGGTCGCCTGCGACCAGATGGACGTGCGTGTTTTCACGAAGCTGGCACTGGAGGGGGACGCTGCGGAGTTCATCGGCGTCCTGCTGGGCGCGTTGGACGGGCCAGGCTTTGGGGAGCAGCCAGGACTGGCGTTGGTGGGCAATGGCGGCGATGGCGGCTTGAACGGCGGGTGGGACGCTTTTTGGAGCCTCGGGTGGGGGGCCCGGAAGCGCGAGCCAGGGCAGCCGTGTCAGGTCGAGAAAGCGCGAGGGGGGATCGCTGCGCTGAAGGAAGCTCCACCAATTTTCCAGGAATGGGAGGAACAGGTCCGCCTCTTTGGCGAGCTCTTCCAGGGAGCTGGCTCCCGTCAGGTCACGATGTTTCCATTTCCAGCAGGCGAGGAGGTAGTCCGCCTCGCGGAGGGCGTCGCCATCTTTGGGGAGCCATGGCTCCGCGGCTTTCTGGTACCACACGTACATCTGGGATTCCGTATCTGCCCGGAATTGGAGTGGGCCACGGGTACCCACGCGTTGGGGAGAGAAGTGGATGCCGCTTCCGGGGAGGATGGTGGCGTGTTCGGTCAGTTTGCGCGCGGCGCTCAGGTATTTGTCGAGCTGCTGTGGGCTGACAAAGAGGACGTCGCCGAGGTTGGAGAAACCTTCGCCGCCGCCGCCGTCGGGAACGAAGTCTTTGGCGAGGGCCAAGTTTACGCCGGTCAGATCGCGCAGGGTGCAGTCGTATTCGGCGTTGGTGAGGCGGCGGAGGGTGACGAGGCCGGGGTCCCCGGCGTTGGCGCGGGCAGCATCATCCAGGGCGGCGTTTACCCATTGGAGGAGGGAGAGGCGCTCGGCTTCCGCGAGGGGCTTGGCGTCCTCGGGCGGCATTTCGGCGTTGCGAAGGGCGTCGCGGACCTTGGTCCAGAGGTCGTATTCCTGGGCTACAGCGGGCTGGTTCCGCAGGCGCCGGAGGTCGACGCCGCCTTTGGTCGATTTGCCGCCATGGCATTCGAAGCATTTTTGTTCGAGCGCGGGCAGGACCGACTCCCAGCGAGGTTCTTCGGGTTGGGGTGATGCGGCGTTTGCAGCGAAGGCGAGGGCTGTACTCATCCCAAGAATCCAGCGCCGGAGCGAGCGACGTGGGAACCGGGGCGGGACGTTTCGTGCGAGGGGCGACATGGTGAGGGCAGCTCTTTTTTAGACGATGCGGCGTTCGGTTTCCTTAGACAAAAACGGGGGTCGATCCCGCTTTGAGCTTGGGGGAGCGGGGATCGTTTTTTGGGGGGGAATCTGGTGAGAAAGAGGAGTTGGGTGGCGGGTTGCCGGGCGGAGCAATGGGTTGCCGAACCGGGGGGCGGCGTTTACCATCCGGGGTTCAACCCCAACTTCCTGCGTCTATGAATTGGTTCCTCCGTAAGTTCTTTCAGTTTCGCGAAAAATCGCAGGGGGACGTGGTCAAACCCTTCCTCGATCACTTGGAAGATTTGCGGTGGACGGCGGTGAAAATGGGGGTGTCGTTGGTGCTGGGGATGGTGCTGGCATTTTTTTACGTGCAGGACATCTCGGCCATCGTGCGCCGTCCGCTCGAGGAGTTGGTAGGCAAGGATCCCCTCATTGTGCTGGGGGTGACGGATGCCTTCATGATTTCGCTCCAGTTGGCGTTTTATAGCGGACTCGTGCTGAGTTTTCCGCTGCTCGTCTATTTTCTGGCGGAGTTTGTGTTGCCGGCTTTGACGACCAAGGAACGCCGGATTTTGATGCCGTCGATTTCGGTTGGGTTTGTGCTGTTTGCGGCTGGGGCGGTGGCGAGTTACTACCTCGTATTGCCGATGACCCTGAAGTGGTTCCGGGACTATGCCCAGTCGATGGGGCTGGATCCGCGTTGGCAGGCGCGGGATTACTTTGGGTTCGTCACCCACCTGACGATTGCCTGCGGTTTGCTGTGCGAGTTGCCGGTGGGCGTGCTGGGGCTGGCGGCCCTGCGATTGGTGACCTTTCCGCTGCTGTCCAAGACCAGGCCTTATGCGATTGTGGCGATTCTCATGTTGGTGGCGGTGATTTCCCCTACGCCCGATCCGTTCACCTTCCTCGCCCTCGCGGCACCGGTTGTCGCAATTTACGAGGGGTGCATCTGGTTGGTTTGGCTCATGGATCGCCGCCGGGCCCGCGAAGAGGCCGGTGAAATCCGCGCGTTGGATTGATCCGGTCCGCTAAAAAAAGCGGCCGAATATCTGCAAAAAAAGCGTCCCGGAATCCCGGGGCGCCTTTTTTTTTGCCCCTCTCGCAAATCAGTGATTTGGGGAGACGTGGGGGTCAGCGTGAGAGGATCGACTCGAAGCGGTCGTTCCAGGCGATTCCCAGCCCCGGTGCCTGCGGGATTTGGTAATGGCTTCCTTCGCGCAGGAGCGGGTCGCGCAGGAAGGCGTTGGCGGTGTGGAGCACGTTGGGGTTGAACTCGCAGAGAGTGCACTGGCTTGCGGCGGCTGCGAAGTGGAGCGCCGCAGCGATCTGCGGGCCCATCGCAATGCTCAGGTGCGGGATGACTTCCCCTGGAAACGCCTCGGCGATCCGCATGGAGCCTGTGATGCCGCACCGGCCCAGATCGGGTTGGAGGATTTTTGCGATGGGGAAAAAGGGGCGCAGTTCGTGGAGGGAGCGGTAGCTTTCCCCCACGGCGAGGGGGGTCTGGATCGAGGTAGCGAGCGAGGCGTGTGCTTCGATCTCTTCGGGATAAAGAGGGCACTCGAGCCAGCGGGCATTTCGGGCGTCCAGTTCGCGGCCCATGGCAACGGCGGATTCCGGGGGCAAATGCCACAAGGCGTCCACTCCAAAGCGCATGCCCTCGGGGAGGCGATCGGCGATTTGGAGCAGGTCGTTCCAGTCGGTTTCGTAGTAGAGTTTGACGAGGGAAATGCCCTGGTCGGCGTAGCGGGCGGCGAAGTCTGCCCGCTCCTGGGGGGACGCGCCGGAGGTGCCGCTGAGGTAGGCTTGCACCTTTTTCTGGGGCGTCTCCGAGAGGAGTTCGCACACGGGTTTCCCGGCCATTTGTCCGGCGAGATCCCAGAGGGCGATGTCGACGCCGCTCATAGCATCGAGCATGAAGCCGCCCGAGTGGCCGCGGACGCGCATGGTGGCGTACATGCGGTCCCAGAGTTGGGCGATGTGGGCGGGGGTCCCTTCGAAATCGACCTCCAGCAGGGCGGGTCGGAGCAAGTGTTCGGCGATGGTGCAGGGCACTTCGGGTGCAAGCGGTGCCTGGGCTTCGCCCCAGCCGACCATGCCGTTGGCGAGTTCGACGCGGATAAGGGCCGTCTCGAAGTGGACGGAGTAGAGTACGGGGTAGGCCGAGGACCACCGGTAGTCGCCCTCGCCGGTGAGGGTGGTTGGGGAGCCAGCGGTTCCGCGGGCAGAGGCGAAGTCGCGTGGAAGCCGGATGGGGAAGGCGTGAAGGGAGCGGATTTTCATGGGGCCGGAGCGGGGCTCTGGATCTGGAGGGGGTTGCGGACGAGCCAGCGCATGACGACGAAGGCGAGCGGGTGGAGGACGCTCATGAGCAGGAAGATGGACTCGTATCCGAAGGCTTCAATCATGCGGCCGGTGAGCCATGTGAAGAGGGTGCCACCGAGGCCGGTGCCGAAGGCGAGCAGACCGGAGACCTTGCCAATGAGCTGTTTGGGAAAGACGTCATTGGTCAGGGTGCTCTGATTGGTTTTCCAGGCCATGTGGGAAAAGGTGATCAGGCAGATGAGTCCGATGGTGAGGGGGCGCGAGGGGGCGCGGTGGACGGCGAGGGAGAGCGGCATGAGGAGGGCGAAAGGCAGCATCACGCTCATCCTCGCGCCGATGGCGTTTCGGCCGGAGGCGACGAGGCGGCCGCTGATCCATCCGCCGGCGAGGGCACCGATGTCTGCGGACAAGTAGGGCAACCACGCCAGCATGCCCATTTCCGCCACGGTGTAGCCGCGTTGTTCGACGAGGTATTTGGGGAGCCAGAAAAGGTAAAACCACCACACGGGGTCTGATAAAAAGCGCGATAGGAGCAGGCCGAGGGTCTGTGGGGTTTTGAGAATGGCCTGCCAAGGCAGCGGCGCGGCCGACTCGGCGGCATGGGATTCCGAAAGCACATGGGCTTTTTCGGAGTCGGTGATGTGCGGGTGGGTTTCCGGCGGGTGATAGAGCAGCAGCCAGAAGACCAGCCAAAGGAAACCAAGCGAGCCGGTTGCCAGAAACGCGATGCGCCAGCCGTAATGGCTGTTGATCCAGGTGATGGCAGGCGGAGCCACGATGGCGCCGATGGCGGCTCCCGCCTGGATGAGGCCGTGTACGATGGCTCTTTCCTTGGCGGTGTACCACTCGCTGACGGCGCGGAAGGCCGCCATGAAGTTGCCGGATTCGCCCATGCCCAGCAGGAAACGCAGGGCGCCGAGCGACCACGCGCCCCTTGAGAAGGCATGCGCCATGTTGGCCAGCGACCACCACACCATAAACACGCTGAGCGAGAAGCGTGTTCCCCAGCGGTCCACCAGAAAGCCCGAGCCCACGTACATCACCGTGTAGGCGGCCATGAAGGCCGTCAGGATGTTGGAGTATTCGATGGAGGAGACCCCCAGCTCCTTGGTGAGGACGGGGGCCAGCACGGAGAGCGTCTGACGGTCAATGTAGTTGATGACCGTCGACAGGAAGAGCAGCGCGGCGATCCACCAGCGAATGTGCGGGATGCGCATGGGCAAAAAGGGGGTGCGCCGGTTTAGGCGCGGTCGGCCATTTCGCGGAGTCGGGTGAGTTCGGCGATGCTTTCCGCCTCGAGCGCGGCGGTGGGGTGGCGCACGTGGGCGGATGCGATCACGCCGGCGGCGACGAGATTGTGCTTTTGAGCGGAGACGCCGAGGCCGGGTTGGAGTTCGAATCGGAGCAGGGGAAGAATTCGGGTGAACCGAGCCCAAGCGGCTTCGAGGTCGCCTCTTTCGAGGGCGTTCCAGATTTCGACGAGGTCGCGGGTGCGGTCGCTTCCCGGCATTTGGCCCCGGGCGCCGCGCTGCCATTCTTCGATAAAGAACTGGCAGTTGAGCCCACCAAACAAGGTCATCGAATCGCCTGCGAGTTTGGCCAGTGCGGTGATTTTGGGCGGCGTGGGGGGAGCCTCGACCTTCACGTAGCGGATGTTTTCAAATTCGCGGCCCATGCGGGCGAGCAGCGCCGGCGGCATGGCCACCTGGGTCATCAGCGGCGCGTCCTGCACCATGATCGGAATCGAGACCGCCTTGGAGATGGCCCCGAAATAATGCATGAGGCCTTCCCCGTCGGTTTTGAGGAAGTAAGGGGGGAGCACCATGAGGCAATCGGCGCCGAGACCTTCGAGTTCTTTGCTCAGTTCCACAGCGGCATCGGTGCCGGTGTGACCGCTGGAGGCAACGAGGGGGACGCGTCCATTGACCCGTTTGGAGATGCGTCGCATGAGTTCGATGCGTTCGCTTTGGGAGAGGGTATAGCCTTCGCTGGCATTGCCGAAAAGGCCGAGGCCGTGGGCGCCTTGTTCGAGGAGAAAATCGACGAGGCGTTCCTGTCCTTCGTAGTCCACCGATCCATCGGGGTGAAAGGGGGTGTTGGCAATAGGGTAAACTCCGGCGAGCAAGGGCGTGGAATGAGGCATGTGGGATGGATTTCTGTTCAAAATGAGCGAGGTCGTTCCGGGGGGAATCCGGAGCGGGTGTCTGGAGCAGCGGCGGGGGTGATCGGGGTTAGGCGATCAGTGCCGGGATGACGCCGGTGCTATCTCCGTGGCGTTCGACGGAGACGCCGGAGCCTTGGAGCAGGGTGAGCCAGGCGTTGCAGAGTGGGGTGTCTTTGGACACGACCAGGTTGTGCCCGAGCCGGATTCCCGAGCCGCGTCCGGCGAGAATGGTGGGGCAGTTTTCGAGGCTGTGCCCTGTGCGGATGTTGCTGCCGTAGACGACGGTGGTGTGGTCAAACAAGCTGGAGCCGTCGGGTTCCCGCGTTTCTTTGAGTTGATCCAAAAGTCCCGCGAGCAGTTGGCTTTGGGCAAAGTCGCGCTTTTCTGAGGCTTCGAGATACTCCGGTCCTTTGCCCGGGTAATGGCTCATGGTGTGGGCGTCGATGCGCACGTCGAGGCTGGTGAGCAGGGTAGTCACTGGCTGACGATAGGTCAGGACGCGGGTGCTGTCGGTTTGCAGGGCGGCGATCATGATGTCGTACATCAGTTTGATCTCCTGGTAGCCGGCGAGGTCGGCCTTGGGTTCGGCGATGGGTGGCGTGGGTTGGGGCACGCCCAGCCATTTTTCATCGCGGCTGAGCCGGGTTTCGATGTCCCGGATGCTCTGGAAATACTCGTCGAGCTTGGCGTTGTCTGTTTTGCACAGGGAACGCTGCAATTCCCGGGCGTTTTCGAGGGCGTTGTCGAGGACACTGCGGCGCTGTTGGAGCATCGCCTTTTGTTGCTCCAGAGGCGTGGTGTCCTTGGCAAAGAGGCGGTGAAATGCCTCCACCGGCGTTTTTTGACCGGACATGGGTTTGCCCCGGGAATCCCACGAAAGGGACAGACCCTGCCCGTGACCGGAGGGCTGCGCCGCCGCCCCGCAGTCGAGCACGAGGGAATCGAAGCGGGTGTCTTTCCCCAAAAACCCTGCCGCGACTTGATCTGCCGAAATGCTGTTGTGGAAGCTCTGCCCGGGTTCTCCGAATTCATTGGCGCCGGTGAGCCAAAAGGTGCTGCCGGCGTGGCCGCTGGAGACGTATTTGTTTACCAGTCCCTGCACGACGGTGAAATCCGACTTGTGTCGCGCGAGGGGCGCCAGTCCCGCCGGCAATTCGTAGTCCGGCCCCTTCTGTTCGAGGGACGGATACCACGACTCGTGGGTCACCCCCCAACCGAAGCCGAGAAAAATCATCCGTTTCGGGCGCGCAATCGCTGCGGCCCCGGAAGCGGCGGAGGCGAACCGGCGGAAACCGAGGGATTCCAGGAAGGGCAGTGCAATGAGCGCGGTGCTGGTTTGGAGGAAGTGGCGGCGATTGAGTGACGCTTTCATGGGGAGTGGGAAGGCGCGGGGTTATTTGGACTGGAACTCTTTGCTGCGAACGAGAGCGTGGATGAATTCGCGTGTGGCGAAGGACTTCTCTCCGGCCTGTTTGACCATGTCCTCCACGAGGGTTTCATCGCTGAAGCCGCACGGACGCCCCAGAGCGTACTCGATCAGCGCGGAGGTGAAGGCGCGGGCGAAGTTCTCCTTTTTGGATGCGATGATCTCCCGGAGGCCGAAGTAGTCGCGGAAGGCGGGTCCCTTGTGCAGCTGGGCGGCAGCCTCGATGGTCCATGTTTTGCGGGCACCGGGATCGGGCGCACCCGAGGCATCGAGGGCTTGATAGCTGTCGGTGGTGCGCCATTGGCCTACGGCATCGAAGTTTTCCAGCCCGAAGCCGATCGGATCAATTTTGCGGTGGCAGCTGGCACATTGCGGATCTTCCTGGTGGGCGCGGAGCCGTTCACGGGTGGTCAGCAGCTTGCCGGCGAGGCGAGCGATTTCCGGGACGTTTGCGGGCGCCGGGGGCGGCGGCTCGTGGAGGAGTTTGCGCAACACCCAAGCACCGCGCTCCACCGGATTGGTGCGCTGACCGTTACTACCCATCGCCATGATGGCCGCCATCCCCAGGAGCCCGCCGCGTGGGGAGCCTGCGGGCAGGGCCACTTTCCGGAAACCATCACCGGTCACCCCGGCAATCCCGTAATAATCCGCCAGAACGGCGTTGATGACGACGTAATCGGCGCTGAGCAGATCGCTGAGGCGCCCGTTTTCTTTCAGGAGATGGGAGAAAGTTTCGTAAACCTCCTGGCGCGCAGCCGACTTGGTGGCGTCGTCGAAGCGGGGGTAGAGTCCTTTGTGGAATTGGAAAAGATCGAGTCTGTCCAGAGCCAGCCACTGCGTCAGGAAAGGGCGGATAAATTGCGCCGCATTGGGATGTTCGAGCAGGCGCTCTGTTTGCGCAGTGAGCACCTCGGGCTTGAGCAATTCCCCGGATTCCGCCAGTGCGCGCAGAGTGGCGTCGGGCGGGCCGCCCCACAGGAAATAAGAGAGCCGTGTGGCCAGTTCGTTTCCATTGAGAGGACGGTGTTCCGCATCGGGCTGAGGTTCGGCCCTGTAGAGAAAGCGGGGCGACGCTAGTACGGAGGCGAGGGTCTGCTTGAGCGCATCGCGGTGCGTGTCTCCCACTCCCCGGCGGGCGTCGTAGATGCGTGCCAGCCGGTCGACCAATCCCTCGGGTGCTGCAGTGCCCCGGTAGGCTTCCTTGATAAAGTTTGCGAGCGCCGTGCGAATCTTCTCCGGCTCGGGTGCTGCCGCTTCCTTGTCGAAGGGGATGCTCCCCAGCGCGCGGATGCCCGGCGGGGTCGCCTCGGGAGGCGTCTGTTTGCGCTCGATCTCGATCCAGTCAATCCACAAGGCGGCCTCGGGGCCGAACCCATTGCGTTTGCGGGCCTCCTGGAACACTTGGGCGATCTTGCCTTGGTCGCCCGCGCCGCGTTCGCGAATAAAAAGGTTCCGGAATTTCCGCTCGGCGCTCTGTCTTGTGAAGGTGAACGGGATCTCGATCACTTCCGGCGCGTCGAGGGTCCCGGTGATATGGTGGACGCTCATGGCGGGTGTACCGCCCCCGGCGAACCCTTTCTGCCCGAACTCCAAGAACCGCCTTCCGGCCGGAGCGTCGGGTGTCGCCGCCGCCCGAATCCGGACCACGTATTCGCCCGGCGGAAAATCGGTCGGGATGCCGAGACCTTGGATCACCGCCGCGCCCGTTGCCCCGTAGCCCGCGGTCACCGTGAGGTAGGAGCCCGTGTCCAGATGTGGCAGCCCGAGGTAGTACTCGTCGTAGCGGATAAAATCCGTGCGGTCCCGGAAGAGGTACACGCCAGCCGGGTTCACCTCGGAGGTTTTGTCGAAGCCGAATTCCATCGGACTCGGTGCCCCCGGGATTTTTTTCCAGTGGTAACGCAGCGCATCGTCGGTTTTTGCGATCTTTCGGAGTTCACCCACGATGGTCGCGTTTTCCGGGCGGGCTGCCGCTTCATCCACCGCCCGGATCCACCGGTTGACGCGCTCCATGGCATCGAGGGAATCGCGGTTCCTTTTCAGGGCGACCCGGTGAATCGATTCCGCCTCGAGGCGGAATTTTTTGTTCAAGGCCGCCGATTCATGGGCCTGGAAGGCTTCCTCCAGGGCATCGCGTCCGAGCGACTCGTACTGCTCGAGTTGATTGCCTGTGAGAAACAGGTTGGCTCCCACCGTGTCGAACCCTTGGACACCGGTGTCGGAGGGCAGTTCGCTGACATCCACCGACACACCGAGGAGGTCCCGCAGCGTGTTGCGGTACTCGCGCCGGTTGAGGCGGCGCAGGGCGATCACCCCTTTTTGGTCCCCCAAACTTTTGCGGGCGGTGACCATCACTTGGGAGAGATCGTCCAGGAAATCGGTTTTGATGCGGGCTTCCGGCTGTTTTTCCTCCTCGGGCGGCATCTCCCCGGAGTTCATCGCGCCGAGCACCTTCTGCCAGCGCTCTGCCGTGGCGAGGTCGGTGATGGTCAGGGGGAGGTCGTCCACCCGGAATTTTCCCTTCTGTTTTTCAGGCCCGTGGCATCCCTGGCAGTGCTGCTCCAAAAGAGCACGGTGGCGCTCAGGCATCACTGCCCGTGGTGTTTCCGGGGCAGACCAAGCGATGGGCGCGGCTGCGCACAGGGGCAAAAGCCCCAGGCGACCCATGCGGTGGAGGGAGAGAGGGGACATAGGGTCAGGAAAAAACGGGAGGGAAAAAAGGAGACGCTGAGGAAAGGGCAAGGACCCCCCTTACCGCACTTTCCATACCTTCACTTCGTCCACCCAAAAGGAATTGGCACTCAGCAGGCTGACCCACCGCTTCATCGGATGGGCAAATCCTTCGGAATGAAATTCTTTCAGCAATTTTCCATCAATGCTGAGGCGCATGGCGTCTCCCTCGGTAACCAGCACCAGATCGTGCCACTCCTGGTCACCCTTCCACGGAAAGGTGACTTCCTTGGTTTTGAGAAGAGCCGCGATGTCGTCTGGAACCTTCCCCGTCGCCTTTTTGCCCTCCTCGAGCCGCTTCTGGAGTTCGAGGCTGTGAAAGCCCGTTTTGGAGTCTTTGAGGAGGATCGAATCTTCTGAAAGGAATGCGTAGCAGAGGTGGCCCGCGTGGACGGTGGAGCTGACTTCGCGGTCCACAAAGCCAACCTGAAGCCGCACGCCCTTCATGGAGCCTGGAAATTTGAATCGGAGATAAACCCCGCCATCGGTAAAGCCGGCGTCGTGGTGGATGTGTGCGCCGTGGCGCGCTTCTTGAGTCGCAGAATTGACCTTGAGAATGCCCTCATCCAGGTCGGCCTGTTTGACGTGTTTGACGCGGTCGGCGGTGGCGCTTTCCCAGCCATTGCCGAGGTCTTTGAGTCCGTTGCCGGTTTCCTCGCGGTTGAAGGAATCTTCAAAGAGGAGGGTGCCTTTGGACTGGAGCCAGGCGAGATCGTCCCGTGGGGTACCTGCGGACTCGGCTTGAGTGCAGGGGGTCAGGGCGAGAACGGCAGCCGCGGCGAGGGGCCACAAAAGTCGGGTGGTGGAGGAGAGGGCACGCATGGGATCGAGGGGAGGGGACCTGAGGGTTGGAGGGTGATGGGAATGGGGATTCCTAACAATAATGGGGAGAGTGACTTCGGAAACGAAGTGGCAGCGATATCGTCTCATTGGAGGGGGTGTTTCGTAAATAGCCCTTTGGAGCTATGGGCAGGGCTTCCGGGGTTGGCTGTGGGGGGCGTGGGAGGAGGACGCACGTGGCGGATGCAATCGTGCCCCGGATCGTGCGTCCGTTGGGTGAGAGCCTCACACAACGTCTCCGCACCGGGGCCGCGCAAAAATGTTTTCTGTAAATTCGTGTGGGCCGGAGCAGGGCGGTGAGGGGATGGTTTTTTTGGGGGTGTCTGGTTTTTCCTTCGTGTCTTTTGGGGCACGGGGAAGACTGCCCCGCATGATTCCAGCAACCAGCGTCGGGGTGGGGAGCGTTGTGGCGAATGTTTCGCCCCTCTTCGCCCTGCTCACCTTGGTTCTGGTGCTGGCGGTGCTCGTCTCTCTTGCGCTGATCCGGATCCGGCAGAGCCTCCTGCTTGGCTATCTGCTCTGCGGCGTGTTGATCGGCAACACGGGTTTGCTGCGGCTCACGGGGTCGGATCAGGGAGGGCCGGTGATTCACGAGTTGGCCGAGATCGGCGTCGTTTTGCTGATGTTCACGCTGGGGATCGAGTTTTCCTTTGGCGAACTCAAGCACCTCTGGCGCACGGCGCTCATCGGAGGGGGATTACAGGTGGTTCTGACTTCCCTGGTGGCCGGGGGCGCCGCCCTGGCGCTGGGAGTGCCCGGGGGGCATTCGGTGGTCCTTGGGGTGGCGGTGGCCTTGAGCTCCACGGCGGTGGCGATGAAGTCTTTTCAAGATGCGGGCCACCAAAACAATCCCGGCGCACGGGCGGGGCTCGGGATCGCACTTTTTCAGGACATCCTCGTCATCATCTTTTTCCTGGTGATGCCGGTTTTGTACCATGCGGGAGGCGGCAACGCGGTTTCGGGGCTGGGGATGGCCTTTGCCAAAGGGGTGTTGTTTCTGTGCGGGGCCTGGGTGCTGGGGCGTTTTGGAATCACCCCTCTTTTGCACGCGGTGGCGGCGACGCGCAGCCGGGAATTATTCACCCTCACGGTGGTAGGCATGTGTGTGGGGGTGGCGTTTGCCGGGGGGGCGCTCAATTTGTCGCTGGCCCTTGGGGCTTTTGCGGCGGGCCTGGTGGTGAGCGAATCGATTTACAGTCACCGAATCCTCGCGGAGATCCTCCCCTTTAAGGATCTGTTTCTGGCGCTGTTTTTTATTTCCGTGGGGCTTCTGATCGATCTGCGCGTCGCGGCGGCGCACTGGCCCTCGGTGTTGCTGGGGAGCACCCTGATTCTCCTGCTCAAAAGCGGGGTGGTGTTTTTCGTGCTGCGTCTGCTCCGCTTGCCCGCGCGTCCGGCTTTGCTGGCTGCTGCAAGTCTTGCGAGCACGGGCGAGTTTTCCCTCGTATTGGTGAGTAAGGCGGGGGGGTATCGCCCCCTGGATCCCGTGCTCGAGCAAATGCTCCTCGCCTGCACGGCGCTCACGATGTCGGTGGTGCCGGTGATGATGCGGCGGGCGATTCCGCTCGCGCGCTGGATGGAAGAGCGCGGGCTTCTCTCGGTCCGGCAGACGGTGGTTCCGGAATTGGCGACGCCCTCGGGGCGAATCAAGCAGTTGAGCGACCACGCGATTATTTGTGGTTACGGGACGGTGGGAATGGCGCTGAACGAGGCCTTGGCGCGGTGCGGGGTATCGACGCTGGTGGTGGACTTGAATGCGCAGACGGTGCGGCGGCTCAAGGCGGCGGGGCAGGCCGTTCTGTTTGCCGATGCGACCCATGCGGAAGCGCTGGACTTGGCGGGCTTGGGCGAGGCGCGCTTGGTGGCGTTTACGTTTCCCGCGGTCGATGCGACGTGTCGTGCGGTGCCCCTCTTGCGGGAGCGCAACCCGGCGATTTTGATTTTTGGGCGGGCCAAATACCCGGCGGAAGTCATGCGTCTGCGCGAACTCGGTGTTCAAGTGATTCACGACGAGCGGGAGGCCGCGGTGGCCATGGTCCGCTCGGCGGTGGCCTCTTATGAGCGCAACGATATTGACGCGGAAAAGGTGGTCCTCGACGTGACTGAGCAGGGCTCCTGAGGCAGGGGCGGTTGGGGAGTTAAATTCGCACCAGTCCCCGCTGAATCGCGGTCGTGGCGGCTCCCGTGCGGTCGGCGACGCCCAATTTTTCGAGGATCACCTTCACGTGGTTTTTGACGGTGTTTTCCGCCACGCCGAGGTCGGAGCCGATTTCCTTGTTGCTGCGCCCCTTGACGATGAGTTTGAGCACCTCCTGTTCGCGCAGGGACAGCTCGGGCATGGAGCGTCGGCCCGCCAGTTGGGCCGCGACAGCCGTGGGCAGCCGGTAGGTTCCCGCGTGAATGGAGCGGATCGCCTGGAGGAGGGAGTCGCTGTCGGTGCTTTTGAGTAAAAAGCCGGCGGCCCCGGCTTCGAGTGCCCGGAAAACGTCCTCGTCCGTGTCGAAGGTGGTGAGGACCAGGACGCGGGCTTGGGGGTCGCGAGAGCGAATGGCGGCGGTGGCCTGAGCGCCGTCGAGATCGGGCATGCGCAAGTCCATGAGGACGACGTCGGGTTGGTGGGCCTCGAAGGCGAGGACGGCGGCATGGCCCCCCGGGGCTTCGGCGACGACTTCCATGTCGGCCTGGGTTTCGAGAAGGCCGCGCAGACCGATGCGGACCACCAGATGGTCATCGGCGAGGAGGAGGCGGATTCGGGGGAGAGCCATGGGAGTTATGGGGAAAGAGTCGCGGGGGGCGGACTCTCTTTGCGCCTTTTTTGGGGGTGAAGGGGAGGCTCGGGCTGTGCCCGGGGTGTTCTAGGTGCTCGGGAGAGTCACGGTGATTTGGACGGTGGTGCCTGCGCCCGGCTCGGACTCGAGGTGGACTTGAGCGCTGATTTGTTCGGCGCGTTCCCGGATTCCCCGCCAGCCAAAGTGGCCTGGCTGAGGTTGGTCGAGGTGGGCCTGGGAGATGCCGCTGCCGTCATCGCGCACGATGAGGTGCACGCGGTTTTCTTCGCGGCGCAATTCCGCCGTGATGCGGCGGGGGCGGGCGTGGGTGACGGCATTGGTGAGGCACTCCTGGCCGATACGCAGGAGGTTGTTTTCGACGGCTTCGGGGAGGCGCGGGAGGTGGCCGTGGGTGAGGAGTTCGAAGGAGATGCCGGAGCCCGCGGTGACTTGTTGACCAAGCTCGCCAAGGGCGGTGGCGAGGTTGCCGCGTTCCAATTCCTGGGCACGCAGGTTGAGGAGGGAACGCCGGAACTCCTCCTGACCGTGGCGGACGAGTTGTTTGGCGGTGGCGAGGCAGCGTTTGAGGCCGGTGTCGGCCGGTAGTTGGGCGTCGAGGGCTTCGAGTTGAAACCCGACGCCGGAAAAGCTTTGGGCGAGGGTGTCATGCATTTCGCGTGCGACCCGCTGGCGTTCCTCGAGGACGGCTTCCCGCTCGATTCTCTGGCGGATGACCTCGGTTTGTTCGCGCACTCTGCGGCGCAGAACGGCGACCCACGAAAGGCTGGCGAGGACGACCAGGAGCAGAACCAGCGCGGCCATCCCCATGCGCTGGGCGGTCCAGCGGGAGGGAGCCTTGAGCACGGTGATGTCGGCGGGAGAACGGAGCAGAAGTTCCATGGAGCGCGGGTTGGCGCGGAAGCTCAGGCTGCCCGTGAAGGTGTCCACGCGGCACACCCCGTGGAGCCGCAGCGTGGAGCCGTTTCGAAGATCCAGCGGGGTGCGGGGGAGTCGGGCCCGAAAGGCGCTCTCGCCCTGGCGCAGCAGGAGCACGGTCTCCTCCGGCCCTTGCAGGACCTCGATGAGTTGTGCTTCGAGCGAAACCAGGTCCGCGTCATTTTCGCCCTTGAGGGCTCCCGTGAGTTGGGCCGGGACGGGGCGGGGTTCGGGGGCGTGGCCGGTGCGGCGAAATTCGGCGTCCTCGAGCACGGCGCTGAAATTGCCCATGACGGGGAAGCCGACGACCTCCACGACGTCCCCTGGGGAAAGGGTTTCTTTTTGGCGGGTCCGCACGAGCAGGCCGCGGTCGTCATCCCGGAGGAAAAGGGCTTCTTCGGGTTGATGATAGGTCACGACGCCCCGGACGCGCACGCGGTGTGGGGGCGTCCCATTCGGGGTGAAGTTGAGGAGACGCGAGATGGGGAAGAGGGGCAGGGAAAAAGGGGGGGGAGGGGCCTGTTCGATGGCGAGGTCGGAGAGGTTGTTGAGAAAAATCTGGGGTCGGACGAGTTGGCGTTTTTGGTTGATGAATCCGGCGGCCAGTCCGCTCACGCGCACCTGGGCGTCGACGAGGGGGGGCATGGGGGTGGGCTCCTCTGGGCGATAGCGGATTTCGAGGCGTTGCTGGCCGCTGGCGAGCGTGATGGACCACGTGTTTTTGTCCTCGGGTTCGACCGCTCGAATGATGCCCGAGACGGCGACGCGCTGGTAGTGGAGGTGGCCAGAGAGGAGGATGTCGTAGGTTGCGGGGGTCGGGGTGGGGAGGGGAACGCGTTCGATCAACCGGGCTTTGGTGGCATGGATTCCCGGCACGTAGGAACCGGCGTGGGAGATGCCCTCGAGCTCGATGCGGTCGCCGGGGCGGAAGTGGCGAAACTCGGGGCGGAGGTTAAAAAAGCTGCCGCCGGTTTCGTCCTGAAAAAAGAGGGTGCCATCCCAGTTGACAGCGGTGATGACGCCCTGAATGCGGACGGGTTGGCGGCGGGCGGCTGTTTCTGGAGGGAGTTGGCGGAGTGCGCCGAGGGAGGTGATGGGCGCGGGTTTGGGGGTGGGAGCGGCGGGAGTTTGGGGGAAGGTGGAGTGGGGGAGGAAAAGGAGCAGCAGCAGGGGGAGGAGCCGGGACCGGAACACGCCAGAGGTGTAACGGAGCCGGAGCGTAAAACGAAGCCGCAACGCCGCTCATGGTGGTGAGCGGTGCGGGCGAGGTTACGGGCTAGTGGGGCTGCTCCGAGGCCGGCCGGGGGGCTGGTTTGGCGTCGGGCGCGGCTTTTGCAAACTTGGGGGAGAGTCCCATCTGGGTGGCATCGGCATCCACTGCGGCGCTCCACGCTTCGTACAGTTTGCGGAGTTCGGCCAGTTTGGCGGGGTGTTCGGCGGCGAGGTCTTTCTGTTCACTGATGTCCTGGCCAAGGTGAAAGAGCATGTCGCGGGCAGGGGACTGCTTGGGCCCGGGAGAGGCGTCGCCTTCGGTGGAATGCACGAATTTCCAGTCCCCTTGGCGAGCTCCGTAGTTGTTGCTCATGGTGCGGGAGCGCCAGAAGAGGACGGAATGCGGGGCGTCCTTTTGCTGGCCTGTCACGCAGGGGATGAGGTTTTTGCCATCGGTGAGTTGTGTGTCTGCGCCGGCGGCAGCGAGGGCGGTGGCGCTGATGTCGAAGGTGATGACGGGGTGATGGTAGGTGGAGCCGGGTTGAATCACTCCAGGCCATTGGAGGAGGGTTGGTACGCGGATTCCCCCCTCGAAGGTTTCGCATTTGGATCCGCGCAGCGGGGTGTTGCGGGAGCCGTTGACGGCGTTGCGGGTGGTGGGGCCGCCGTTGTCGTTGGTGAAAAACACGAGGGTGTTTTGCGTTTTGCCGGTGTGATGGAGGGCGTCGAGAACGCGGCCGACGGCGTCGTCCATGGCGCTGAGCATGGCGGCGTAGGTTCGGCGTTTGGGGTCGGTGATATCCGGAAAGCGGGAGGAGTATTTTTCGATGGCCTCGAGTGGGGTGTGGACTGCGTTGAAGGCCAGGTAGAGGAAGAAGGGTTTGGGAGAGGAATGCTGGCGTTCGACGAAAGCGGCCGCCTCTTCGCCGAATGCGTCTGTGAGGTAGCGGCTTTCGTCGAGGGGTTCCCGGTTGCGAAGAATGGGAGCGCTGTACTCGCCCTTGCCGTCGGGTTTGGGCAGGTACACGTGACCGCCTCCGAGGAATCCGAAAAACTCCTCAAAGCCGCGGTCTACCGGAGTGAAACCCTTTTCGGTGCCGAGATGCCATTTACCGACCATGGCCGTGGTGTATCCGGCGGCCTGAAGTCGTTTGGGGAGAGTGTGGGCTTGGGCGGGCAGGGGACCGGCGAGGTCCTCGATGGCGTAGCGATGCTGGTAACGGCAGCTCAGGAGGGCCGCCCGGGTGGGGGTGCAAAAAGAGCCGTTTGCGTAGCTGTCGGTGAAGCGGACGCCCTGCGCAGCAATCCGGTCGATGTGGGGGGTGGGGATGTCTTTGCAGCCGTGGATGCCGAGGTCGGCGTAACCCATGTCGTCGGCCAGAATGACGACGATGTTGGGCTTTTCCGCACGGATGGGGCTGGCGAGAGCACAGGCGACGAGCAGAAAGAGAAAGGATCTCATGGTTAGGGGGGATTAGCCGGGGAGGGGGGGATCTTACGGGGAGTGGGGAAGTTTCGGTGCTGGGAGCGGACGCGGTAGAGTCTTTCGGTGA
This sequence comes from Verrucomicrobiota bacterium, assembly GCA_037975925.1. Classification (GTDB taxonomy): domain Bacteria; phylum Verrucomicrobiota; class Verrucomicrobiia; order Chthoniobacterales; family Chthoniobacteraceae; genus Chth-196. Next base: position 21,233 of record JBANFR010000001.1, read on the forward strand.
AGCCGCCCTCCTCGGTGAAGGCATTGGCGAGGGCCTGGATCTGGCGGTGAAGCAGTGCACAGGCCACGTCGAGGAGCACGAGCGCCGCATTGGCGGCGATCTCCGAGTAGGTGCTCCGCCTCGGCCGCATGGACGGCATGGACGGCATGGACGGCATGGACGGCATGGACGGCATGGACGGCATGGACGGTCCGCCGCGTGCGCACGAGCGTCCATGAGGTCCATGAGGTCCATGGTGGACTTCCCGGACCCACTGGGCGACGGCTTCGGCGTTGTGGCAGCGGCGGGCGACGAGGGTTCTGCGTCGCGGGTCGGTCGCAGACCACATGGGGAGATTCCGCTGCCGGAGGTAGTCCTCGTAATCGAGGCGCAGCTCTTCGAGGCTCGCCCTCGCCACATTGGTCAGCCGCAGCTCTGTTTTTTTGGAGGTCCCACTGGCTTTGCTCCCCTCGGCAATGTTTTGCACTCCGCTCCGGGCTGCCTGCACCATCTGATCATGGGTGCGGCTGCGCCGGTCGATGTATCGCCCGCAGAACCGCACCGTGACGTCGTAGCAAAGCTGAGCGAGCTCAAAACTCCGCAGATTCCGGTACCCCCCGTGCTTTGGAATCAGTGGCTCCTGTTTCATCCCCCGCCTCTTCATCGCTTGTCTCCGGGCGATTGGATTTCTGCTTTGAAAGCATCCGAGCCGGATTAGGTTGCAAACCATGATGGCTGACGTCGTGATTCCCCGGGAAGATGTGTATGCGCAGGCCCCTGCGCCTGGTCTATTTGAGCCTCAAACGGAGGTTTCCAAATGATGAGCCCCGTCCCTCTCGAGATCGGTCCAGTCACCTTGGGTGGGTCCAAGCCGCTTTTTATTCTTGGACCGTGCGTCATTGAGTCCGAGGAGTTTGTGTGGAAAATGGCCCGTTCCATCCAGCAGATATGCCGGGCCCTGAACGCGCCCTTTGTTTTCAAAGCCTCCTACGACAAAGCCAATCGCACCTCCGTCCGTTCCTTTCGCGGGGCAGGTGTGGTGGAGGGATGCCGCCTCCTCGGACAAATCGGCAAGGAGTTGGGCGTGCCTGTGACAACGGATGTCCACTCGCCGGAAGAAGCCCGAATCGCTTCCGAATGGATTGATATCTTGCAGATCCCCGCCTTTTTGTGCCGGCAGACTGACCTGATCCAGGCGGCGGCGGAAACGGGCCGCGTGGTGAATGTGAAAAAGGGGCAGTTTTTGGCGCCGGGCGACGTGCGAAACATCGCCGACAAACTATTGGCATTTGGAAATGACCGTTTCTTTTTCACCGAAAGGGGCGTGAGCTTCGGCTATAATAACCTCGTGGCCGATATGCGTTCTCTCTACTGGATCCGCGAACTCGGATACCGCGTGGTCTTCGACGCCACTCACTCGGTGCAGCGTCCCGGCGGCGGAGGCGACCGGACTTCCGGGGACGGAGTGCTGGCCCCCGTCTTGGCCCGCGCTGCTGTGGCCGCTGGTTGTGACGGGATTTTTATCGAAACCCACGAAGACCCCTCGGTGGCCCTCAGCGATGGCCCGAATCAAGTGCCGCTAGACCAGTTGGGGGCGCTGCTGAGCAAACTCCTGCGTATTCATTCCCTCGTTCATGAGTGATCGGTTTGATCCGATGAGAGTTTGTCTGCGGGTGCTCGCCGGTTTTCTGGCGGCCGCTTCGGTGCTCGCCCAGGGAGATCCCCAATCCAAGTCGGAATCCTCCGCTCCTCCGTCTGCGCTCCCTGCGCCGGGACCGCTCCCGGAGACCTCCCCAAACACCGCAGATCCCGCAAAGGGCGCGCCTGCGCCTCTGGCGATTCCGCTGGTCGAGGGCTTTCCTAGTTTTGGTCTTCAAATTCCCGATCTCGATGAACGGGGCAAACCCCGCTCGATTTGCAAGTTTGGTTCAGTCTCGAGAATCAACGACCGGGAGGTGCGCATCGGTGACAGTTTTGTCGAGACCTATACGCCGGATGGGACTCCTGACCTTTCCATGGAGCTGAAGGAGGCGACTCTGGATCGGTTTACGCGGATTTTTGTGGCCCATGTGCCGGTCACCATCCGGCGCGCGGATTTTGAGATCACGGGATCAACCATGGTTTTTAATGCTCTGACCAAGGAGGTGCGGATGGGAGGGCCGGTCAAAATGCAGCTGTTTAACCTGAATTTGGGGGACAAGAGCGATTCAGAGGGCGGGGCGAAAACGCAATCACCCTGAGGCGGCCTTTGAACTTTGCATGCAGAGAATGACGATTTTATGAAAGGCTTTGAGAATCAACTTTGGCGGTTTTGGAAAGACTCCCCGTGGAGCGTGGCCCTGTGGTCCGTGCTGGCTCTCTCGGCAAACGCGCAGGTGCCCAACCCTTTCGGCCGTTCGCTGACGGAGACGCCGCAGGTCGTTGGGGGATCCCTGGGGGGCGAGGCGGGAGCGCGGAAGCCCTCTCTTGGCGGGGACAAGAATTCCAAAAAGCGGGAGGGCGGCAAAGGGGACGCGCCCGGCGGGCTCATGGTGACGACGATTGTGGCTCAAAGCGAAGGATCCTTTGATCAGAAGACCAATCAGGCCGTGTTCAAGGGGGATGTGGTGGTGACCGATCCTCGGTTTTCGCTCAATTGCGACCAGTTGACGGCCGTGATGAAGCGGGCGGCCAAGGAGGGGGCGGAGGCAAAATCGGATTCTAAGGAGGGGGGCGCGGCAGCGGCGAACAAGGCGGAGGCCTCCAAAGCGATTTCGGGTAGCGGACCTGCGGGGATCGACACGCTCATCGCCGAGGGCAGGGTCGTGATTGCTCAGGAAAAAAGGAATGAGAAGGGGGAGTTGGAGCGCAGTGTAGCCCGTGCGCAGAAGGCCGTTTTTGATGCCGAATCGGGGGATGTCACTCTGAGCGGGTGGCCGCAGTTGGAGACGGCTAAGGGCGCCGTTTTTGCGGAGGCGGAGTCGACGGTCATCATCTTTAATCGCCGGGGAACCCAGCGGATGGTGGGCCCTACCAAGACGGTGATTCGGAGCAACCAGTCGGACGATGGACGCTGAGGTGGCCGGGGCGGCGCTGGGAGGGGAAAGTTCCGGGCGGGCTGGAGTGGCCCCGGGCTCACCCATTTTGCGGACGGAAAAGTTGGTGAAGATCTACGGCAAACGTTCTGTCGTGAACGGTGTGGATATTCAGCTCTCGAAGGGGGAGATCGTGGGCTTGCTGGGGCCCAATGGAGCCGGGAAAACGACGAGCTTTTACATGATGGTAGGGTTGGTGCGGCCCAACGGGGGCAGGGTGATCTTTTGCGGGGAGGATGTTACAGACTTTCCGATGTACCGGCGGGCACGGATGGGCATGGGCTATCTACCTCAGGAGGAGTCCATTTTCCGGAAACTGACGGTCGAGGAAAACTTGTTGGCCATTCTGGAGACCCAGCCTCTGAACAAAAAACAGAGAAAAGAGCGTTGCACAGAGCTGCTCGAACAGTTTGGAATTACGCACGTGGCTAGGCAACTGGCACTGACCCTTTCGGGGGGAGAGAAACGGCGTTTAACGATCGCTCGTTCGCTGGTGACGAATCCTAGTCTCCTGATGCTGGATGAACCTTTCAGTGGTGTGGATCCCATTGCGGTCGCGGACGTTCAGCAAATCGTCGTGAATCTGGCCAAGGCCGGCTTGGCCATCCTCATCACCGACCACAATGTGCGGGAAACGCTTTCGATTGTGGATCGCGCCTACCTGATTTTTGAAGGCCGCGTGGAAACGCAGGGCACCAAGGAGTTTCTGGTAAATGATCCGGTGGCCCGCCGGGTGTATCTCGGGGAGGGCTTCCAGATGTAAGTCAGTCCGAAAACAACAAAACCTAGACATACGCCTTCGCCAGAAGGGCGCGTGCCTTCCGAAAAGAGAACCATGCAAACTGCTAATGTGAATGTTCCTGTTCGAGTGGATGGCCGCCACATCACCGTAACCGATGCTTTACGGCAGCATGTGCTACACCGGGTAGACCAGTTGCACCTGGATTACCCTCGCATCATCGAGGCGCATGTCATTGTGGATTACCAAAAGCACGGGAACCGTCACTTCGCCGAGGTCGTGCTGCGCTGCGCCGATCACATCACTCTGGAGTCGTCGGAGACCACCGATGATTTGTACGCGTCGATCGACCTCGCTTTTCACAAGATCGGCCAGCAGATGCGCAAGGCGAAGGCGCGTCATCTTCTGGCTTACCGCGCGAATCGCCGGGCGGCCTGAGCGCTCAGATTGCGGCAACGCCGCCATCCGTGGGAGAGTTCGCCCGCCTTCGGGCGCGCGGCTCTCCCCGATTCAGAATTCAACGCAACCCTTGCGACAGGTCTCCGCTGTAGCCGGTGAGTTCCACGTAGGCGGACCCGGCTGGTTTATCCTCGATCCACACCCGGCAAGCGCCTTCCCAATAGGCGAGTCCGCTTTTTCCTCTCAACTCCTGGTCGAATGCGATCGGTTGCAGCGTGAGGCGCACGGTTTTGCCCGAGGTGGGATCGGGGCAAACGAGCTCCACCGGCAGGGGATATGACGCACCGGACCCTGGGCTTTTCCACGCTCCGCATCCTTCCCACCGAAATTCCTCCGACCCGAAATGGGTGAGTTTCCCTTGGGTATCCACCCACGTCAGAGAAGATGCAGGGTCGGCTGACCCGTCTTTTTTCCGGAGCCGATAGGTCATGATTTCGCGTCCGTCCTCCAGTTGGATGCCGGCCCAGTCCCAGCCGGCCTGATCGCCGGTGAGTTGGCTGCTGCTAATCTCGTGGTCCATCCAAGCCTGGCCGGTCACCGCAATTTTCCGGTTCCCGATCCGGATTTCTCCCTTGGTTTGGAGACGGGGGTAGGTCAGGTACCAGCTCGCGGCAGTCTCGGAGTTTCCCTTTCGGGAAACGCCTTCTTTCCCGAAAATCACGAGCGACTTGAGGGGTTCGAGGAGGAGGGAAAACCCGGCCTCGCCTCTGAGGGTGCTTTCGAGCCGAAATTGTTCTTTGGCCGGGTCGGGCATTGTCAGGGAAGAATCGCCAAGGCGCACATGGAGGCCCTCGGTGCTGGAGGAGGCCTCCCAGCCCGCGCGAGCAAGCCTTTCGTGGTGAAGAAATTTCCCCGTTTGGGCGTCCAGAAGCGCCGCGTGGAAGAGGTGGATCTCATCGGTGCGAAAGCGGCTGCTTTGCGGGGTGCCGTGGGAGGGGGGCATGCCTGCGCGCCGGAAAAAGGTGGCCTGAAACCCAAAGCGTTCGCGGGCAGGACCAAACAGGTGTCCGGTGAGGTACCACCATTCCACCTTGAAGTCAGGATGGCTTCCGTGGTCTTTGGGGAACTGGAATTGGGGGTTGGGCTGGGGCACCAGGAAGCCGTCGGCGGTTTTTTCGGCAAGTTTTGGCCAGGATGGAGGCGGGGCTGCAGGGGCCGGGCCAGGGGCGCTCAGGAGAAGCAGGGAGAGAGCGCAAAGGAGGCGAGGGGCGTGAGGAGTCGGGCGCATGAGCGGGTTTTATTCTTCGCGATCTGCCGGAAGTTGGCTGCCCCAACGGCCCACGGTCCACGCGACGAGTGCCGCGCAAGAGACGACACCGAGTGTGAGAATGGTCAGAGAGCGCAGAGGGAAAACGGGTTGGAGCGTCCAGCCGAAGGTTTGTTTGTTGATCACAAAAATCAGGAGCCGGCCGAGGGCCACGCTGGCGAGCAGTCCGCCGAGGGATCCGCCGAGGGCAATGCCGACGCCCTCCCAGGCGGTGGCCTTCGCCATGGCCTGTCGGCCCATTCCGAGGGCGCGTAAGGTGGTGAGTTCCGCGCGGCGTTCCAGAAGCACACTGGCGAGCGTGGTTCCCAGCCCCAGAAGGGCCACGATCACTCCGATCGCCTCCAGCGCATAAGTGATGGCAAAAGTCTGACGGAAAATGCGCATCACTTCCTTGCGCAGGTGCACGTTGCTAAAGATGGCGAGCCCCGGGAATTCGCGGCGGAGTTCCGCCTGAAGCTCCAGCACCTCGGTGCCGGGTCGGGCTACGAGCGAAAGCGTGCTCGCGTCCGTGGTGTGGAACCACTCGGCGAGGTGCTGCCTCTCCACCATGACCACGCCTCTTTCATCCCCGAAATCCGAGTACACACCGGCGATTTGAACGGCTCGCGGGCCGCCGGGGGAGGGGAGCTGAAGCTTTGCCCCAACCCCGAGACCGAACCGCTCTTGGAACGCTTCGCTCACGAAGCAGAAGCCCCCGTTGGCGCGGGCGTCAAACACCGCCGGCTCAGTCGGCGCGATCAACCATGTGAATTGGCGGCGACTTTCAGCAAAGGCCAGCCCGGTGCCGACGACCCGGACGGGGCCTTGAGCCAGTTCCATGGGAACAATCAGGGCGACGTCTGTTTCGGCGACCCCGGGGTTTTCGGCGATTTTGCGCCAGGTGGATTCGGGAATTCGGTTGTAGGAAGTGGCGGACTGGTTGGCGTCGCTTGTGAGGTAGAGGTCTGCCTGAAGGGTGCGTTGAATCCAACGACTGACGCTGCTCTCAAAACTGGAAACCAGGATGGTCATGCCTCCGGTCATCGTGAGGGCACAGAGCAGCCCTGCGACGGCCCAGCGGTGGCGCCCGGTGGGGTGGCGGAGGTGGCTGCCGGCCAATTGGATGGGCGCGGAGCGCCTGGCGAGGGGTGCGGCCCACCGGCCGAGGATACCGAGGAATTCCCCCGCGAGCAGACCGCCTCCGAGAATCGTGAGTAGCGCACTGGCGTAGCCCGCCAGCGGGAAGCGGCCCCCGCCACTCAGCGGCACCGGCGGCAGCCACGCGAGCCCCCATGCCACCGCCGCCAGAAGAACGCCGGCCTTGGCCACGGGGAATCGCCAGTGAGACTCTGTGCCCTCGTTGCCCCGCGTGAGGAGTTGTGCGGGCGGAGTCGCCGCAGCGGCCCTTGCCGGCAGCCAGCCCGCAAGGACGCTGCACAAAACCGCCAAAACGACAGCGAGCGCGGCCTCCCCAAAATGCAGCCCGGCCGCTTCGACATTCGAGGCGTAGTAGAGCGCGTTGACGGTCTGCGAAACCACCCGGACCGTCCCCTGAGCGAGTGCCCAGCCCCCCAACACCCCCACAAGGCCTCCCGCCAGCCCGAGCAGAGCCGCCTCGCAAATCCAGGCCCGGCGAATTTCTCGGGCCCCGACGCCGAGCGCACGTAGGATGGCCGTTTCTCCCCGTCGCTTTACGACTGCGGCATCCAGCGCCTGGAAAATCAGGTAGAGCCCAACAACGAGTCCCAGCAGCGAAAGAATGGTGAGGTTGAGCCGGAAACCGCGCGTCATTCCTTCGGCGGCCGCCTGGGATGATTCGGTCGTGCGCAGCACCGCCTGGTCGCCCACAGCCGAACGGATCCTCTCCAACAGAGGGGGATGCGGCGTTCCCTTTGGAAAGAGAAACTCGACCCGGTCGAGTTGACCGGGTTTTCCCGCCAATGTTTGGAGGGCAGGGAGGTCCAAAACCAGCAGGTTGGCGGGAGGGGCCGGCTGGTTCTGTGCCGAGGGAATGAGGCCGCAGATTTCGAGTTCGATCTGCCGGTCGTTGAGCATGAGCGGCAATTTGGAACCGACGTGCAGATTTTCGCGTTGGGCAAAAGACTCTGCGCAAAAAGCCGCGTTGGGCAGGTTGAGAATTTGCCAGAGGTTCCCGGAATCCTGGCCCGATTCGGCTTTGGCGGCCTTTTTTTGGTCAAACCACTTCCGGTCCAGTGTTTTCGGGTCCAGCAGGTTTTGGAGTGACACCAGGTCCACCCCCAAAAGCGTCCTCGGCGGGCGGGAGCCAATACTCGCTTCGGCGTCTCCCCGCGGTGCTGCGGCGAGGACTTCGACGATGGGCAGTATTTCCACGCCGCTTCCCGCCAGTGCCTGCCCCAGCGACTCCAGAACCGACTCCGGCAAGGTCCCGGCCGGCGCGCTCAGGACGGCATCGGTTTGTTGGGAGACGACGCGTGTGAAGCTGGCGAAGCTGGCGACAGCCGCGCGGTTGGCGAGGCGGATGGAGAAAAAGACGGCGACGCCCAGGCCCAGCAGGGCGACGAGCAGGAGCGAGCGTTTGGGAGCGAGTTTCCAGTGTCTCCAAGTGCATTGAAGCAGGAGGGCGCGCAGCACTGACCCGCTGGGCGAGGACGGCCGCGAAGGTGCGGTTGAGGCACTCATGACGCCCCCGTCTCAATTTTGCCGTCACGCATCCGAATCACCCGGTGGCAGATCCGGGTCGCCTCTTCGCTGTGGGTGACCAAGAGGAGCGCCGTGCCTGTTTCATTCGTCAGTTCCTGGAGGAGGGAGAGAATGTTGGCACCGTTTGCGGAGTCGAGGTTTCCGGTCGGTTCGTCGGCCAGAATGAGTGCGGGGCGATGCACCAGTGCGCGTGCGATCGCGACCCTTTGCATTTCACCTCCCGAGAGCTGACCGGGGGCGGCGGCGGCACGGTGCGCCACCCGAACCCGCTCGAGCAGGGCGAGGGCTCGCTGCGATCTTTCTTTTGCCGGCACTCCCAAAAGCTGGAGCGGAAACTCCACATTCTCCTGAACCGACAGCGTCGGCAGGAGATGGAAAAACTGGAAAATGTTGCCGATTTTTTCGCGCCGGAGGGCGGCCAGCGACTCCGCATCCAGGCGCGAGAGCGATTGACCCAGCAGCACAATTTCCCCGGAGTCGGCGCGGTCGATTCCGCCCAGGCAATTCATGAGTGTGGTTTTTCCGCAACCCGACGGCCCCGTCAGCGCGAGGCGTTCCCCGGGAGATAGTTGCAGCGAAACTTGATTCAGCACGACGCGCTGATCGTAGGATTTGCAGACCAACTGGCATTGGAGTACGGCGTCAGACATCACGGCGGCGGGTTCGGGCGGAGGATTGCTCCGGGTGGCGGGACTGTACGCCAGCGCGTGGTGGGCCGCGATGGGGAAGCGGGTTTTTTCGATTCGTCTCCGGGGTTTGCCCCAAGGGCAATCAATCGCGGAGGGAGGGCTCAGGGGAGCAGATCGAAGCAACCGGCTTCAAACACCTCGCCGTTGAGCTGAATCTCGACGCGATGTGTGCCGGGGTAGTGGCGGCGGGTCGTCTTGTGCGCGAGCGAGATTTTGCGCCGGCAAAGCACCCTTTCTCCCGGCGCAAGTGTCTCGAGCGGCACCCGGAACACTTTGGGTGAGGTCTTGCCATCGGCCCGCAGAAAGTGGACCCGGAAATCGGCGCGCAAGTTTTGAGGATGAGGCGAGTGGTTGGTCACCTCAAAGGTCAACGTCGTGGATTCGCCGATGCGGAGCGTCTCCGGGGCGAGGGCCGCCCGGGCGACCTCGATGGATTGCAGTGGGGCGTAGCCGAGAATTTCGAGGGCGGCCGGGTTCTTTTGTTTGAGAAGCGAACGCAGCGCGTGGCGCAGCAGGTCGCGTCGCAGTGGAGGGGCGTTGCGGCTCCACTCCCGGGCAATGCGTAGAAGCCATTCGGGGTGCTCTTTTCCCAGGTCGTTGAGATGGTTGGCGACCGAGCGGCGGACGTAGGACTCGGGGTCGTCCTTGAGCATTTCGAGGAGCTCGATGGCCGGACGAGGGTCCTGGCGAAGGCGCTGGAGGCGGGGCGCCCATGGAAGCCGCGGCCGGGTTCCCTCGGAGACGAGTCTGCGGACGTGAGGACTGGGGTCCTTTGCCCAGAGTCGCAGGCGAGCGAGGGTCTTTTCGGGGTGGCGCTCGAGGAAGGGACGGATGCTGAATTCGGCGGTGAATCGCTGGGTCAGCTCGTACTGGGCGAGCATGGATGGTTCGAAGTGTTCCAGACCGTACTCGGCAACAAAGAGGGTATGGGGAAGGTAGAAGAATGGGGCCATGCCGTGGCCCTCGGTTTTGGTTAGTTTGGGACCTAGCGAACGGAGGAGCATCTCAATGGCGCGGCCGTAATCGGCGGGCAAATGCCGAAAGAGAGCACTGGCAAGATGCTTGGCCCGAGGAAGAAGAGGCAGCGTTTCGTATCCGCAGAGGGCGTCTTGCAGGAAGGCTTCTGAGGGAAAGTGCGGGTCCACTTCCACTAGGGTGCGGGCGAGCCGCAGCGGAATTTCGGGCCCGAACTGGTTTGTCAGCGCTTCCGCCATATGGCCATCGAGGCTCCCCTCTCGCGGAGAAAATCACCGCGGGCGGCGCCGGAAAAAGGCGTCCGCGGCGGCCGTTGTGGAATGGGCCAGACGCTCGAGGGGTTCGCGGCGAAGGTCGGCGATGGCCTGGGCAATGAGGCGCGTGTGTGCGGGTTCGCAGCGTTTCCCGCGGTGAGGGACGGGGGCAAGGAAGGGGCAATCGGTTTCCAGCCAGAAGCTTCCCTCAGGGAGTTTGGCCGCCACTTCCTGAACGGTTTTGGCGTTTTTGAAAGTCACGATACCCGTGAAGGAAACAAAAAAGCCGAGGTCCAGAAGAGCGTGTGCCTGCGAAAGATCGCCTCCAAAGCAGTGAAACACCGCCTGAAGTTTGCCGCTGTAAGGGCGCAGAATCGCAAGGGTGTCCTCCCACGAATCGCGTTGGTGAACCACCACGTTGAGCCCGAGTGCGAGCGCCAGCTCGAGTTGTTGCTCAAAAAAATCCGCCTGCCGCTTCCAGTTGGGTGTCCTTCCCAAGGGCAGTTGCTGGTCCTCTGTTTCCACGCGGCGATGGTAATCGATGCCCGTTTCTCCGATGGCAACGACCGAGTCTGCCTGCGCAATGTCCCGCAGGTGCGGCAGAAAGCCGTCGGGCGAAGAGTCGACGTAGCAGGGGTGGATGCCCACGACCGCTTCGACGCCCGGGTGGGTTTTAGCCAATTCCACCGCCCGTCGGCTGCCCTCCAGCGAGGTGCTGATGGTGAGGACGCGCGTGACCCCGGCCTCCTGAGCTCTCTGCAGCACCTCGGGAAGGTCCGCAGAGTATTCGGGAAAATCGAGGTGTGCGTGGGTGTCGATCAGCATGGAAAAAGGCTCACCATTCGATGACCGAGCTGGCCCAGGTAAGGCCGCCGCCAAACACGACCAGAAGCACCGCGTCCCCCCGTTTCATGCGTCCCGTGCGGTGCGCTTCGTCGAGTGCGATGGCCACGGCTGCTGCGCTGGTGTTGCCGTAGCGGTCGAGATTGACCAGAAACTTGTCCATGGACACCTCCATCCGCGAGGCGATGGCCTCGATGATGCGTAAGTTGGCCTGATGCGGGATGATACAGGCAATGTCTTTGCTGGAGAGGGAAGCGGCTTCGAGCACCACATTCGCGGCAGAGAGCATGGAGGTCACGGCGTGTTTGTACGTCTCACGTCCGTTCATCTTGATGGTATTCAGCCGCTGCTCGGCGTTGGCTTCAGTGACCGGATGCAGGCAACCGCCCCCTGGAATGTAGAGGATCTCGGCCTGCGCACCGTCGCTTCCCATGTGGGTCGCTAGGATCCCGCGGGACCCTTCGCGGTGCTGGAGAATGGCCGCACCTGCGCCGTCACCAAAAAGCACGCAGGTATTGCGATCGGTCCAGTCGACGATGGTGGAAAGTTTATCCGCACCAATCACAAGGACGGTCTGGTAGGTGCCCGAAGCGATGAATTGCCGGGCGATGTCCATGGCAAAGAGGAACCCCGAGCAGGCTGCACTCACGTCGAAGCAAGCTGCTCTTTTGGCGCCAATCTTCGTCTGCACAAAACAAGCGGTGGACGGGAAAAACATGTCCGGCGTGACGGTTGCCACGATGATGAGGTCAATGTCCTCCGCTTGGATGCCTGCGTTTTCAATGGCGGCTCGGGCGGCTGCAGCAGCCAGGTCGCTGGTGGACTCGTTCTCGGCCGCGATGCGCCTCTCCCGGATTCCGGTGCGCGTCACGATCCATTCATCGTTGGTTTCCACCATGCGCTCCAAGTCGGCGTTGGAGAGGATGCGTTGGGGGGCGTAGGAGCCCGTTCCGATGACGGAAACGGAACGCTTAAGGCTTGGAGCTGGAGAGGGATGCTGCGGATTCATTGTAGCGCTTCACTTCCGCGATAATGTGCGGATTGATCTGGTGACGGATGGCTTCGGCTCCCACTCGGATCGCATTTTTGATGGCAATGGCGGAGCTGCCGCCATGGGCGATGATGCAGTTGCCGTTGACGCCGAGCAGGGGCATGCCTCCGTACTCGTCGGCGTTGGTTTTGTTTTTGATGGAGCGGAAGGCGTCTCTTGCGAGCCAGGCACCGGCCATGCGGACGGGGGATTTTACGAGTTCACTTTTGAGCCAGCGAAAGATGGCTTTGGCGATCGCCTCCACCGTCTTGAGCATGATGTTTCCCACGAACCCGTCGCAGACCACCACCTCGACCGGATTTTCAAAGAGGTCGTGCCCCTCGACATTGCCCCGGAAGTTGAGGTTTGATTGGCGCAGCAACTCGAAGACTTCCCGGGTAAATTCGTTGCCCTTCTCGTCTTCAGTGCCGATCGACATTAACCCAATTGACGGGTTGGCGTACCCGAGCACATGGCGCGAGTAGGCTGCGCCCATGATCGCGTTCTGAACCAGTTGCTTTGGACTCGGATCGGTGTTTGCTCCGGCGTCGATCAATACAAAGTAGTTGGTCTCCGTGGGGATTACGGCTCCGATGGCCGGTCGCTCCACTCCCGCGAGATTACGGAGCTTGATCTGCGAAGCCGCAACTGCTGCTCCCGTGTGCCCGGCGCTCACCACGGCCTCGGCGTCTCCGGATTTCACCAAGTCCACTGCCTTGCTAATCGAAGAGTCCCGCTTGCGGCGCACGGCATCGGTTGCAGCGTCGGTCATTTCGACCACTTGGGAGGCGTGCACAATTTCGATGCGACTGTCGGAGAAGGAGAGGCGTCGGAGTTCGGACTCGATGCGCGGAGTATCGCCCACGAGGAAGAGTTTCGTGATGTGGTGATACTCGGCGAGGGCGAGCGCGGCCCCTTCTACGAGATTTGCGGGAGCGTAGTCGCCTCCCATGGCGTCGAGAGCAATCCTCATTAAATCGGTAAGCTAGTCGGTGAAATTCTAAGGAGCCCCGGAGAATGAAGCTCGGAAAGGGCAGAGGCTAGGGGGAAACCGGTTGGGGTCGTCAAAAACTGCCGCTGTCCCCCTAAAAAATGAGCCGTCCGGCCACGAAGGCGGGACGGCTCGAGAGGGTGAATGACCGGAATTAAACTGAGGCCACGGTCAGCACCTGTCTGCCGCGGTAGTAGCCGCAGCTAGGGCAGACCCGGTGGGAGCGACACGCCGAGCCACAATTGCTGCATTTGCTGAGCTGGGGGGCGTGCCAGCGGTTTGCGGCCTTGCGGGTGCGCAGGCGCATTTTCGACATTTTTCTCTTCGGGACTCCCATATGACGTAGCGGTTTTGATTAAAGCTTCAAACGATCCAAATCACCCCAGACTTTGCGAGGACTTTCGGTAGGCGGTTGATTCGGAGCACATTGTGGCGGCCCAGGGCAAACTCGCAAACCGGTCCCGTCGCAGTGCGGATGGGGCGGAAGGGCGATGAGGATGTCCTCCCGGAGTTCCTCTGTCAAGTCCACCTCCTCGCTGCCCGTGAGCTCGACTTGACATGCAAAGTCGCTCACTTCGATGGGGAGATCGAAGGCTTCCAGACAGTTTACACATTGCATCCGAAACGCGCTCCGGAGGGTGCCCGTGGCAAACAAGCCGCCTTCGCTCAGTCCCACGTCCAGCGCGTAGGAGAGGGGCGCGATGGCCTCCACATTGGGTTCGTCCAAACCAAAAACGGAGGAGGGGTCTTCTCCCTCCACATGTTTGCCTTCGTCGGGAATTTGAAGGAGGTGAATCTTCATGGCGATTTTTGAGAAAGTTCAGGCGCGGGGAGCTCGCCGGGGAAACGGCTCCCCAAGGCCACGCGCACGCACTCTGGCACAAAACGGCCGATTTCGCCACCGAGCCTGCAGACTTCCTTCACCATGCGGGAGGACAAGTAGGTGTATTCCTCCGAGGGCATGAGAAAGAGCGTTTCGAGCGAGGGCTCCAGGCTCCGGTTCATCAGCGCCATTTGAAATTCATACTCAAAATCAGAAACCGCCCGCAGCCCCCGAATGATTGCTCGAGCTCCCTGGCTCCGGGCAAAGTTCACGAGTAATCCCTCGAAGGAGGTCACGCGCACGTTGGGCATGGAGGCTGTCGCCTCGCGCAACAGTTCCACCCGTTTTTGCGCAGAGAAAAGTGCCTGTTTGGATTCGTTGTTTGCCACCGCGACCAATACCTCATCGAACAGGCGGGACGCCCTTTGAAGCACATCAAGGTGGCCGTTGGTAACGGGATCAAAGGAACCGGGGTAAAGCGCGCGAACCATAGGGAAGGTTGGGGATACTTTCTCGGCCCGGGAATGTCAGCGCTGCCCTCGGAAAAAGCGTGTCTCCGGGGCCTTCACGCTGCGGGGATTTTTGAGGAAGCGGCTCTTGCATGCTCAATGCACGGACTCGCGGCCCGGCATTTGCGAATACAGGAGCAGGAAAGCCCAGAGTCCGAGGAAAAACAGGACCAGCAGGGCGCGGAAAACTCCGACCTTCTGCGTCGCCTGAATGGCCTTGAAGAGAACCGCCGTTGTCCAAACAAAAAAAACAAGGGCAGAGATGGAGAGGGCAGTCTCAGAGAATGCCGCGTCTTGAAAAGAAGGAGGGATCGCTGCCGCGAGCGCCATCAAACCCAACAACAGCGTGCTGCTGCCCACTCCGTAGCAGAAAACCCGGAATGAAATCGGAAAGGAACGCGAACGGCATCCGGCGAGCCAGAGGGATCCGTGCAGGACGGTCGACCCCAAAGCGGCCTGGATCGGAGAGGTCAGCGCTTGAAACATCAGGTTTTTAAGAATGACCTCTCCCGAGAGAGGGAGTGCAGGCTGCCCCCCGGCCAGGAAGGGCGAAAGCCGCAGGATGAGGAGATAGAACGCCCCGCCTATGCACTGGGTCAGAGCAAAAAAGACGAGCGGAGCGCCCCAACTTCCGTCGCTGTGCAGGCGCTGGAAGGTGTCTCCAGGGTGGAATAACACTTCCACCACCGTGTTGAAAAAGGCCCTCGCTCTTGAGGAAATGTCGGGGTTTTCCCAAGAGGGAACCAACCCGCCCTGCACAAGCTCCTGAGGAGCCTCTGTCGCCTCACTTTCCTCAAAGGGCGCGTGTGGCTCCAGTTCAGCCAACTCCTCATCGTCGTCCACAGGGCGCGATTTCGGAGAGAAGGAATAAACCACCTGCTCCGCCTTCTGCCACTGGTCCATTCCCTTGCACCACACGAGTGTGTCGGGCGTGACCTTCCCCTCGGCTCTCAGTTGGCAAAGATCGCTTTCGGAAACTGGGCCGGCGGGCTTCCCCTCAAACTCGTAGTACCATTTCATGATTCTGCCCGGGTCAGCGAAAGCCAATCGCGCCTCGGGCGCAAACGCAATCGGAGTCGCGTCGCTTGCAAATCCGATAGCGGAGACTATTTCGGAGCGCGTGGTGACCGAAACGCGCATGCATCATTTTGAAACCCCCGGGGGCGGGGATCGGGTCCGTCTGGATCAATTTTTGTGCGGGCTTTTTCCCGGGCACAGTCGCTCCCAGCTGCAGGATTGGATTCGAATGGGATGCGTTTGTGTGGAGGGTAAGCAAGTATCCAAGCCCGGAGAACGCGTGCGGTCCGGCGTACAGATTACCGTCCGGGAGCCACAGCGGGAGCCGATGGCCGCACAGGCTGAGGATTTGCCGCTCGAGATTCTTTACGAGGATGCAGAGCTGCTGGTGATCAACAAGGCGGCGGGAATGGTGGTGCACCCCGCAGTCGGAAATTGGTCCGGAACGGTCGTGAACGCCCTCTTGCACCACTGCGAGGATTTGTCCGAGGAAGGCGGGGATGAAAGACCGGGCATCGTCCATCGCCTGGATAAAGAGACCAGCGGGTGTCTGGTCGTCGCAAAAACGGACGCGGCTCACCGCGCCCTCTCCCAACAATTCGCCGGGCGCGAGGTCCGCAAAATCTACCTGGCCCTTGCCCTCGGAGTCTTCCGTCAGAGCAGCGGAACCGTTGATGCCCCCATTGGCCGTCATCCCGTGCACCGGCAAAAAATGGCGGTTTTACCTCCGGGTAAGGGGCGCGAATCCCGGACGGACTGGCGGGTTCTGGGGGAATTGGACTTTGGTGCTCAAAGGGTCACGATGGTGCAGTGCCGATTGCACTCCGGCCGAACGCATCAGATCCGGGTTCACCTCGCCCACTTGGGCCATGGCCTGCTCGGAGACGCTACCTACGGTCGTCGGGCAGGGGCAGAGCGGCAAATGCTGCACGCCTGGCAGCTGGGGTTCTTCCATCCGCGCACTCGCGAATGGTTGGTCTTCACGAGCCCCCTGCCGGCGGATTTTCAATCTGCCGGGGTTCGTCTGGAGTTTCCCGTGGAGTAAGCGGACCCGCAGTCGGGGTGTTTACGGGATTGCCGGGAAATTGCTCCTTCACCCAGGCCAGAGCCTCTTCCGCAGAGGAGAAACCGCCCTCGAGTTGCCTGGTCTCCACGGCCTCCAGAATTTCCTTAAATACAGGTCCGGGCTTATATCCGGACTGGATAAGATCTTTGCCCGAAAGCAGCGGAGGCGGAATCAGGGGCTCCCGCGAGAACTCCTCCATTTTTTCGAGGAGAAAATGGTAGTTCGACAGATCGCCACTGCTCCCCGCGCAGTCCACCCGGTGCAGGGAAAGTTCATCCTGGATCGTCGGCCGGGCGAGGAACCTTCGGAGGCGTGCGGTACGCATCTGCTGCACATCCTTGAACGCCATGTGATTGGCAACACAAGCCACCGTGTCATCGGTTTCCTTGCGCGGAAAACGAAGCCTCTGGAGTATCGATTCGGTCATCTCTGCGCCCAGTTTTTCGTGCCCCGAGAAACGGATGCGCCCGGCGACCGGATCAAAGGAGTACGTAGCGGGCTTGGCAATGTCGTGCAGCAAGACGGACAGCACGAGGGGAATGGACACGCTTTCAGGCAGCAAACTCAGCATGAGCCGAGTGTGAACCCACACGTCTCCCTCGGGGTGAAATTGAGGAGGCTGTTCGCACCCCTTGAGCGCCTCCATCTCAGGCAAAATCTGGCGCAAAAGACCGCTCGAATCGAGCAGGTCGAACCCTCGCACCCGGGCGGGGGACAGCATGATTTTGACGAATTCCTCTCGAATTCGTTCCGCGCTCACCTCTCCGAGGTGCGCCGCATGGTTCTGAATCGCCTGCCACGTCTCAGGATCCACCTCAAAACCCAGCACCGTCGCAAAACGAACCGCCCTGAGCATGCGAAGGCGATCTTCCGCAAAGCGTTGTGCGGGAGCGCCGATGGCCCGGACCACGCGCAACTCCAGATCCCTTTGCCCGCCCACGTAATCGCGCAGGATTTCCCGGACGGGATCGTAAAACATCCCGTTGATGGTGAAGTCCCGCCGCCGCGCGTCTTCCTCGGCCCCAGAAAAAACAACCGAATCAGGATGGCGCCCGTCGTGGTAAGCGCCGTCTGCACGGAAGGTGGCCACCTGAAACTCGAGTTTCCCATCCAGCACGCAGACCACCCCAAATTGCGCACCAACGGCCACGGTGCGACGAAAGAGGGCCTGCACCTGTTTCGGCCGGGCGCTGGTTGCAATGTCGTAGTCGTGGGGTGCGACATTTCGGAGCATGTCGCGCACGCAGCCTCCCGCGTACAGGGCCTCGTGTCCTGCTTCCTGTAAGCGCGCCACCACGCTGCGCGCTGCGCGTTCCATTTCGGCGGTGGACGTGCCCATGCCTCGCCTTAGCGCTTCTTCTGCGAGGCTGCGGTGAACCAATCCACCGTCGGCGCGGAGGACTTGCGATCCGAGTGACGCCGGATGTCGGAGGGGCTCCCTTCGGGCTTGGAGCCCCGGGGAGCGCGTGGACCGAGCTCAGGATTGGTTTTCAAAGAGAGCGAGATGCGTTTGCGAGCGTGGTCGACCTCCAAAACCGTTGCATGCACTCTCTGCCCGACCTTGAGGAGATCGGCCGGGTTTTTAACAAAAGTGTCCGAAATCTGGGACACATGCACCAGCCCGTCCTGGTGAACTCCGATGTCCACAAATACCCCGAAGGCGGTCACGTTGGTGACAATCCCCGGCAATTTCATGCCTTGTTGCAGGTCCTCCACCTTCTCGACTCCCTCCGCGAAGGAAAACGCCTCGAATTGCTGGCGAGGATCCCGGCCGGGCTTCGATAACTCTGCCAAAATGTCCTGCAAAGTCGGCAAACCGACCTCGGCAGAGACATATTTCCGGATGTCGATTTTGCTCCGCTTCGACGAATCGCGCAAAAGGTCGGTCACGCTGCACCCCATGTCTGCGGCCATACGGTCCACCAGTTCATAGCGCTCCGGATGCACCGAGCTCTCATCCAGCGGGTGCGCGCCTCCGCGAATCCGCAAAAACCCCGCCGCCTGCTCAAACGTCTTTGGACCGAGTCCGGGCACCTTGAGGAGCTCCTTGCGGGACTGAAAGGGGCCGTTTTCGTCCCGGAATTGCACAATGCTCGCCGCCGCCCGGCTGTTGAGTCCGGAAACATACGAAAGCAAGTTCTTGCTCGCCGTGTTCACCTCCACTCCGACGCTGTTCACACACGAAATCACCACGTCGTCCAGGGATCGCTTCAGCGCGTTTTGATCGACGTCGTGCTGGTATTGGCCGACGCCAATCGATTTGGGATCGAGTTTCACCAGCTCCGCCAGCGGGTCCATCAGACGCCTCCCAATCGACACCGCCCCACGCACCGTGATGTCGTGGTTGGGAAATTCTTCCCGAGCCACCTCGCTCGCAGAATAGATCGAGGCGCCACTTTCATTGACCATCACAATTGGGATCGAGGCCGGGAGCCCAATTTTTCGGATGAAGGTTTCGGTCTCCCGCGAAGCCGTTCCATTCCCAATCGCAATCGCCTCCACCCCGAACTTCTTGACGATCGCCTTCACCATCTCCACGGCCTCGACCTGTTCGCGCGCGCTTTTTTCCGGGTAAATGACGTCGTTCGCTACCAATTTTCCCTGGCGATCCAAGAGCACCACTTTGCAGCCCGTTCGGAAGCCGGGATCAATCGCCAGCACCGTTTTTTGGCCGAGAGGCGCTGCCAGCAGCAGTTCACGGAGATTTTCTGCAAAAACTTTGACCGCCTCCTCATCCGCCCTCTTTTTGAAGTGAACGCGCGCCTCTCCTTCCATCGCGAACCCCAAAAGGCGCTTGTAACAGTCTTGCACCGCGAGTCGGACTTCCTTCGCCGCAGGGCTCGAGTTTTTCACAAAAAGGCCCTCCAAAATCAGAAGAGCCTGCTCCTCCGGTGGCGTGAGGCGCGTGAATAAAAAGCCCTCCTCTTCCCCACGGCGCATCGCCAAAATGCGATGCGATGGCGCTTTGGCAGCCGGTTCGCTCCAGTCAAAGTAGTCTTTGAACTTCGCCCCAGCTTCCTCCTTGCCCGAGACCACCTTCGAGCGAATCACCCCTTGGGTCACGTAAAGCTCCCGCAGCTTCGCTCTCGCCGAGGCGTCGTCATTGATGCGCTCCGCCAAAATATCCCGTGCACCCGCCAAGGCGGCTGCCGCATCGGGAACCTCCTTGCCGGCGTCAACGAACGGGCCCGCCTCTGCCTCGGGCACTGTCTGCGGAAGCTGGGCCCAGAGGATCTCCGACAGAGGCTCCAGCCCGCGCTCCTTCGCGATGGTCGCTCGAGTCCGCTTCTTGGGCCGGAAGGGCAGGTAAATGTCCTCTAAAGCCGCGAGAGTTTCCGCACCCAGAACCTTCGCGTTGAGAGTCTCAGTGAGCAGGTTGCGCTCGTTCAGCGACTGCAGAATGGCCTCGCGGCGTTTGTCGAGTTCCCCGAGTTGTTCGAGGCGATCCCGGATTTGGGTGATTTGAACTTCGTCCAGCTCTCCGGTCTTTTCTTTGCGATAGCGGGCGATGAACGGGACGGTCGCTCCCTCTTCGAGGAGTATTGCCGTAGCGGCCACTTGCCGGGCCTGGATTCCGAGTTCCTGGGTGATTTTGAGAAGATGTTTTTCGATCATTCGGCGGATGCGCAGGGGGTGAAGAAAAGGGGTCCGAGGATTGCAGACTTGCCGACAAAAAGAAAGAAGGCCCCGGTAACCCGGGGCCTTCCTTGAGGCAAAAATCGTAATGGGCGAGGATCAGGGCATCGCAATCTTGCCGCCCGTTGCCCAAGTCTCCGAGGGTTTGAGCGCGTTGTCCTGTCCATCAGTCCGCACCTTCAGGTCATCTGAAAGCGTCTCCTGATTCGCGGAGCCATCCAATCGGACCACGATGGCCACCTTGCCCTCCCATACCCCGCCTTTTTCGGTCGCCTTGCGGCTGTAAGTCCCATCCGCTGAGGCGGGTCCGTCGAACAGAAGCGGCCAGCGCCCACTGCCAGAATCGTCCAGATCAGACATGAATGCCCAGTGGTTCTCCCCGGGGACCAGTTTTCTCTGGTCTCCCGTGTCAGCTCCCAAACTGTTGCGCGTGTAAGCAGAGCCCTTCACAAAAAATTGTTTCTTGTCGGAAATGTAGCCGCTGGATCCCGGTTCCGGCGGCAACAGCTTGGTGAACGCATCCGATGCAGAATCCCCTTTCGGGAAAGCCCCGTCATGGTCATTGGCGTACTGCTTGAGAGCCATTCCGATGTTGCGCGCCTTGTTTAGTGATCTTGCCCGCTCCGCGCTCGTGAGGGCTCCCTTGATCGCAGACGGTGCCAAAGTCGCCAAGATACCAATGATCGAAATGACAACGAGCAATTCAATTAGGGTAAAACCGGCGCGTGGGGATGGGTGTTTTTTCATTGGGGGATGCATCAAGAATTTTATCGGATTTTAATAAACCTGCTAAGGAACGCTACACAACGGGAATTTCGTATTAGGCGTCCGAACGCCACACATTCATGATCTCCGACCTTCGGTAGTCGGAGTCTGAATCGCCGCGTTCCATTGTTACTGTGTAACTACAGATCCTCGGTAGCTGTTCGCATGCCACGTGAGGTGAAGAAATTTTCAGACTCCCTTATCGGAGGAAAGTTTCCGATCCGGAATGGCTAACTGCCTCAGATCGTCTCCTCCATTTCAGCCCGAGAAGGGCTAGGGGAGGGAGGCGAAGCATGAGGGAGTGGCCTCGTCCCTGCCATGGAACCTCCTCCGATGGGCACCCTCCGTAATTGCCGAGGTTCGAACCGCCATAGGTCTGCGCGTCAGTATTGAGGATTTCCTCGTAAAATCCTGATTGAGAAACGCCTACACGGTATCCTTCTCGGGGAACGGGCGTCGCATTGATAATGAATACGATGACGTCACCGTTCTGGCTCACCCTTTGAAAAGCGATGACGGAATTGTCGGCATCGTGAAAATCAATCCACTGGAACCCGTCGTAAGAATCATCCTGATCGTACAACGCGGGTTCGGAGCAGTAGAGCCAGTTTAGGTGTTGGACAAGACGGCTCAGACCGTCGTGTTTTTCCCCTTGCAGCAGATGCCAATCGAGAGACTGGTTGTGGTTCCATTCAGCCCACTGACCGAATTCGCTTCCCATGAAGAGTAATTTCTTGCCCGGGTGCGCGTACATCCACGCGTAAAAGAGGCGCAGATTGGCAAACTTCTGCCACGCATCTCCGGGCATTTTTCCAATCAGGGATCCTTTTCCGTGGACGACTTCGTCATGGCTTAAAACGAGGACAAAGTGTTCGTGGAAAGCGTAGATCAGCGAAAATGTGATATCGGACTGGTGGTACCGCCGATAGACCGGCTCGCGGCTCATGTAATGGAGGAAGTCGTGCATCCAACCCATGTTCCACTTAAATCCAAAACCCAATCCTCCCAAGTATGTTGGGCGGGAAACGCCCGGCCAAGCGGTCGATTCCTCGGCGATGGTCATGATGCCTGGAAAGCGTTCGTAACAGACTTCGTTGAAACGCTTTAGGAAGTAGATGGCCTCGAGGTTTTCTCGCCCCCCGTGCTCGTTCGGTACCCACTCACCAGGTTTCCTCGAATAATCGAGATACAGCATCGAAGCCACCGCGTCGACCCTCAGACCATCAATGTGATAATGGTCCAGCCAAAATAAAGCATTTGCTATGAGAAAATTGCGAACCTCGTTTCGCCCGTAATTGAAGATCAGGGTTCCCCAATCATTGTGCTCCCCCTGACGCGGGTCCGCATGCTCGAAAAGGCATGTGCCATCAAATTGCGATAGCCCGTGACGATCTTTCGGGAAATGACCCGGCACCCAATCCAAAATCACCCCGATCCCCGCCTCGTGTGCGCGGTTGATAAAATAGCGGAAGTCGTCCGGGTTGCCGTGTCGACTCGTGGGGCAGAAAAAACCGGTGATTTGGTATCCCCAGGAGCCCTCAAAGGGATGCTCTGCAACGGGCATCAACTCCAGGTGAGTGAATCCCATTTTTTTGACGTACGGAATCAGCTCCTCGGCGAGTTCCCGGTAAGAAAGTTGGCGATTCAGCTCCTCGGCCTTTCGCCGCCAAGAGCCAAGGTGCACCTCGTAAATCGAGATCGGTTTCTGATGCAAAGCTTGCCGCGTCCTTTCCTCCATCCAGGCCGCATCGTTCCAGCGGAAGCGATCCAAGTTAAACACGAGGGAAGCTGTCTGTAGCCCGTTCTGAGAAAAAAATGCGAATGGATCGCTCTTCAAAACAAGTTGCCCATGAGCATCTAAGATCTCAAATTTGTAGTGGGCTCCTTCGCGGACACCCGGTACAAAAATCTCCCAGATACCGCACTCCGCTAGTTTGCGCATCGAGTGGATCCTTCCATCCCACAGGTTGAAGTCACCGACTACTGAAACTCTGCGGGCATTCGGTGCCCACACATGGAAGCTGCAGCCTTCCACTCCGTCGACAATGCAAAGGTGAGCGCCCAGTCGCTCATACAGCGTCCAGTGCTGTCCCTCGGAGAACAGATGGGTGTCGAAGCTGCTCAGTTGTCGACCGAATCGGTACGGATCCTCAATCAGTTCGGAAAATCCTGAATGAAACTTTACCTCCAACCGGTACGAAAATGATTCCGGTAATTCCCCAAGCAGCAATTCGAAGAGCCCTTCAGCATGCGTCTTACAAAGGGGAATCGCTTCGTCGTCTGATGTGATGAGACGAATTTCCTGAGCATCCGGCCGGAACACTCGCACCACCCAACGCACCCCCGACCGGTGGAGACCTAACACGGAAAATGGGTCGCCATGATGGGCGCCAAGAAGTGCTTGAAGAGAGCCTGTTTCCAACAACGGAAATTCTGGAAGAAGCGCCTGAATCATGATTGGGCAGTTTGAGGTTGCTCCAACAGAGGGGCGAGGAAATTGCGATATATGGATTCCCAGCGGAAGCTTTTCACCAATCTGTTGCGCGCTGATATCGTATCTCGGGCCTCAAGTTGCCGTATCACCCACTGTGCAAGCTCATCGGTAGGCATTTCTTGAGGGAAGCAGATGGCCCCAGGAAGGCTTCGCAGGGGCTCTATGTCGGGGCAAAATGCCGGAAGGCGGAACGCTGCAGATTCCAAGAGCGGAAGCCCGAATCCCTCCTGTTTACTGGGGAAAAAAAGGGCGTCGGAAATTGCGTAGAGGCTCCCGAGTTGGCGCGGTCCTACGGATAAAAGGTCGGACACAAAATGAACGTGATCCGCGATTCCCAAATCCTCGATCCGGTGTCGCAGATGCCTGCTGTACTCAACAAACAGGCGGCTGTGTGGGTCCGGGGCTCCGGTAATCAAGTATTTCACCCGGCACCCGATCGCCCAGAGCGCGGCATGTAAATCAAGACCCCTCTCCACACCCTTTCGCGGGATGAGGCGAACGGGCTGGAGTAGCACATAATCCGCATCCCACCACTCAAGGTCTCCGGCGAGTCGTTCAATTTGCGGACACAACCCGAGCGTTACACCAAGGTCGATCCCGTTTGGAATTACGCGCGCCCGAATCCCAAGGCGCTCCAGTAGATCCAAAGCGCGTCGCTCAGAGATCGCCACATACTCCCAGTGAACGCAAACGGTCTCCATCAGCACTCTGACCTCCGTTGACATGGATGATGCGTAGTCTGGATTGCCACAAGCAATGTCGTGAACCCAGCAAATCCAACGCGCAGAGGTCAATCTCGCCGCAAGAATCCGCAGCGCCGCCGTCAGCGCCGGCGCAAAAGGCATGGTGCCTACATTGTGCATGAGCACGACGTCCTCTCCGCAAAGGCTACCCTCCAAGTACGCAAGGGTTTGGTCGGCATTCGCATCCCGGTCCAGCGGGATGAAGCAATCTGCCTCCGTCGAATGCGAAGTCCCGTAAGCGCAAAGGGTCACGCGGTGACCTCGACTGCACAGCAGCCGAATCTGTTCGCCGATAACGCGTTCCACGCCTCCAATTGCCGGGGGCGCGGTGAAATGGATGAGTGTAATTTTCATCAGACGTTAGGGGTGCTCCAAAGTGATTCTCTGCTTGCCTCCGAACGCGAAGGTAACCAAAATCATCCACTCGTTGCCAGGGTAGCTCAGAGGTAGAGCAGGGGACTCATAAGCCCTTGGTCGGGAGTTCAATTCTCCCCCTTGGCACTCTTTCACTAAGAGTAGCCAATGTGGCCGCGCTACACGGTGCCTGCCGGGTCCACGCCAGAGTTTGCGAGGGGTTCGGTTTGACCTTGGGAGATTCTGGTCGATTGGGTTGTGGGTTTTTCGTGGGGGCTTCTGACCGCAAGCTGCAATGACAAGCAGATGATCGTTTTTGAAATGACGGGTCACTTCCTTGCCGGATTCGCCTGCCTGCTCCACTCCTTCCCGAGGGGCCGATCTAATGAGGTGAAAAAAAACGTTGATTTTCTGGATCTGGTAGCGAACTTGGCTGACCAACCTAAATCGCAGGAGAGATTCGCTCGCGTTCGACGCGGGTTCAGTTCTCGCTTGGACTGCAAAACATCATGGCCACCAAAAGATCCAAACGTTACCGCGCTGCCGCTGACAAAGTCTCCGCTGACCGCTCCTACCCGCTGTCCGAAGCCCTCTCGACGCTCAAGTCGCTCCCGTCTCCGAAATTTGACCAAACGGTGACCCTATCTCTTCGGCTGGGTGTTGATCCGCGTCAATCTGATCAAATGGTTCGTGGAACATGTCCCCTTCCTCACGGATCTGGGAAAACTGTTCGTGTTTTGGTCTTTGCGGAGGGTGCTTCTGCGGAGGCAGCTCGTCAGGCTGGCGCTGAATTTGTCGGGTACCGGGACTTGGTAGAAAAATGTGTCCAGGGCTTTCAGGATTTCGATGTCGCCATCGCGACTCCGGCATGCATGGCGGAAGTTCGCAAGCTGGGAAAAGTTCTTGGACCAAGGGGCCTGATGCCGAATCCGAAGACCGGTACAGTCACGGACGACACGGCAAATGCGGTTAAGGAGGTGAAGGCTGGTCGGGTTGAATTTAAACTGGACAAGAACGGGAATGTGGCGGTTCCAGTGGGAAAAGCCTCTTTTCCTGAGCAGTCGTTGCTGGATAATGGTGTCGCGGTCATTGAGGCGATTATCAAAGCGCGTCCGGCATCTGCCAAAGGTCGCTTCGTGGAGAACATTACGTTAGCGGCGACCATGTCGCCTGGTATTAGGGTTGACGTTGCTCCGTTTCTGAAATTCTAAGGAAATTTTGATCATGCATCCCGCTAAAGCGACTATCGTTGAGGAAATTGTGGGAAGGTTGAATGCCTCTCCCTTCCTGTTTGTGACGGATTACACGGGTCTTCGTGTTGATCAGTTTTCTGAGCTTCGCACCCGTCTCTACGGGGTTGGAGCGCGTTTCCATGTTGTTAAAAATACCTTTCTCCGTCGGGCTGTAGCCGAGGCGGGGTTGCCGGAATTGGCTGATTTGAAGGGGCAGACTGCCATTGTGGTTGGTGACAAAGATGTAGCGGCCGCAGCCAAGGTCGTGAAGACCTTTGCGGCTGAGTTCAAGAAGCCAACTTTACGTGCTGGTATCGTTGATCGATTGGCTGTCTCTGCCGATCAGGTGAACGCGATCGCGGATCTTCCCTCTCGGGACGTCTTGCTCGCTACTTTACTGGGGGTTCTACAAGCTCCCGCTTCGAAGTTGGTGCGTGTCTTGAACGAACCGGCATCCTCTCTGGCGCGGGTGTTGCAGGCGAAGCTGGATCAATCTGGATCTCCGGCGTAAATGGCATCGCCCCGGGAATTTTGTCCATTGTAGGGGCGTCTGTTTGCAGCAATTTCCAATTTAACGCTCTTTTGGTCGGTGCCAGCCGACCGAAAAAAACGCGCGCTTAAAAAGCGCGTATCCAACACAAACAAAAAAATCGGTTCCTTGTCGGGGGGAAATTCCTCCCCCTTAATTCCCCCGGGGTTCATGGGGGGCGACGACACCAAGTATACATTATGGCAGATACAAACGCACTCGTGGAGCAGCTTAGCGGATTAACCGTTCTTGAAGTTGCTGATCTCGTCAAACAACTCGAAGAAAAGTGGGGCGTAAGCGCCGCAGCGCCCGTGGCGGTAGCGGCTGTTGGCGGGGGCGCCGCCGCGGCAGCTCCGGTCGAGGAAAAAACCGCATTCGACGTCATCCTTAAGGATGCAGGCGCCAACAAGATTGCTGTGATTAAGGAAGTTCGCGCAGCGGTTGCTGGTCTCGGCTTGGCTGAGGCGAAAGCTCTCGTTGAGAGTGCACCCAAGGCAATCAAGGAAGGCGTGACCAAGGAAGAGGCTGAAGAGATCAAGAAAAAGATCGAGGCGGCTGGCGCCAAAGTGGAGGTCAAGTAATTCTTCGTATGAGCGGGGTTGTCTCCCGTTCATTGATCATGCGTCCGGCAGGCAAATGAGCTTGCCGGACGCTCTCTCGTCTACCTAGGCATAAAGCCCTGAAATTTCACATCTGACATTACATCGCAGAGTCGCGCGTAGGCGAACGTCCTGAATGGCGAAAACCCAGATTAGGACCTCATTGCGTGCGACTCTGCGGTTTTTTGCCCGCAGCCTCTGAAACAGTATTCACTCATGTCTGAGCGCATCAACTTCGGCAAAATTAAGGAAGGCGCCGAGCCGCCGAACCTTATCGAGATACAACTGAACTCTTATGTGGAGTTCCTGCAAAAGGATGTTCCTTTGAGTAAAAGGAAGGATATTGGTTTGCAGTCCGTCTTCAAAGAGGTGTTTCCGATCCCCAGCTACGACGAAAAGGTGGTCCTCCATTTTGAATCGTACGAGATCAGTGATCCCAAAATGAGTCTGCGAGAGTGCATGCGTGAGGGACAGACTTTCTCCGCACCGTTGTACGTGACCTTCTCTTTGAAGGAAGAACGCGGGACCAAGGAGGAGAAGGTCTACATGGGCGAGATTCCCCTAATGACGCCGCAGGGTACCTTTGTTGTGAACGGGGCTGAGCGTGTGGTAGTTTCTCAGTTACATCGTTCCCCAGGCATTGCATTTGAATCTTCGATTCACCTGAACGGTAAGATCCTCTACTCGTTCCGGATCATTCCTGACCGGGGTTCTTGGTTGGAGGTCCAGTATGATACAAATGATCTCCTGTACGTTTATCTCGATCGGCGGAAACGCCGTCGGAAGTTCTTGGCAACCACTTTGCTTCGAGCGCTCGGTTTTGGGAGTGATGAGGAAATCATCAAGTTGTTTTACGAGGTCGAGTCGCTTAAACTCAGCGACTCATTGGAGGAGGAGTTCATTTCTTCCAAGGTTTTGATTTCCGACGTCCTGGATGGGGAGATCACAATCGCCCGAGCATTCGAACCGCTCACGAAGGCGAGTGTTGCCCAAATTCTTTCTTTGGGTGTTAAGACGGTGGCCGTCGTCGATTTGAAGGGCGATGACACCATTATCAAGGCCCTGAAGAAGGATCCGGTCGATAGCGAAGAGGAGGCTCTTAAGGAAATTTACCGCCGTCTCCGCCCGGGAGACCCTCCTACGGTGCCGAATGCGCGCGGGTTGCTGAAGCGGCTTTTTTTCGATCCCAAAAAATATGATCTCGGACGTGTCGGCAGACACAAGATCAATGTAAAACTTGGGATCGATGTCAGTCTCGAGGAGAGAGTGTTGACCAAGGAAGACTTCATCGGGGCGATGAAGTACCTGATTCAGTTGCGGACCGGTGAGGGGCGTCTTGATGATATCGATCACTTGGGGTCTCGCCGTGTCAGAACCGTCGGAGAGCTGTTGGCCAACCAGTGCCGGGTGGGATTAGCTCGCACCGAGCGGCTTGTCAAAGAGCGGATGACCCTCTTCGATGTAAATATCGAGGGCATGACGCCGCAAAAGTTAATTAACCCAAAGGCTTTGTCTGCTGTAATCCGCGACTTCTTTGGCCGCTCGCAGCTGAGCCAATTCATGGACCAGACGAATCCCCTAGCTGAGTTGACTCACAAGAGGCGTCTCTCCGCACTCGGCCCAGGCGGGTTGAGTCGCGACCGGGCAGGATTTGAGGTTCGCGACGTGCACCCGTCGCACTACGGCAGAATTTGTCCAATCGAGACGCCTGAAGGCCCCAATATCGGATTGATTTCGTCGATGTCGACTTACGCGAGGATCAATGACTTTGGGTTCATTGAAACTCCCTATCGCAAGGTCGAGGATGGCCGCGTGATAGACCGCATTGACTACCTCACTGGCGACATGGAGGAGAACTTTTTGGTAGCTCAAGCGAGTGTACCGACGGATGCAGAGGGTAATTTCCTTGAAGATAAGGTGGCCGTCCGGTCAGGCGGTGACTTCTTGGAGGTCGAGCCTGCTCGTGTGGACTACATGGACATCTCTCCCAAGCAATTGGTCTCCGTTGCCGCCTCCTTGATCCCGTTTCTGGAACACGATGACGCGAACCGGGCCTTGATGGGTTCGAACATGCAGCGTCAAGGCGTTCCGCTTTTGGTCTCGGAGTCGCCGCTTGTGGGCACGGGGATGGAGGCAAAGGTGGCGAGGGACTCCAAGGCTGTGATTGTCGCCGAGGGTGAGGGGGTAGTTGCCAGCGTGACTGCGGACCTAATCATCATCACGCCGGACGGTGAGATTCCTGAGAGCAAAAAGAAGCTGCGTCACGATCCCGCGGAAGGGATTTACATGTACGAGCTAAGGAAATTCATGCGTTCCAACGCTGGAACCTGTGTCAACCAGCGACCGATCGTTGCAAAGGGTGAGAGGGTCATCTCGGGGCAGGTCATTGCCGATGGTCCGAATTGTGAGAAAGGCGAACTCGCGCTTGGCAGAAACGTTCTTGTCGCGTTCATGCCTTGGAATGGCTATAACTTTGAGGACGCTATTACGATTTCAGAGAGGGTGGTAAAGGAGGATATATACACATCGATACATATCGATGAGTTCGAAATCGGAGCGCGCGACACAAAACTGGGGCCAGAGGAAATCACCCGCGACATCCCCAATGTATCCGAAGAGGCCTTGAGAAATCTGGGGCCGGACGGGGTAGTTCGGATTGGTGCTGAGGTGAAGCCCGGTGACATCCTAGTCGGTAAGATCACTCCC
The DNA here is from genome assembly GCA_037975925.1 of Verrucomicrobiota bacterium. GTDB lineage: Bacteria > Verrucomicrobiota > Verrucomicrobiia > Chthoniobacterales > Chthoniobacteraceae > Chth-196. The sequence goes on from JBANFR010000001.1 coordinate 50,667, forward strand.
AAGAGCGAGACTGAGTTGGCTCCCGAAGAGCGGTTGCTGCGGGCAATCTTCGGTGAGAAGGCCGCTGACGTAAAAGACACCTCCCTGACCGTTCCATCTGGTACCTACGGCATCGTCATGGACGTCAAGGTGTCCAGTCGGAAGGAAATCGCTCGAGTCAAACTGAGCCCTGGTGAATCGAAACGTCAGCAGAAGCAGGCCGAGGAAGAGTACTTGAAGAAAAAAGAGGAACTTCACGAGGAACTGACGGAGTCGCTGTCAAATATCCTTCTCGGAGAGAAGATCCCTCTCGACGTGGTTAATGCACAGACCGGGGAAATCATTATTCCGGCGAATCGCAAGATCACAAAGACCCTCCTCAGAAAGCTTGCTCAGGTTTATGATCACGTAGACATCGACCCGTCTCCGATTCGAAACAAGATTCGGGAGATCATCGGCGAGTTCGAGCCGCGTTTCCAAGAGTTAGAGCAGGAGCACGAGGCTTCGATGGATAAGTTGGAGAGCGGTGACGACATCGACCCAGGGATCATAAAGCAGGTGAAGGTTTACATCGCCTCAAAGAGGAAGTTGTCGGTTGGGGACAAAATGGCAGGTCGCCATGGGAATAAGGGCGTCGTGGCTCGGATTGTTCCTGAAGAGGACATGCCCTACTTGGCTGACGGTACTCCTGTGGACATATGCCTTAACCCGCTTGGGGTGCCTTCGCGTATGAACGTGGGACAGGTTCTCGAGACCCATTTGGGCGTGGCGGCGAAGGCACTTGGGTTCAAGGTGGCGACGCCGGTGTTTGATGGGATCAAGGAGGAGCAGGTGTTTGAGTACCTGAAACAGGCGAAGTCGGTGGAAGGGTTTACTTGGGTTACGGACACTGGAAAATCGGTGGTTTATGATGGGCGCACCGGGGATCCTTTTGACCAGAAGGTGGTCGTTGGATACATCTACATGCTGAAGCTTGGTCACTTGGTTGCAGATAAGATCCACGCGCGTGCTGTGGGGCCATATTCACTGGTGACCCAGCAGCCGCTGGGCGGGAAGGCCCAGTACGGTGGTCAGCGTTTCGGCGAAATGGAGGTTTGGGCGCTGGAGGCTTACGGCGCGGCTTACACCTTGCAGGAACTGCTCACCGTGAAGTCGGATGATGTCCAGGGACGGACTCGAATTTACGAGGCAATCGTAAAGGGCGATAATGCGCTCGAGGCAGGCACACCGGAGTCCTTCAACGTTCTGATCAAGGAAATGCAATCCTTAGGCCTTGACGTAAAAGTCGGGGGTCGTCCACCGGGAGGTTTGCCATCCGTGTCAGCTTCCCCGCTCTAAATAAAATTCGCCCCCCCCGACGTCAATGCGCGGGGGTGGGCCCCTTAGAATCAGTGTTTCCCTTTATATGATCGATACCCCTTCTTTTCGCGAACTCGTAGGCGAGGAGCGCTCCATCGGTTTTGACCAGGTAGGCATCACCGTCGCTGCGCCGGACACCATTCGTTCTTGGAGTCATGGCGAAGTTAAGAATCCTGAGACGATCAACTACCGCACCTTCAAGCCAGAGAAAGGCGGCTTGTTTTGTGAGCGGATTTTCGGTCCCACTCGCGACTGGGAGTGTTCATGCGGCAAATACAAGCGGATCAAACACAAAGGGGTTATCTGCGACCGCTGCGGTGTTGAGGTGACCTTGGCACGTGTGAGACGCGAGCGTATGGGGCACATCGAGTTATCGGTTCCAGTCACCCACATCTGGTTTTACAAGTGCATGCCGTCGCGCATCGGATTGATGTTGGACATGTCCGGTCGACAGCTCGAGCGAGTGATCTACTACGAAGACTACCTCGTTATCGATCCCGGGCAGACTCCTCTGGAGAAGGGGCAGTTGCTGACAGAGGCCGAGTACCGGGAAGCTTTGGATTCTTATGGGGAGGGCAACTTTGAGGCCGGAATGGGTGCGGAGGCCATAAGAAAGTTGCTTGCTCTGTCGGACTTAGCCTCCATGCAGGCAGAGTTAGAGGAGCAGATGACTGCAACCAAGTCCAAGCAGGTTCGCAAAAAAATTGCGAAACGCTTGAAATTAGTCCAAGGGTTCGCGGGTAGCAAAACGCGTCCCGAATGGATGGTGTTGGAGGTGCTCCCTGTCATTCCGCCCGACCTCCGCCCGTTGGTTCCGTTGGAGGGCGGTCGTTTCGCGACCTCTGATTTGAACGATCTTTATCGTAGAGTTATCAATCGAAACAATCGTTTGCGCAATCTTTTGCAGCTGAAGACACCGGATGTGATTATTCGGAACGAAAAGAGGATGTTGCAGGAGGCTGTGGATGCTTTGTTCGACAACGGACGCCACGGTCGCGCAGTTACTGGTGCGGGTAATCGTCCGTTGAAGTCGCTTTCCGACATGCTTAAAGGTAAGGGCGGGCGGTTCCGGCAGAATCTCCTCGGGAAGCGAGTCGACTACTCTGGACGCTCCGTCATCGTTATCGGGCCTGAGTTGAAGCTCCATCAGTGTGGCCTGCCGAAGAAGATGGCGCTGGTTCTGTTTGAGCCGTTCATCATTCGCGTGCTCAAAGAGCGCGGTTACGTGCACACAGTACGGAGCGCAAAGAAGATGATCGATCGTCAGACCCCGGAGGTGTGGGATATCTTGGAGCAGGTGACGAAGGGGCACCCTGTGTTGCTCAATCGGGCGCCCACGTTGCACCGCCTTTCTATCCAAGCATTTGAGCCACAGTTGATCGAGGGCGAGGCTCTGCGTATTCACCCCTTGGTCTGCACAGCGTATAACGCGGACTTCGATGGCGACCAAATGGCGGTGCACGTCCCTCTTTCGGTTGAGGCTCAGATGGAAGCAAGGATGCTGATGCTTGCCTCGAATAACATCTTCTCTCCCTCCAGTGGAAAGCCAGTAACGACGCCGTCTCAGGACATCGTGTTAGGATGTTACTATCTGACCCAGAACCCGCGGAAGGTTGGAGATGCACAAGGGGTTCGCTTGCCGCTGTTTTCCAGCGCTCCTGAGGTGGAGTTTGCCCTCTCAGAGGGAGCGGTGAAGGTTCACGATCGGATTCGCTTTAAGAATCCGAACTTTGGTGAAAAGACCGTGTATGGAGACTCCACGTCTCGGGTCATTGAAACTACAGTGGGGAGAGTTTTGTTTAACGAGATCTGGCCGAAGGGCGTTGGATTTTTTAATCGAGCCTGCGGCAAGAAGCAGATTTCCGACATCATTTTCCGTACTTACCAGACGGCTGGTCATCAGGCCACGGTAGAGACTTTGGATTTGATGAAGGACCTTGGGTTCCTTTGGGCTATGCGTGCCGGTGTTTCTGTGGGGATCAAAGACATGATCATTCCACAGGAGAAACACATCGAATTGGATAATGCTTACAAGCAGGTCGCGCTCGTTGATCAGCAGTACCGACGCGGCATCATTACGGATGGGGAGCGCTACAATAAGGTAGTGGATATTTGGACACACGCGGGCGAAGAGATCGCTAACGTCATGTTCCGAACCTTGGAGCACAACGAGGGGCGCAAGGAGTTGAACCCCGTGTTTTTGATGGTGGACTCTGGTGCTCGTGGCAACCGGCAGCAGGTGAAGCAGTTGGCGGGTATGCGTGGGCTGATGGCAAAGCCGGATGGCTCGATCATCGAGCAGCCGATCACGGCGAACTTCCGGGAGGGGCTCACCGTTTTGCAGTACTTCATCTCGACTCACGGGGCCCGAAAGGGGCTCGCGGACACGGCATTAAAGACCGCTGACTCCGGGTACTTAACGCGGAAATTGGTTGACTGTGCGCAGGACGTGATCATCTCGATGGATGATTGTTTGACGGCAAACGGCATCGTCGTGAGGGCAATCTATGAGGGGGATGAAGAGGTGGTTGACTTGAAGACACGGTTGATTGGCCGTACGAGCTGTGAATCGGTTAAGGATCCTGTTTCGCAGCAGGTCATTGTGAAGCGTGGTCAAATTATCGATGAGGCCACAGCGGCTGCCGTTGATTCCATCGGCGTGGAGCAGTTGCGAATCCGTTCAGTGCTCACCTGCGAGAGCAAGCGTGGGGTTTGCGTGAAGTGCTACGGCCGTAATTTGGCTACTGGACAGCCTGTGAAACTTGGTGAGGCAGTGGGGATCATAGCGGCGCAGTCGATTGGCGAGCCAGGGACGCAGTTGACCATGCGTACCTTCCACATCGGTGGGGTTGCGTCCCAGACGTTCAAGCAGCCGGTGGTGAAGGCCAAGAACGATGGTTCCGTACGGTTCAATGACCTGAGAGTTGTAAAGAGCGCTGAGGGTAATGAGTTTATCGTGCTGAACAAAAACGGTAGCGTGAGTATCCACGCTGCTGACGGGCGCGAATTGGAGCGTTATAATATGGTGATCGGGACGGTCATCGCAGTGGGGGACGGAGCGCAGGTCCAGAAGGGGCAGGCGTTTGCGCAGTGGGATCCGCACAACGTGCCGATTTTGTCGGAGAAATCTGGGAAGGTCCGCTTCGTGGACATGGTGCAAGGCGTTACCGTGAAACGTGAGGTTGATGAGGCCACTGGAGTGCTGGGGACGGTGGTCATCGAACATAAGGAGGACCAGCACCCACAAATCGTCATCGTGGACGAGAAGACCGAGCAGGTGGTGGCTAATTACTCGATTCCCGCTGGGGCCGTAGTGGTGGTTCAGGACGGAAAGAAAGTTCAGGCTGGTCAATTGCTCGCGAAGACACCGCGGAAGGTGGCTAAGACGAAGGACATCACCGGGGGGTTACCTCGCGTTGCTGAATTGTTCGAAGCTCGTCGTCCGAAGGACGCGGCCGAAATTGCGAAAATCGACGGCGTAGTGGAGATAGGTGGCACGGTCAGAGGGAAACGGAAGGTGCTTGTGGTCGATAGCGATACTGGCGCTGAAGAGGAGCACCTCGTGCCACTGAACAAACATCTAATTGTTCTCAAAGGGGACGTGGTGAAGAAAGGGCAGCAATTGACCGAGGGGCCAGTTCCCCCGCACGACATCCTAGATGTTCTCGGGCCGCAGGCTCTTCAGGAGCACCTAGTCAATGAAGTTCAGGAGGTATATCGCCTTCAGGGCGTTGAGATCGCCGATAAACATATCGAGATCATCATTCGCCAGATGTTGCGCAAGGTGAAGGTAACCGAACCGGGGGATACCACGATGTTGTGGGGTGACCAGGTTGACCGCTTGACCTTTGAGCAGGAGAATCGCCGTGTCGAGGACTTGGGGGGCAAGCCGGCTGAAGGCGTTCCTGTATTGCTCGGGATCACGAAGGCGTCGCTTGAGACGGAGTCGTTTATCTCTGCGGCGTCTTTCCAGGACACGACGCGTGTTTTGACCGAGGCAGCCACACTCGGGCGGGTTGATCTGCTGCGCGGCTTCAAGGAGAACGTGATCATGGGGCACCTCATTCCGGCGGGAACCGGTTTCCCATGCCATCGCGATGTCGAGATTTCATCCTCATACCAGGACGATGGGGAACCTCTTGGGTCTGATGTAGCAGAAGCTTAGAATCTGGCTTCTAAACCCAAGAGAGAGCCGGGCTTGGAGACAGGCCCGGCTCCCTTTTTTAGAGGGGTGAGCCCGCGACAATAGCCCACCTGGGTGTCTCGGAGATTTTCTGTTAACGTGGGATGCAAGGGGATCGCTCCATGCCGATTGTATTTGGCAGCACGTGCCGATGCTCCTGCCTGCCACGAGTCGCTGAGGTGAATCCACCTGGCTAGAGTCGCGCCGCTGGGCGACCTAGCGCTATAGCCTGTGTCTGCGGGACGATTTCTCTACATAGCGGCTCGTCGATTAAAGATTCATGCTTCCCTTGAGTGAGTCTGGCTTGCAGCGGTCAATGGCGGGTTAGCGAATTAGGCCGGCTGTTCGCGAATATTGTCTGTGAGGCTGGAAGGTTTGCATGCCAGGTCCAGGAAGGGCCGACGCGGACTTACCTGCAGTTCCCGGCAGTGTTCGGGTTCACGAGGCTCCCGGTACCTTCTGCGTTCATACGACTGACATGCTTTAAAGAGGTCGCGCAGTAGGGTTGACAAGCCGCGTGGCAGTGTCCAAGGTTGCCGGTTCATTTACTAAATCTCCATGGCTAATACTCCTTCCGCCGCTAAACGTGCCCGTCAAACGGAGCGTCGTACTCTTGTCAACCGCCGGACAATCAGTTCTGTGAGAAATCAGTTGCGGGAAGTGAGGGAGGCTTTGAAGTCGGGAGACAAATCAGTGGCTCAAGCTGCTGCGAACCGTTTTGTTTCCACGCTCGATAAGGCCGTGAAAAAGGGGAACGTACATCGCAACACCGCATCTCGCCACAAGAGCTCGATTGGGAAGGCTCTCTCGGGATTAAACTAGTGTCCTACCCTATGGTTTATGGGGTGCGTTGATTGACAAAGTTTTGTCAGAACGAAAGTCCCGTTTGCCCGCCCCAACTTCGGTTGGGGCTTTTTTTTGGGGGGAGGCTGCCTCGGGCTGTTTTGCTGAGAGGCGTTTGGAGCAGGACAGTGCACTTGTCCTCTGATTTCCCGCGGTTTGTGGGATTTGACTGGACAGTCGGAGCTGATTCCATGAAGCTCCCGGCCCGTTTTGCGCCCGTAGCTCAATTGGATAGAGCGTTGGCCTCCGAAGCCAAAGGTTATGGGTTCGACCCCCGTCGGGCGCACTTTTCGGTTTGGTTCTACAGTGTCTTTGGTTTGCGGCGAGGCGGCGCATCATGGACATTTTGCCGATTCCATGCCCTTTCCTTCGTGATTCTCAACGACATCCAAATCAAGACGTTTGCGCAAGGGGGCATGATCAGTCCCTTTGAGCCGAGTTTAGTGAGGCATCTTCCAGATGGTACGCCAGTAATGTCGTTTGGGCCCTCGAGCTATGGCTATGACCTGAGGCTTTCACCGCGGGAGTTTTTGATCTTCAGGCACATCCCGGGGACAGTGGTAGATCCAAAGGCGTTTAATCCCAAGAATCTGGAGGCGGCGAGTCTTCAGCGGGATTCGAGTGGTTCATACTTTATTCTTCCGGCGCGCAGTTATGGGCTTGGGGTGGCTGTAGAGGAGTTGCATCTCCCCGCTAATGTGACGGCGGTTTGTGTGGGAAAAAGCACCTACGCGCGTTGCGGGATCATTGCCAACGTAACGCCGGCCGAGGCCGGTTGGAAGGGACACCTGACGCTTGAGTTTTCCAACTCCAGTGCTGCCGATTGCCGGATTTACGCGGAGGAAGGAGTGGTGCAGATGCTATTCTTTCAAGGAGAGATCTGTGAGACGTCCTACCGGGCGCGGCGTGGGAAGTACCAAAACCAGCGTCAGAAGGTGACCCTTCCGCGCGTGTAGACGCAAGGATTTGGAGGCGCGGCGGAGTTTGTCCTCCGCCGGTTTGGGAGGCGGGGGGCGCCCATGATCGGGCACCCGCACCTTAGCCACAGATACTCAGTACCTTTTCGATGATGTCTTGGGGTCGCGGGAGTTGCCTGCGTTCGAGCTCCGGGCTGTAAATGGCAGGAGCGTCGATGGCGCTGATGCGCAGGACGGGGGCGTCGAGGTCATCAAAGCATTTTTCCTGAATGATCGAAGCGATCTGCGCATCTACTCCGCAGAATGGTTTGTTTTCTTCGATCAGCACAGCGCGGTGGGTTTTGCGGACCGTCTGAAGGATGGCCTCCTCGTCGAGCGGGCGAATGGAGCGGAGGTCGAGTACCTCGGCCTCGATCTGGTGCTCTGCGGACAATACTTCTGCTGCCTTGAGTGCGGTGAGCACTGCACGGCCGTGAGCGATGAGGGAGACATCAGTGCCGGGCCGTTTTACATCAGCCACGCCGAGCGGGATGAGGTATTCATCCGAGGGAACCTCCCATTTCTCGCCGTAAAGGAGGGTGTTCTCCATGAACATCACGGGGTCATTGTCTCGGATCGCAGTTTTGAGGAGTCCCTTGGCGTCGTAGGCGGTGGCGGGGCAGACGACCTTGAGCCCAGGAACGTTGGCGAGCCAATTTTCTGGGGTGTGAGAGTGGGTAGCGCCGACGTTGGTACCGCCGTTAGCGGGGCCGCGGATGACGATAGGGCAATTGATGAGGCCGCCGCTCATGTAGCGGACCATGCCAGCGTTGTTGATTATCTGGTCCCAGGCGACGGCGGAGAAGCTCCAGAACATGAGCTCCATCACGGGGCGGATTCCGAGCATGGAGGCTCCGATGCCCATTCCGATGAATGCGGCTTCGCTGATCGGAGTGTCGCAAACCCGCTTGTCTCCGAAGCGTTTCCAAAGGCCTTCGGTGACCTTGTAGGCGCCGTCGTACTCGGCAACTTCTTCTCCGAGAAGGACCACATTGGGGTCGCGCTCGATTTCCTCGGCCATGGCATGTCGCAGGGCTTCGCGGTAAGTGATCTCTGGCATAAAAAGTGTGTTGAGCGTGAGCGATGTCTCGGGGCCGGTCAGTCGTTGAAGAAGTGGCGGCCTGTGGTTCCGGCAGCCGTCTTGCGATCGACCTCGTAGTAGACGTCTTCGGTGATGGAAGCCTCGGATGGAAGGGGGCTTTGCTCAGCGAAGCGGACGCTTTCCTCGGCCTCGTCGCGGATGGCGGCGTCCAGCTCCTCGTAGGACTCCTCGGAGAGCACCCCCTCTTCGATGAGGCGTGTTTTGAAGAGTTGGATGGGATCGTGGAGCTGCTTGTAGCGCTCAATCTCCTCCTCGCTGCGATAAATCTTGTGTTTAGCGTCAGCGACTGAGTGGCCGTAGTAGCGGTAGGTGGAAATTTCGAGGACGGAGGGGCGGGACTGTTCGTGGGCTCGGTCGAGGGCCACCTTCACCTTGGCTCGCACTGCGTAAACGTCTTCACCGTTAAACGCGTCCCAATCGATGCCGAAGCCCGCGGCGCGTTCTGCCAGGCAGGAAGCGTAGGCGCTTGAGCGGGCGAGGCTTGTTCCCATGGAGTAACCGTTGTTTTCGATGATGTAGACGACGGGGAGGTTCCAGAGGGAGGCCATATTGAGGCTTTCGTAAAAGCAACCTTGGTTCACTGCTCCGTCGCCCATGAAGCACATGGCCGCGCCCTTGAGTCCCTTATATTTGACTCCGTAAGCGAGTCCCAAGCCCAGGGGGGTCTGACCGCCGACGATGCCGTGGCCGCCCCAGTAGTTTTTGTCTGGCGCAAAAAAATGCATGGAGCCGCCTTTTCCTTTCGAGCAACCGGTGGCCTTTCCGAAGAGTTCCGCCATGCATTCGTTCATGGTCATGCCGACTGCGAGAGCATGTCCGTGATCGCGGTATGCAGTGATGACGTGATCGTTGGGGCCCATGAGGGAGCAGGCGCCGACCGCGACGCTTTCCTGACCGATGTAGAGGTGCAGGAAGCCCCCCATTTTTCCACCTTGATAGTGTTTGAGTGAGGCCTGTTCGAAGCGGCGAATGCGGATCATTTCGCGCAGCAAACGGATTTTTTCGGCTGGCGTCAGGGCGGCGTTGATCGGGGCCGAGAGAAATTCGCAGGGTTGCATAGTATCCATATCGAGTGGGCGTTTGCTGCTCAGGGAGGGCAATGTATGGGGGCAAAACTAGGCAAGCAACTCCGGAACAATCCTGGAAGGGGTTCGTCGAGGCGGCGTCTCACGAGGGCCCTCCCGGGAGGGGGGGGGTTGGCAGATTCTTTTTGTTTCGGAGGTTTGCGCGTTGGGTGTGTTTTCGGGTAGTTTGCTCGGCTCGCTGCGTGGACGAGGCGGGGTGCATGGCACTTCCCCGGTTCCTTCCCCGGTTCGTTTCCTGACTCCGATTTCCGAAGTTTCATGCTCAAGCGCCTCTTATATGCGGTGGCAGTCCTGGTTCTGGGGTTTGCTCTGGTGGTGTCCCTTGTGATTTGGCAGATCGAAGGGGTTTCGAAGACCGTGGAGTCCATGGGAGAGGAGGCGAAGCCGCTGTTGCTTTTGGCGGTGGATGTGAGCGACCAGACGCGGGCGCTGGAGGCCGCTGTCTCCAATTTGTTGCTTACCGCAGGCGAACAAAAAGACGGGTTGGCGGCGATCCACGCGCGGGAGGCGGAGCGGAAGCTGAAAGAGAGTTTGGAGGCGCTGAGATCGAATCGATTTCAGGCGATGCAGCGTGAGTTGATCACCCTGCCCTCGGAGAGGAATCAGGCGAAATCGGGGGAGGAGAAGTCGGTTCCGGGAAACAGGCAGGTCACGCTGGCCTCCTTTCTGGATGAATTGACTTCGGAGGTGGGGGAACTGACTCGCGCGTCGTCGGAAGCGCGCGAGATGGAGGAGAGGCAGACGTCGATTGCGCGCGACGCTGTGGCGGCGCGAGAGGATCTTGCCGACTTTTATCGAGCGACTCTCGAGTTGAGGACGTTGAACGAGACCGCTTTTGAAGCGGTGAGCCGCGCGGTGCTGGCCCTTCTTTTTGGAAAATCGTGGAAGGAGATCGAGAGAGGTGCTGCGGGAGATTTTGAGCCCGCCTTTGAGGACTTCGCCAAGGCGATGAAGAAGGAGGATGACGCGAGAACGGTTGCGAATCTCAAGGAGCAATTCGACTCCGTGCTCGAGGTTTCGCGGGATGCGGCCGCGATGGATGCGACGTATTCGGCCTTTGTTGCGAGCGCGGCAAAGATGCGGTTCAAGGTGGGGTTCCTTCGGCGTTTTGCGGAGAACCACTTCAATACGGGCTACGCAGGATTGAGCGACAGGATGGGCCGGATTGTCCGGTTCAGTCTGATCGTTTCAAGCATCAGCATTCTGGTGGGCTTAAGTGTCGCTTTGATCATTGCCCGGCGGGTGACCCGTCCCCTGGTGCGTGTGGCGGAGTTGTTGGACCGAGTGGCCAACCATGATCTGACTCGGCAGATTAAGGTGACCACCTCGGATGAGGTGGGGCAGATTGGGATCTCCCTGAATGCGATGGTAGATGACCTGCGGAAAGACGTCCGAACGCTCTCGGGTGATTCCACGCTTTTGAAGGACGCTTCGACGCGCCTTTACGATGTCAGCCATCGTTTGGCAGCGAATGCGACGGACGCTTCGGATCAGGCGGGTGGGGTGGCTTCGGCTGCGGATCGCGTGAGTCGTGATTTGGAGTCTGTAGCGGTCGCGATTGAGCAGATGAGTGTGAGCATGGTGGAGATTGCGCGGAATGCGGGTGAGGCTTCGGAGGTGGCTAATCGTGCTTCTGCCGCTGCACAGCAAACGGACGTGACGGTGGCGCAGTTGGGCAAGAGCAGCGCGCAAATCAGCACGGTGATCGAGGTCATCACGAACATCGCTTCCCAGACCAATCTTTTGGCGCTGAATGCGACGATTGAGGCGGCGCGGGCCGGGGACGCGGGCAAAGGGTTTACGGTGGTTGCCAATGAGGTGAAGCAGCTTGCGCAGCAGACGGCCTCGGCCACGGAGGAGGTGGCCCGATACATCGAGGCCATTCAGGTGGATTCGGGGAGCGCGGTGGCTGCCATTCGCGAGATCGGGGCGGTGATCCAGCGCATTGATGTGCTGCAGGGAAGTATCGCCGTCGCTGTTCAGCAGCAAACGGCGGCGACAGGTGAAATTTCCCGAAGCGTGGCGACAGCTTCTTCCGCGAGCCGCGAAATTTCCTCCCGGATTGGGGCTGTTGCGACTGCGGCGGGAGAAACCACCGAGCAGGCGCAGCAGACGGCGGGCGCTGCGGAGCAATTGGTTCGGATTTCAGCGGGTTTACGGAGGGTCGTGGAACAATTCACGTTGCCCGGTGCCGTCTGAGCGGCGCGAGAAATTCGTCGTCGAGAATGCTTTGTGCCGCAGTTCTTCCGGAGCGGGGCCTACTCCACGCGGTTGGTGCCTTCCGGGCCAAATCCTCGGGTCTTTTGCATCTCGAGCATGTCCTCAGTGTAGGTTCCGTCGGATTCTGCGACAACAAAGGGGGGCTCCTCGATCAGCGGAGCACGGTTTTGAAGTCTTGCTGAGTAGAGCGAGAAGAGGGCTGGACGGTCACGGCGGGGAAACACATCGCGCACCGTTTCCAGGCACAGCCCTGCGGCGGAGACCAGTTCCATGCAGCGTGCTTTTTGCTGGAATGGAAAGCAGAACACAAAAACGCCATCGGGGCTGAGGTGGCGTTTTGCGGCTTCCGCGTAATCGCCCACATGGCCGCGCAGTTCAAAGCGGGCATGGGCTTTCTGGGTGTCCTGAGGCAGGGTTCCTCCCGTGACTGGAAAGTAAGGGGGGCTCCCGGTGATGAGCGGGAATTTTTTCGGGAGGTAAAGGCTGCGTAAGTCCCCTTGGAGTGCCTCCACCCGGGACTCAAGGCGGTTGCATTGGATGTTTGCCCTCAGCAGGCCGTAGCTGACGTCCTGGGCCTCGACGCAGGTGAGCGCCGCCTTTTCCCCCAAGCCCCATAGCGTGATGAGCCCGACGGTCCCCACGCCGGTGCCGAGGTCGAGGCAGGCTTCGGCTGTGGGCGCTTTTTGCAAGGCGTACCACGCGGTGGTTGCGTCATCGATGGAGTGGCGGTGTCCTCCGACGCGCTGGAAAATTCTGAGCGGGCCCGTCAGTCCGCTGATGAGCACGGGAAAGCCGAGTTCCGCTTCGAGGGAGGCTTTTCGGTTGAGGAAATTTTGGTGAATGGGGCTCAAGAGGAGAATTCAGTGGGTTCCGCAGTGGGCGTCGGGATCCGAAGGCTTGGAGCTTTTCTTTGCTTAAAACAGCGCCCCGACGCGGCCTCTCACTCGGGGTGCCGGGAAACTCAATCGGGCATCCATCGCAGTCGGGGTTGAGGCCGGGAGGGGAAGAGACACCCCCTGTCTACTCCTTCACCTCGACCACATCGACTTGGACGAACTGGCCGTTGAAGGGCTCCGGAGCGGGAGCAATGCCGGGAACCACGAGCTTCTTGTAGTTGGTGATCAGGCGGCCATTTTGGCCATCGCCGAAAAACACGATTTCCGCGCCTCCATCGATCTCGATGGTTTGCGTGTAATCGATGGCAAAAATGCGATGGCCCACTTTGTCCTGGCGGTTGAGGAAATAGTGGGACTGCGGTGAGGAGACACGGATTTGGTACACGTTGTAGGTGGCGTTGTTTTTCTCGCCGCCCACGTAGAAGTATTCCCCCACTGGCTGGCCGCCCTTGTACATCATCGGTTCGACCACCCCGCGAAAACGCAGGGTGACTTTGTAGCGTTTACCCGCTTCTCCCCCGAACTGCCGGTGCACGGTGAAGTTATCGGTGGTTTTGGGGTCACCCGTGACGAGGCCTGAGAGACCGTCTGCCCCTTCCTTGGGTTGATCCGGCATGGGATCTTTGCAGGGAAACTCGAAGCGGAAGCCGTCAATGGATGCTGCGGGGCTCTTGGGGTCGATTGCCAAGCAGCTGATTCCAAGGCTGATCCATGCGGTAGATGCCATGAGAAGCCGGGCGGAGGCAAGAAGGGGATGCATGCACTGATGCTCGCGAGGCCTGATGGCGAAGTCACGCTGACAAGTGCTTGGGCAAGGGCTGCGGCACCCGCTTTGGCTAACGATGGGGATCATGGAGCTTGCCCAGGATCGAGGCTCCTCCGCCGCCACCCAAGTGAGAGAGTTGGCCCGCGCAGACGCTCTTTAGCGCAAGCTCACCCAGTGGCGGATCAGCGCTTCGGCGCGCCGTTCGACCAGATCGAGTACGTGTTCGAAATCGTGTTCGTCGCCGTGATAGGGGTCCGGCAGGGGCTGGTTTTCTAAAAAGAGCGCCAGTTTGTGCGTGTACTGCTGGGGGCAAATCCGGCGGAGGTCCGACAAGTTGGATTCATCTGCAGCAAGAATGAGGTCAAATTGTTCGAAATCGGACAGCTGGACTTTGCGCGCCCGAAGATGGGCCAGTTCATAACAGCGCGCCCGGGCGTGGCGGATGGAGCGGTGGTCGGGAGCAGAGCCGACGTGATACCCTGCGGTTCCGGCTGAATCGACGGTGAGGGGCAGGCCCGCTTCAGAAGCTTTTGCCCGCAGAACGGCTTCCACGGTGGGGGAGCGGCAGATGTTTCCCAGGCAAACGGAGAGGACTTTTTGGGGGGCGGCGGGAGGGTTCATAGGAAACGGCCTATCCTCGAGGCCGCAGGGCTGAGAATATCACTTTTTTGCCATCAGAACACCTTTGATCGGGACTGAATTCTTAGGGCGCCTGGGTGAGGAGTGTTTCGGCGATGGAGTTTTCTGGGGCGTGAGGAAAATCCGATTTGAGGTCCTCTGCGTAGCGTGCGGCGAGTGGTCGTTGGCCGTCGCCTAAAAACGCCCGGACGACCCCTAGAAGGGCGGGGGGATGGAGCACCTTCCAGTGCGGTGCGAAGATAGGCACGGATAAAAAGGCTTTGGTTGCTGCCTTCCACTGCCGCGACTCGAGGGCGGATTTTCCCATTGCCAAATAACTGACCACAGCCGGGAGCGATCCTGGGTTGAGGGCCACCGCTTTCTGGTATGCGCTTTGGATCGTTTCTTTTTCCATCGGTGAAGTTTGCAGGGAAAGCAGCCTCACCGTTTCCTCCAACTCCAAGTCCTCAGTCGGAATCCAGTTTTGGCAGAGTGCCCTCAGTTCGGGGTCGCGTTGGAGAGCGAGCATCGACGCGATTTGGATGCGGATGGCCTCGCGCCAGAGGTTGCCTGGAATATCCGCCCAGGGGCGGTGTTCCTGAGCGACGGAGGACGCTTTTTCGAGCGCGGCGAGGGCGTCTCCAGCGAGGGCCGCCTTTCGTGCCTCGAGAAGCGCTGCAGGTTCAGTGAAGGCGATCCTTTCTATCTGTTGAACGGCAATAATTTGCATCTCATCACTTGCCGCTGAAGGGACGATCGATTTGCCGAAAACGAGGTTCTCCTGGCGGCGGAGAGTCAGTCCCCTGAGGACCTTGCCGTCGGCCTTGTAATACACGTCGTCGCCAAGTGCGGTTGCAGCGCAGGCGACAGCAAAAAAAATGGGAAGGGAAGATTTCACTGGGCTTGAAGTGCCTCGATTCGTTTCCGGGCCAAGTCAGCTTCCCTGAGGGCGCTGAGTTTCTCGCGCGACACCAATTCGCGCAGGTGGGCGAGGGACTTTTCCGGTTCGCCCATTTTTTCAAAGCAATCGGCCGTCCGGAGGTATGCCCTTGCTACGAGTGAGGCATAGCGTTGATAGGCTACAAACACGCGTTGGAAGTACTGAACGGCCAAAGGGTAGTCGCCTTTCCGGAAACTGATTTCGCCCAGGAAAAACACGGACTCTGCGGTGGCCTCGCCCCGCCACTCTCGCGTGGATCCCACCTGTTCAAAGAGAGCTTTTGCCTCCTCTGTGCGGCCCAGTTCCAGAAGGGCTTTGCCTTTGCCCAGGGTGACCTCCTTCAGTTTGGTGGTGGCGCCAGCCTTGCCGACCGCGTCATCAAACGCTTCGAGAGCCTTGGCGTATTGCCCCTCTGCGAGGGCCAATTGCCCGATCCCGTTGTAGGCGAAATCGAGGAGTTCAGTTTTGGGGAATGACCGAATGAGCTCCTGGTAAAAGGACAGTGCTTTGGCCGATTCCCCCCTTTCAAGGAGGCGGTCCCCCACCTGGGCCAGGAGGCCTGCCCCCAAAGCCGTCGCTGGAATCTCGTCGGCGATGCGGTCCAGCCACTGGATGGCTTCTTTGGGCTTGCGCATATAGCGAGCCAACTCTGAACGCCCGAAGAAGATACGCCCCATTGCGAGGGGGGAATTGGCATCGGAATCCTTTGGAAGAAAGCGGCTGAACTCCTCCTGTGGGTCATAGGGGGATGCGTCGTTGCCCGACTGGGGAGGGGCCGCAGGAGAAGGGCGTTTCGCGCACCACTGTGCGAGCTGGCTCAGGAGTTGTTCGACGGCATCGCGGGAGCGGTCACGGAGAGAGGCAGCGATTTTTTCCGACAGGAACTGTTTGGCGTCCGCCGTTTTACCCTCCTTTGCCATCGCTTTGGCCAGCCAGTAGACGGCGGTGACTTCGCTGGGATGTTGCGGATGGTTTTGAAGGAAGTCTCCGAGGAGGCGGCTGCTTTTGGCCCACAGTCCCAGCTTTTGGTACTGTTTATTCGCCTCAAATAGAGCGTATTGGAGAACTTCCGGGCTTGGGGCGCTCGTAAGGGCGCGCTCGTAGGCGGCAGCGGCTTCCTCCCGTTTTTCCATCACAGCAAGCGCGTCTCCCCACAGCGAAAAAACCTCGGCGGAAAGGGCGTCTCCTTGGAATTGTTTCTCCCATTGCGCGCAACGCTGGACCACTTCCGCAGGGCGATTTGCGGCCTGATAACACACGGCGATCCGGTAAAAAGCGTCTGGAGCAAAAACGCTGTGAGGATGCGCTTTGACAAAGGTCTCCAGAGCGGGATGTGCCTTTTCGTAGTCTCCTAAAAAAAAGTGGCAGAGGGCGATTCTGTAGCCTGCCTCCTGGGCGTACTCGCCTTTGGGATAGCGTTTGAGGTAGTCGGCGTAGACTTCCTGCGCGGAGGCGAATTGCCCCAAAGCAAAACGCGAGTGAGCCCACAGAATGAGGGTGATCGGCGTCGTGGCGCCGGAGGATTGGCGCGCCGCGATTTGGGCAAACACGGATTCCGCCCCTGCCCAATCCGCACGCTGAAAGCGGGAATTCCCGAGGTGCCACTGGACGGCCTCCCTGTTTTTTCCCGAGGGGAATTCCTTCAAGTAGCGAAGGGAGAGAGTCTCCTGTTCGTCCGCATTTTTTAGTTCCGCGTGGTTCAGACAAAGTCCGTAGAGGATTTCCTCGCGGGCATCCGGGGGGTGCGGGCTCTGGAGAAGGTTTTCCAGAACCACGATACTTTCCCAAAAGCGGCCAAGTTCCTGGTAAACGCGGGCTTGCCGCATTCTCAGAGGCCTCAGAAGGGATTCCCCTTTCTCCAGTTGCTCGAGAAGTTTTTTTCCCTCTTCAAAACTGGCCGCCAGTGCCTCGTTTGCGGCCTGGAGTTCAGGGATTCGCGAAGGGGTCGCGCGCATCGCGTCGAGGTTGCCCGCGTGGCGGCGGCTCAAGATTTGGAGGCGGGAGCGTTGGAGGGTGAAAATTTCGTCCTTTTGCCGGACGAGGGCGTAGGCCCGGAGCGCCTCCTTCAGTGATTTTCGTTTCGCAAGCAGATCACCGACCTCCAATGCGAGTCCGTTGATTTGGAGGGGGTTGTCTGTGTTGGGTAGACGTTGGAATACGGTGTGGAGCAGCTGCAGGGCGGTCTCCACCTTTCCGGTCGATGCTTCCAATGTCGCCAGGAGGCAGGCTTGTTGGATTTGATCCTCCGTCTGCGGCACTGCGGGGAGCGAAGCGCGCAGAAGTTTCAGCGCGTCCTCCTCTTTTCCCAAATCCTTCAAAAGCGCGGCCTGCATCCACACGGCCCTCTCTTTGCCGACGGTGGTCTTGCGGGACAGTTCCTGAAATGACGCGAGTGCGGCCTGCTTGTGGCCCATTTTTGTCTGGCACTGGGCGAGTCCCAGGAGGGCGTCTGTGATTCGCGCTCCCTCGGGGTATCGCTTTACGTAATCCGAAAATGCAGCCAGTGCCTTCGCGTGTTCCCTGGCGTTGAACCAGGCGGCCGCCAAAGTGAAATGGAGGGATTCCATCCCGTTTCCTGAGGCTCCTTGGGTAAGCATTTCCTGCAATCCGCTGGCGGCCTCTGCGAAGTTTCCCTTGGAGAAGTGTTCCAAGGACCTTTTGTAGAGTTCGTTGAGGGATGAGCCTTGAGCATTCGAAGCTGTGGCCTCGGTAGCGGGGGAAGTCGGAGATGTCTGTGCAATGCAAGGAGTCAGCCCCAGCATCCCAGGGATGGAGGTCGCCAAAGCGAGGACCACCCACGCAGGGGGGCGTCGCAGTGGAGCGCGCGGGTCCCGTCGACCGGGCAGGGAGGGGGATTTGGAGGGACGGGGGGGCATTTCCGGGGGAGGGAGAGTGCTCGCAGGCTCAGTCTTCGGCCACGGTGAAGGTGACCGTCTCGATTTTGGCAACGGCCAACGCATCCAAGACGTGGACGGTCCGCTCATATTTTGCGTTGGGATCGCTCACAATGGTGACGAGGGCAGGGGTTTTGGAATTATTCGCGTGTTGTTTCAGGCGCTTGAGGGTGTCCCGGAGTTTGGGGAGCGTCTGACTTTCCGGCGGGTCCAGCGGTTCATCGTTCAGCGCTACCTCGCCGGTATCTGAGATGGTGATGATGATTTCGTCCAAAAACTCGGTGGTTCCGGCCGTTTCGACGCTGCCGGGGAGTGTGGTGTTGAGCTCGTTTTCGACCCGGACCGCCCCGGCCATGACCATAAAAAAAAGCATGATCACGAAGACCACATCGATCATCGGGGCGATCTGAAATCCGGCGACTGGAACATCTTCTGGAACAAAAGCTTTCATTCCAAACTAGTCCCTGTTGGAGGTCGCAAAGGAAATGTCCGCAATCCCGGCCTCGCCGGCCGCCGTCATCGCCTGGGAGACGTACAGTGCGGGCACGTCCCGGTCGGCCCGGATCACGGCTCGGAAGTTCGGGTTTTGGCCGGGATCGGACTGACGCAGGCTCGCTTCCCTGACGCCGCGCAGTTCCGGGACCATTTCCTGGGCGGAGGCGTAGGTTTTTTCCTGAAAAGTGAACACGGCTTTGCGCGCGGCCGCCTCCCAGCGCACGTTGAGGATGGCTTCGGATCGGCTGTTGTCCTTGCGTTCCGCGTTGGGAGCCACGGGGAGCCGGATGTTTTTGTCGACCCGGAGCACTTGGGCAGACGTGATGGTCATGAAGAAGATGAGCATGACCAGTAGCACGTCGATCATCGGGGCAATTTGAAAGTCGGGCTCGCCCGACTCCATATTTCCGCCACCTGCCATAAAATATTGTCTTTCTGAGGGTTTTTGTAGACGGGCCTAGGCTTCGCTTTTCGCAACATCGGTTGCACCCTGGGCATTCCGGTTCTCTGTCGGGACCCAATTCGGTGTGGCCGCAAAGAGTTCCTCGCCGCTGATGTGGAGACCGGACATGTGCTCGTAGGGCATTTTGCGAAACAGCTCTTGCACGAGGTTCTGAATGTGGTGCATGGCCTGTGTGGACCGGCTCCGCAGGAAGTAAAACATTCCAAACGCCGGGATCGCGATGAGCAAACCGCTGGCGGTCGCAACCAGCACTTCCCCGATAGCCGCTGAGAGACCGGAGGGATCACCGATGCCGGAGGTTCCCAGGTTCCCGAAGGCTTTGATCATGCCGGTGACCGTCCCCAACAGGCCAATCATCGGGGTGCAAACCCCGATGACGGAGAGGTAACTGAGGTAGGTGTTGAGCTGAGAACTCTCCTGGTGCATTGCCGCAATCATCGACTCTTCCACCACGGTTTTGCCCTCTCCCAACATGCCGATTCCGGAGCGCAATACATTGGTCAACGATGACGGGTTGGCTTTGCAAAAATGGTAGGCTCCGACGTAGTCGCCCTCACGGAAGAGCCTTTTGATTTCTTTTTCCTGAAGGGGCGGCGCCGTGCGTTTGCGCGAGGTGCGTCCCAGACCGTCTCCGCACAGAAAAACCGTGAGGACCGAGCACAGTCCAATAGGGATCATGACCCAGCCACCCTCGTAGATTTGTTCCCAGAGGGTTTTGTGTTTAAACGCGGGGGCCTTTTCTTCTGCGCCAAAGGCTATGGGGCCTGCGCTGATCAGGAGGAGGGTGCACCAGAGGATTCCAGAACTGCGGGGGGGGAGTCTCATCGAGCAAAGGGGGGCAATGGCCCTGTTTCTATCCGATTTGGAGTGCGCTGACCATTTTTCATCCTGAGAGGATCAAAAAGGCGGGTGAGCGGTGGGGGTGCGGGCGCGGCTTGGAGACGGGGACGAAAAACGTCCTCCGGAAAAGCCTGAATGCGGTTCCGGGGAAACCCCGTTGGAGCACCCACTCTTGACCGGCAGCGGGGCATTCATTTCAGTCCGGAGGTGCTTTCCAACAAACTTGTCCTCCTTGACTGCGATTCCACCCTGAGTGCGATTGAGGGAATTGATGAACTGGCGCGTCTGCGCGGGGCGGAGACTTTTGCGGCCGTGGAGCAAATGACCAAGGCGGCGATGGAGGGAGGGACGCCGATGGAGGCCGTTTTTGCGCGGCGTCTGGAGTTGATTCGTCCGACGCTGTCCGAGTTGGCTCTCGTGGGGTCCCAGTACATATCCCAGGTTGAACCCACCGCGAAGGAGACGGTTGCTCAACTTCAGGAAGAGGGTTGGCAGGTTGCCATCGTCAGTGGCGGTTTTACCCAGGCTATCATGCCATTGGCGAATTACTTGGGAATTGGACACGTCGAGGCGGTCACGCTGAGATTTGATGAACGCGGCGTTTACACCGGGTTTGAGCCGGGCAGTCCCACGGCACAGACCAAGGGCAAAAACGCGGTAGCTCGCCGCCTGCGCGCGGAGTGGAGCGCGGAGCGTGTGGTGATGGTCGGGGATGGCGCCAGCGATCTCGAGGTGAAAGGGGATGCGGATTTGGTAGTGGGTTTCGGAGGTTTTGCCGTTCGTGAAAAGGTGAAGGCCGAGGCGGACGCCTTTATCACGCGGCTTTCGGAATTGCCCCTGCTACTGCGCCACTGAGCCGATCGCCGCCCAGGAGAGCGCCCCATGCCTCCCGAGCCCTTCTGTTTCCAAAGTCAGTCACGCGTTTCCCCCTTCCAATCATGAAAATGTCCTCTCTCTTTCGGTTCACCTCGCTCGTCTCCGGTTTTTGGGCGGTGACTCTTCTTTCCTCCATGGCGGCTGAATTGCCTGTGGTGCGTTTGTGGCCAAACGGGGCACCGGAAAAGGCTGGCGTCGAAGTCGGGGCCGAAATGGTGCTGCCCCCGCAGAACGGAAAAGGCGTGCTTCGGGTCACCAATGTCGCCGATCCGACGATCACCGTTTATCGGCCTGAAAAGCCCAACGGCACGGCAGTGATCGTGTGTCCTGGCGGAGGCTATCAGTTTCTCGCCATCGATCACGAAGGGGACCAAGTGTGCAAGTGGCTGAATTCGCTCGGGGTGACCGGCGTGTTGTTGAAGTACCGAGTGCCTGTGCGGGACAAGACGCCGGGGTTTGAGCCGCTGCAGGATATGCAGCGGGCGGTGGGTGTGGTGCGTCGTCATGCAGCGCAGTGGGGAATCGACCCAACACGGGTCGGGGTTCTGGGATTCTCGGCGGGAGGGCACTTGGCGCTAATGGGCTCACTGTACCCGAACGATCGGACCTATACGGCCGATCCGACACTGGATGTGGAGGATGCGACCCCGAACTTTGTGATCCCGATTTATCCCGGTTCCCTGGTGGATCCATCCGGCCCGGGGACCTTGCTTCCTTCCATCCGGGTGACGAAGAAGGCGCCGCCGATGTGCCTGATTCACGCCCACGACGACAAAGGCGGATCGAGCTCGCTCGGGAGCGCCCTGCTTTATGCGGAATACCACAAACTGGGGTTATCCGCTGAGCTGCACATTTTTGTGCAAGGCGGCCACGGATTCGGGATGCGGCCGAATGGGAAACCCGTGAATGAGTGGCCGCGCCGAGTGGCCGAGTGGATGGGCTCGCTGGGGTTGCTTCAGCCGTCCGCCCCTTGACCCTCGCGCGAGAAAACGCCGCGGCCCCTCCGGGAAGCGGATTTCTCTCCAGCGACCTCTCTCCCAATCGACCCTCTGGCTGTTGAGGCTTTTGCCCCGGCGCACCGTTTTAGGGCATCCGGCCCTCTTCGACGTCCATCAGGTCGAAGAAGACGAGGATGTCGTCCCTGTGTCCCAAACCGGCCTCTTCCTTTTGCTTGGCTAGGCCGGCGGACGCGCCGTCGCGCCAGCCACGCTTTTGCATGAAGCCGTTCCAGATTTCGATTTGCTCGGCGTCGGGGCGGCGTCCGTTTTCAAAGCACCATTCGAGAACGGCCTCGTCGGTTCCGCCCTCCAAGGTGCGGCGGGTGAGTTCTTCATAAGTGACGCCCAGAAAACGGCAGACACGTTCATCGAAGGTGCGAGAGCCTTCGAGGGGACCGAGGTGATAGCCTGCGGGAAGGGAGCCTTCGCGGGCGAAGTAGCGGATTTTGTCGAGAATCCTGCCGAACACGGTGATGCCGCCGACGGTGTCGCGCGGGGAACGGAATGGGAAGGCCATGGTTGCCTTGTAAGGAAGAGCCCGGTGGTGGGTCAAAGGCGGATTGGACCGGAGGCGGGCCCTTCCGAAGGTGGGCGGCCGGTTTTTTGCGGAGGGGGCCCATCCGGGGACGCGATGTTCTGGAGGCAAAGAAACGCGGGGAATGTGGCTTTACCGAGGTATGCGTCTGGCACGGATGATTCTGGTGGCGGCCCTCCTCTGGGTCGGTAGGGCTGCGGGCCGCGACCTGTCTTTGGACCTTCGGCGATCCCATGATTTGCAAGCGGAGGAAAAGGGGCCCGGGGTGTACGCGCTTCAGACTTCCGGGGCGGACCCCTACGTGGTGACTCAGCCGCTGGATTTGCTTGGGGGCGGGGACGATGGGTGTGTGCTGGCTTTTGAGTATTTTTGCTCGGATGGCGTGAACGGGCTGGAGGTGTTTTGGGGACCGCCACTGAATCAGTCGCGCGCGGTGAGTTTTGGGCCGCTGCCGAAGGCGGAGACATGGCAGCCGGTGGCGGTGAATTTGCGGGCGCTGGCCGGGGAGCGTTGGCAGGGGGCGTCGGGTCTTTTCCGGCTCGATTTTGGTTCGCGTGCGGGCGTGGCCATTCAGGTTCGGGCGATTCAGTTAAGGCACCCGCTCGAGGGCGAATTGCGGGCAGAGGCGGAGGCGGCTGAGCGGGCGCTTTTGAAGACGCAGAAAGCGGAGCGTTTGAAGGGCTACCTGGAACGGGAATACGCCTCAGGAGTGGATTCGGTCCGGGTGAGCGGCGAGGAGGTGGAAGTGAGGGGGCGGGTGGTCGGTGCCGGGAGGTGGTGTCTTGCGGAGGTCGAGATTCATGAAAACGGTTGGGATGACGTGGGCTTGCAGCGGGTGGAGGGGCTGGCGGTTGGAGAATTCCGGGTGGTACTGCCCCGTTGGGTGAATGGGCGGGACCGAATGTTTTCCCGCTGGGGGGTGGCGCTGCAGGGAAAGGAAGGGCGTTTGGAATGCGCCTCGCACTGGGTGTATGCGAGTGTACCCGACGTTTCCGAACCGGGGGAAGAGGTGCCGGCGCTTGTCCCGAGTAAAAAGGGGATGGGCGGCGTGGTGAAAAATGCGATTTCCAGCGAGTTGCAAACGCTGGGAGTCAGGCATGTGACCGTGAATATCGACTTGGCCGGCCTTTTTCGGATGGCGCCGAAGGAGGGCGCGATTCCCTACGCTTTTGAGGGACGCGTGTATGGGATTTCGCGTTCTGCCTTGGAGGGATTGGACGCCACGATGCGTGAATTTGGGCCAACGAGCGTGGTGTCGGCGATTGTGCTCGTGGGGTTTCCGAAGTCTCCGGAGGAGAGGCGCGCGATGACGCACCCGGACTCGGGGCCGCCCGGGGTTTACGCGATGCCGAATTTAACGACGGAGGAGGGGGGACACGCGTATCGGGCGGCGATCGCTTTTTTGGCCGAGCGCTATTCCGGGGAGGAACGCGGGTGCATTGCTCATTGGATTGTGCACAACGAGGTGGATTACGCGCACACGTGGACCAACATGGGAGATCAGCCGATGGGGCTTTTCATGGACCAGTATGTGCGCTCGATGCGGGTGGTGTACCTGAGTGCGCGCCGATGGAACCCGAGGGCGAACGTTTTTATTTCTCTCACGCACAACTGGACGACACCGGAGGGGCGTGAGGGACGGAACTACTGCGTGAGAGAGATGCTGGAGCGGCTGGTCAAGTATTCGAAGCGGGAGGGCGATTTTGAGTGGGGGGTGGCTTATCATCCTTATCCTGAGAGTCTTTTTCAGCCGGCAGCCTGGCTGGACTCGAAGGCGCAATTTCATTTCGACACGGAGTTGATTACTCCGAAGAACCTCGAGGTGCTGGATGCCTACATGCACTTGCCGGAGATGCTTTTTGCGGGAAAAAGGGTGCGCCGGGTCCTCCTCTCGGAGCAGGGATTTCACACGCGCGATGATGGAGAGGAAGCGCAGCGTCTCCAGGCGGCGGCTTTGGTGTATACGTGGCACAAGATCCGCCGATTGGACTCGATCGAGGCCTTTCATTATCACCGCTGGATAGACCATCCGGGCGAAGGAGGATTACGCGTCGGATTGCGCACGCTTCCCTCACCCGGCAAGCCTTTCGGGGAAAGGAAGTTTGCTTGGGAAGTTTATGCTGCCCTGGACACGCCCGAAGAGGCCGGCGTGACCGAGTTTGCCAAAGCGATTCTCGGGGTGACGGATTTTGACCAGATTCTCCACCGGGCTCCGATCGGGTGGGGGAAGGTTGGAAATTTGCCCCGGAAATAGGGGTGCCCCTGGGGCGTCGGCAGGAGGAAGGCGAAGCGAAAGCGGGGGCGCGTGGTGTGCGTATTCTGGCGGTCCCTCAAATGTCCTGATCCAGGGAAGGTGCTGCGCCCTGAAGCCATTCGAGGGCACTCCTCGCGGCTCGTGTGCCGGTGGCGAAACAGCCCTGAAGAAGATACCCACCGGTGGGTGCCTCCCAGTCCAACATTTCGCCCGCCACAAAAACACCGGGACAGTTGCGAAGCATGAGGTTCTGATCGAGAGCCTCCAGGGCGACGCCTCCGGCTGAAGAGATGGCCTCTTCGATGGGGCGGGGTTTGGTGAGGGGGATTTCGAAATTCTTGATTTCGAGTGCGAGAGCCTCGGCGGACTCCCTCGGATTGCGGGTCGGAAGGAGCGAGAGCAATGCGAAGACTTCGTCGGGAAGGCGCCACCGTTGGCGGGCTTCAGCGAGGAAATTGCGGCGTACCGGGCCCATTTTAGCAACGAGCTGGGAAACGGACGAGTTGGGCTTGAAGTCGATGGAAATCAGCGGCTGGTCCATTGCTCGCAGCAGGGGGGCGAGTTGGTAGAGAGCGCCGCCCTCGAGGCCGTAACGGGTCACAAGTAATTCGCCCCGGACGCTGGTGGAACCTGCTGAGACCGCGAGTGTCTTCAGGGGTTTCCCCTCCGCGACAGCGAGGAATTCCGTGGGCCAGGGGCGTTCCCATCCGCAATTGGCAGGGACGAGATCGTGGACGGGGATTCCGAAATGGCGGAGCATTTCAACCCACCTGCCGTCGGATCCGGTGTGGGGCCAGGAGGCGCCGCCGAGTGCGAGAAGGACGGCGTCCGCGTTGGTGGTGAGGGGCTCCCCGGGGGTGGAGAAGGTCAGAGGGAAACCGTGGCTTTGGCGTGGGGCGAGCGAGACCAGGCGGTGGCGCATGTGGAATCGGACGCCCTGGTCTCGCAGTCGGAGAATCCAGCGTCTGAGGAGGGGGGCCGCCCGGAGGGATTTTGGGTAAACCCTTCCTGTGGAGGCGACGAAGGTTTCGACGCCCAGCGAAGAAGCCCAGAGGCGTAGGGCCTCGGGATCAAAATCTGCGAGGAGAGAATTCCAAAGGTCGGGGAGGTTCGGAGACGCAGAGTACCGGGAGGCGAAGAGGCTGACGGGTTCCTCCTTGGTGAGATTGAGTCCACCTTTGCCAGCAACGAGGAACTTTTTACCGACGGAGGATTGGGCGTCGTAGAGGTCGACCTGCGCGCCGTGTTGGCTGGCGACTTCGGCTGCACGCAAGCCAGCCGGGCCGCCTCCGACGATGGCGAGGTTCATGGGAGCGTTGGCTGAGGGGAGAGAATGTGGGCGGTGGGCGACAGTTTTGTTTCCGACCGGAAAATGGAAGCCATGGGCAGGTAACTGAGGGAGGCGGTGGGCGGTCGTTTAGGGCTCTTCCGTGAGGTAGATGTCCTTAAATTCGACCGTCATGGGCTCCTGGTGGTGCACTTGCAGGGCGATGATGCCTTCTAGTGGAGCCTTGGGCCGTTTGTCGGTGACCTCGGCGGTTTGTTTTCCGTTGATGAAGAGGCGGATATTGTCCCCTTTGGCGATGATCACGTAATCGTTCCACTCGTGTGGGCGGATGAGCGATTGAATTTCGTCCGGATTTCCGACGGAGCCTGTGACCTCCAGTTGCGGGGTAATCAAATGGTCGGGATGCGGACGGATGACGACCCTTTCGCCTCTTTTGGCGAGAATCCCCGATCTTCTTTCCTCGTAAAGACCTCCGGAGTAGAGGCCTTCGGTCTCAAACTCGGCCTGGTAACCCTTGACGATCGGGCCGTCTTTTCCTTCGCGGACGACTGCGCTGCGAAATTGGATGCCGGAGTTACCCCAAACGCTGAGGAAGCGGGCTTTGAGGCGCAGCTCAAAATCTTTGGGAGTGCCTCCGGTCCAGACGAGGAAGGTGTTTTCGTGAAGTTTGCTCTTTGGGGCGCGCGCGGGGTCGAGTTGGGATTCGCCGCGGATGACGCCGTCCCGGACAGACCAGACGGCGAGGTTGCCCTTCCAGCCGGTGAGATCTTTTCCGTTGAAGAGCGCCTGTTCTTCCGCCGCTGCGGAGAGGCTTAGGGAAAGGAGCGCGATTGGGGCGAGAGCGAGGAGTCTGTGAAACATGGGATGGAGCGGTGGAGGTGAGACATTCCTCGGGGGGTGAAGGAGGGGTTTAGGCGGTTTCCTGGCGGATAAAGGCGGCGAGTTCGGCGGTGGTTTGGTAGCGGAGGAAAGGCGTGATGAGGTAGATGGACCGGAAATGCAGGAGCGCCTCCTTGCAGAGATCGCGGGCGATTTGGACTCCGAGGGCTTGTCCCTCGGCACCTTCCTTGCCACGCATTTTTTCGCGGACTGCTTCAGGGATCACAATGCCGGGCACCTCGTTGTGGAGGAATTCGGCCTGTCTTCCGCCCAGCAATGGCCAGATTCCCGGAAAGATCGGGATTCCGAATTGCGCTGTTTTTTGGGCGAGGAGCCTGAGGCGATCGAAGTCGAACACGGGTTGGGTGAGAACGTATTGGGCTCCGGCGGCGATTTTCCGCTCCAGACGGCTCAGCTGTGCGTCCCAGTTTTTGACGTTCGGATTGAAGGTGCAACCGGAGACGAAACGGGTGGGTGACTTGATGGATTTGCCGTTCGAATTCACGCCCGCATTGAGCTGCTGGACGATTTTAAGCAGCTCGATGGAGGTTACGTCGTACACCGAGGTGGCACCCGGGTGGTCGCCCACCTTGGCCGGGTCTCCCGTGAGGGGAAGCACGTGGTCGATTCCCAGAGCCGCCATGCCCATCAGTTCGCTCTGCAACCCGAGAAGGTTTCGGTCGCGGCAGGCCACATGGAGAAGGGGCGTGATCCCCTGTTGCTTGAGCACCGCTCCCACCGCGAGGTTGCTGACGCGCAGGATGGCCAGCGAGTTGTCGGCGAGGGTGATGGCGTCGGAGCCGGCCTCAGTCAGCGCCCGGGCTCCCTCGTAATAAGGGGCGAGATCGAGCGTTTTGGGCGTGTCCAATTCGGTGACGATGACCGTGCGTCCGGCGGCCAGGCGTTGGAGGATCGTGTCCGCGCTTCCCTCGGTGGAGGCGGGCGGGGGAGCGGCCGGGGCGACCTCCAAGGATTCCACCCGGACGGAGGTGGCGGGTTTGGTCGAAACTGGTTCGCGTCCCGCGAGCGCGGCGGCAAGGGCTGCGATGTGGGCTGGGGAAGTGCCGCAGCAGCCGCCAATCAGCTTGGCTCCCTGGCGGGCCAGCTCGACGCCAATCCGCGCGAAGTACTCCGGGGAAGTGCCGTATTGAAAGCGGCCCTCATTAAAACGGGGATACCCGGCGTTGGGGAACACAGCGAGCGGCAGGTCGGCCGGGAGGTTCTCCACGATGCGAAGCATGGCTTGCGGTCCGTGCGCGCAGTTGAGTCCGACCAGGTGCGCTCCGGAATCCATCAGCCGCTGAAACGCGGTGAGCAGAGGCGTGCCATCCCGGAGTTTCCCATCAGCCGTGCTCGCAAAGGAGCACAGCACGGGGCAGTCACTCAGCGAATTTTTGATCCGCAGGGCGAGTTCCATTTCCTCGAGATCGAGGAAGGTTTCCAAAAATAGGAGGTCCAGTCCGGAGTGAATCAGGGCGCTGAGCTGCTCGGTAAAAATCGCTTCCCGGTCGACTCCGTTTTCGCGCGCCTGTTGCAGCGTAAAGCTGAGGGGGCCGACGCTCCCGGCCACCCAGACGGGCCGGCCGGCGGCGGAATGAAGAGCGAGTTGTGCAGCCTGTTGATTGAGTTCTTTCACACGGTGCTCCAGGCCGTGTTTGGCAAGCCGGAGTGCGTTCGATCCGAAGGAATTGCACTCGATAATCCGGGCTCCTGCGTCCAGGTAAGCGTTGTGCACGGAGGCGACCAGATCGGGGTCGCTGACGCAGAGTTCCTCAAAACAACGCTCCCACGCCACCCCCTTTTCCATCAGGTAAGTGCTCATGGCACCGTCGGCGGGCAGGACGCGAGTTTGGAGTGTTTGGAGTAGGTCCATGGATCGAGCCAGGATTTTGGGGGAGTGGGAGGGTCTTCGGAAGTCCCATTTCAATTTTGGAAACCACCATGAGATCACGAGTCGCGGTGTGCCGCATCGAGAGGTCTGCAGTCACTTGACCGGCGACCTTCGGTGAATAGAGGTGGGGGATGTTCAAGTTCCTTTCCCTTGGGATGGCCTCAGCCGTATTGGCGGCCCCCGTTTTTGTGATGGCTCAATCGGCGATGATTAAAGGCGAAACATTCCTCCGGCAGAATGCGAAGGCCGAGGGGGTTAAGACGCTTCCGAGTGGGCTTCAAATCAAGACCCTCAAGGAGGGCGCAGGCAAACAGCCGAAGGCAACCGACACGGTGGTGGTGCACTATCGCGGGCGGACGATTGAGGGCAAAGAGTTCGACAGTTCCTACAAGCGCGGGCAGCCCGCCACCTTCCCGCTCAACCGGGTCATCAAGGGGTGGACGGAGGGATTGCAGCTCCTGAAAGAGGGAGGGAAGGCCGAACTCTACATTCCCTCGGATTTGGCCTATGGCTCCCGGGGCGCGGGTGCGGATATCGGTCCGGACGAGACCCTGATTTTTGAGGTGGAGCTGATTTCGGTGAAATAGCCGTTCCTGAAAAAGTCATGCCTGCGACAGGAATGGGTTCAGGAGCGGGCTGACTTTGCGAGCTGTCCGGGGGACAGAGGGCGGTTCACCCCCGGGAGTTGGTGGCCATGAGCCGGGCGGTCGCGCCCCGCGTGGCCCCCGGGATTTGGCCCGCCAGACCACCCATCCCGAAGGGATGGCGGCGTGGCCGGATTGAGTTTTGCGGCGCTGCAACCCCTCCGGGGTTGTCTTGCAGGGGGGGGAGGTTACCGGTGGTCGCGCGGGGCGCGACGCACCGGCTAATGGCCTCTAAACCTTCGGTTTAGAAAAAAACAGTCGGTTTCCGGTGTTCGCCCGTAGCCTTCCTGGTGCGTATTGAAGCGGGTTCGCATCGGTTCACGCCGGGGTGTGCTGATGCGTGTGGATGCGTGTGGATGCGTGTGGATGCGTGTGGATGCGTGTGGATGCGTGTGGATGCGTGTGGATGCGTGTGGATGCGTGTGGATGCGTGTGGATGCGTGTGGATGCGTGTGGATGCGT
>JBANFR010000002.1:0-69327 GCA_037975925.1 Verrucomicrobiota bacterium
TCGCCTCAGATGGATTGGGAACCGGCTGAGCAGTGCCAGATGCCGGTCGGGATCCGGGCCGCTGACCATTTCCACCTCCCCCAAATCGAGCCCCTGGCCCTTGAGCCGAACGCGCAAATCTTCCAGCGCATCACGCCCCCCCACTTCACAGACACCAAGGATGTCCGGCCGAATTTCAGACAAAATCTGGACTATGGCCGCTTTCGAATGCTCCGACTTAGCCTTCGTTCGAGCCGAGTCTTGGATCACATAATTTTCAAGGTTGTAGGCCGCGATGCGGATTTCCCTCGCAGCGCCTCGGGAGCCTCCGATTTCGAAAACGAGAAGGAAGCAAATCACCGAAAATAAAAAGCCTCCGCCCTGAAAGCGGAGGCTTGGAACAAAATTGTAGGTCCAAAAGTTTCTGTCACTCCCCCTCATTCCCGCTCTCCTCATAACATCCTCCCCTCACTCCCAACCGTTGTTACCTGCCAAGATGTCGATGCCTGCCCCTCAGAATCGCTATCGCTTGCCAACAGTCACCGTCCCCGCCAGCACCTCATTCGTGGCGGAGGAATTTCCTCAGTGTTACGCCTCAGCTTCACTACGCGTGAACACCAGCGCTACGCGTGCGGTTTTTCGGAAGATCCCTGCGCAGAAGACCCGGCGGTGGGCGAGTGAGTCGTCTGCGTCTGGGCAGGGCTGGGGGGCACGGAGTGGTTTCCGTGCTCCATCGCCCCGTGGCCAGAGCCGTGATCGCCCGAGTAGTAATCGTGGGGATTCGAACCGTGAGAGCTGTGTGGAACCTGGGCAGCCCGATGAAACTCCTGATTCACGTCCTCCTTGGCCTTGCTAAACTCCTTCACCGCTTGCCCCAACCCCTTGGCCAGCTCGGGAAGTTTCTTCGCCCCGAACAGGATCAAAACAATCATGAATATGATCAACATATCGGGACCAGCCAAGTTGGGGAGAAGTGCGAGCGAGTTCATAGGCCTGTGGAGTGAGAGATAGCACTGGTTGGGACCTCTGGCAACGAGCGATCTGGGGACCTCCGCGCCCACTGCGCCGCCAACAATACCCCCGCCGCCTTGTCCCAAGTCTCCTGCCACTCGCTCTCCGGAATAGAGTCCGCAACCACCCCGGCTCCCACCCTCAAACAGGCTCGCCCATTTTCCACCACCACCGTCCGAATCGCGATGCTGAAGGCACTCTCCCCGCTCGCCCCAAACCAGCCGATCGCTCCCGTGTAAATTCCCCGTTCTTGCTCCTCCAGCTCCCGAATAATTTCTCGGGCGCGGCGCTTGGGGGCACCCGTGATTGACCCGCCCGGAAAACACGCACGCAAAGCCTCCACCGCATTCACTCCCTCACGCAAGCGGCCCTCAACCGTGGAAACCAGGTGGAAAACTTGCTCGTGCCTCTCCAGTTTGAGCAGATCCCTCACGGCGACGCTCCCCCACTCGCAAACCTGGCCTAAATCGCTCCGCTCCAGATCAGTGATCATCACCAACTCCGCAATCTCCTTGGGCGAGGTTAACAAATCAAAGGCCGATCGCTCATCCGCATTCGGATCCGGACGCCTCGGGCGGGTGCCCTTGATGGGACGAGTGCGGATACCGGAACCCGAAACCTGAAGAAAAAGCTCTGGTGAGCTACTGAGAACCGTCCGTTTCGCCTGACTCAAAAACGCGCTGTAGGGCGCCGGAGAATAGTGCCGTAGCGCCTCATAAAAAGCCCAAGGATCTCCCCCGGGCCAGGGCGCTTCCAGCGCGTGGCTGAGGTTCACCTGATAAATGTCGCCCGCCGCGATGTATTCCTGCGCACGGCTCACCGCCTGGCAGAACTGCTCCGCTCCCCAATGTGGCTGGAAATCGACGGGGCCGTGTAGGCGGGCTGGCGGGACACGATTCTGGAAACACTCGGCCAAGTTCCCACTCCCAACCCATCCTCCGCCCGAATGCTGGTAAGCAAGGACCATCGGGTAAAACGCCATTTGAAACGCTCCGTCATAATCCACCGTTCCGGCAATCAGACACCCGGGCAATCCGTCATCCACCCCGTTCCCGGAAGATTGCATCTCGAGAACCCTGGAGTGGAGCCTCTCGTAATCCGCATCATGGAACAGGTTTCCCTCAATCCGCTCCTCAGGATACGCCGCTAGGATGGACAGACTCCCCCCGGCCTCGGCCTCTTTGGAGGAATCAAAAAACACAAAGCCGGGCAAATCACGCCCCCTCGCCGCCATTTCAGCGGGAGAAATGTCCGCCCACTCGGGAAGTGACTTAAAACGCGGTAGCATCATGACCTCCCGCCGCTAACCGGATCAGCTGAACCTTTTCAAATGCTTTTTTCAAACTAACCTCAAAAGTGCGATTTACTCCATGAAGCCAGCCCTTTTCGCCTCGACCCTTGCAGTGCTCCTTTTGCCCTCCCTCACTCAGGCGCAGCAATCCCTCCAACTTCAGCAGGCCTCTCCCCCCACCAATTCACTAGTCCCCTCAGTCCCTTTCCTGAGTCCCTCCGCCGGCCTTGATCTCGCCCCCTCTGGCCCCTCCGAAAAAGAGGTTCTTCCGCTGATCCCGGCTCTCCCGGAGTCGGCCCAGGCGCTGGACTCCGCCTCTCCCTTTGGGCAGCCCAATGGAGGTCAACAGGCTCCGGTGAGGGAGGTCACGAACCGGACCGAGGATGCCGTCCGCCAGCTCAAACAACGAATTCGTTATCGCGAAATCAAGGCGCGCACGATGGCTCTCCCTGAGGTGAGAGAGCCGCTCGATGCATCCCGGAAGGCCCGCTCGGACCGTGAACTCAGGGGCCTCCTCCAGAAACATTATGAACGGCTGTTTGATCGCATGGCAGCTGCCGCCCCCGACTTGGCCCCCCTCATTCGCCAACAACAATCGCTGGCTTTGGAACCCCTGTCCGAAGTGATCAGCGCTGGAAAACCCTGATCTTCTTTTCATGAAAGTCCTCGTTCTCGGTAGTGGTGGTCGCGAACACGCCATCGCATGGAAACTCAAGCAGTCGCCCCGCGTCAGTGCCCTCTTTTGTGCCCCAGGTAACGGTGGTATCCGAGACGTCGCGACCTGTGTGCCGATTCCGATCACGGACACTGCGCGTCTGCTGGAATTCGCAAAGAGGGAACAAATAGACCTCACGGTGGTCGGACCCGATGACGCTTTGGCAAACGGAATCGTCGATCAGTTCGAGTCGGCCGGACTCCGAATTTTTGGTCCGACTCAAGCCGCCGCCCGGCTCGAATCCTCCAAAGTATTTGCCAAGGAATTCATGGTGCGCCACGGCATTCCCACAGCCCGTTCGGGCCACTTTACCCAAAGTGCCGAGGCGGTTGCTTTTGCCCGTCAAATGCCCCTCCCGGTCGTGGTGAAGGCCGATGGGCTTGCCCTTGGAAAGGGAGTCATCATCGCCCAAACTCACGAGGAAGCCGAGCGGGCCATCCGCGAAATGATGGACGAGGGGCGTTTTGGAGACGCGGGAAAAGCCACGGTGATCGAGGAGTTTCTGGAGGGCCCGGAGTGTTCGATCCACGCTCTGGTCGACTCCCAAAGCTACCTTCTGTTCCCCTCCGCTCAGGATCATAAGCGTGCTCTGGACCACGACGAAGGACCCAACACCGGCGGTATGGGCACTTACAGCCCGACGCCCCACCTCACGGACAAGTTGCAGGAGCAGGTCCGGCGGGAGATTCTGGATAGATTCTTGGTCGGACTGAGGGCCGAAGGCCTCTGCTACCGTGGGATGCTCTTTCCGGGACTCATCCTCACAGCAAACGGCCCGAAGGTTCTCGAATTTAATTGCCGCTTCGGCGATCCCGAAACGCAAGTCCTGATGGCGCGCCTTGAATCGGATCTCCTGGATTTGCTGGAAGCTACGCTCGACGGACGCCTGCGGGAGCAAACTCCTGTCTGGAAGTCCGGCTTCGCGGTGTGCGTGATCATGGCCTCCGGAGGTTACCCGGGCAGATACCAAACGGGCGCCCCCATCACGGGCCTCGCGGAAGCTCGAAAAGACGCCGAGATTTTCCACGCTGGAACGCGATGGGCCGAAAGCAGTTCCGACCCGAGGGGGCAATGGCTGACTGCCGGTGGGCGGGTTTTGGGGGTCACTGCGACCGGCAGTAACCTGATGCTTGCGAGGGAAAAGGCCTACGCAGGTGTTGCGAAGATTGCCTTTGAAAACGCGCATTTTCGGAGCGATATCGCCGTCAAAGGCCTCGGTCCCGCGGAGGATGCTGGATGATGGGGCATGGGCACATCTGGGGCTGGATCGCAGCAATCGGCCTGTTCTCCGGAGGTGCAGGAGCGATTTCCTCGCCGGTGCCTGCCTCTCCCCTCTCCCTCTTGTCGGAATCGGATCTGGACCAAGCGCTCTCCGTTCTGGGTTCTCTCGCAATCCCCACCAAAGAGACCCCAACCGACGATTCGCGCCGGGTCGCTCTTGGGGAGCTTTTAAAGCGTTTGGGCCCCGGATCCGGGATTTTTTCGGTCCCGCCCGGACCTCAGGCCGCGGAAAAAGAGTCAGCCTTTCCCTTTGTTCAGGAGCTGCTTCCGGCCGGAGTGGGATTTATTCGCCCCGGAAAAATCACTCCTGAATCGCTCCCCCAATGGCGGCAATCTCTCCGAGATTTTGCGCAGATGGGGGTCACCTCCCTGATTCTCGACCTTCGGGCAAGCAATGGAGGGGGATCCGTTGCCGTCGCCGCCGAACTCTCCTCCCTTTTTGTTCCGGAAAACACCCCGCTGTTTTCTGTTAGGGACTTGGAGTCCAATCAGCAGCGCTCGCTCCTTTCCAAAGAGGCAAAGCCCTACGCGTTTTCCCTCCTCGTTCTGACGACTTCTCAGACGGGGGGAGCGGCGGAAATTGTAGGGGCCGCTCTCAGAATCCACGCCGACGCTCTTGTTATCGGATCGCAGACGAAGGGACAGGCAGCCGAGTACGCGGAACGTCCACTTTCTGAAGGGAATTTTTTGCGATTTCCGAAAGCGTATGCGGTGTTTGAGGCGCTTCCGGACTTGTTTCCGAAGGGGCTCACTCCGGACCTCGCGATCGCGGTTCCCGAGTCCCGCACAGCCGAGATCCTGCGCGTGAGTTCGCAAGGGGGGAAAATAGCCGACTTTCTTTCTCAACCAGAACGTCCACGCCTCAACGAGGCTGCATTGGTGGCCGGCAAAAACCCCGAAACTGAACAGTGGATCCGAGACAAACTGGCCCGCAGCATCCCCCAACGCCCCTCGATTCCAAGGGATGCGGTTCTCGAGAGAGCGATGGATTTTGCAGCCGCCCAACGGGCGCTGAATTCGCCTACCCCCGTTTCTCCCTAAGCGACTCGAGGCGGTGGAAAGCGGGGCGCCCCCCGGCTCGCTTCTTCCTCTGAAATCGAATGCGAGAGCATCAGAGGAAGGTGTTTGCCCACGACGGCGTGGAGACCGCGAGGCGGATTGCCATCCAGTCTTGATGCGAATTTCCGGTTTCCCTCGATCCGTCGCTGAGCCCTCCCTTTGCGGGTTGCAGCTGTTTCCGAGCCCCAGCCTCGGCCTCAGCGCTCAAAGCAAACCGGAAAACGGCCTCCAAGAGTCGGATGCCGAAAATCCGCCTGCACGGTCCAATGAGGGTGACGCGCAAGGGGTGGCTCACCGAGTGCGTCTCCCGTTCTACTGGAGTTTCCGGTAGAAGCGCAGCGCTTCGATGCGGCTTTCAAATGCGCTCAGGGGAACCTTGCGCCCGCCCGATCCGGGGTCTTGGGCGACGTACTCAAGCCCCTCCTTGCCCACGACCAGCACAAAGTGGGTGCGTCCGCCATGAGGCCGGATCCGGACGATGACGGGGTTTCCCCGCAAAAGATTCCAATCCATCAGACGGTAACTGGGGAGGTCCTCGTAGGCGTGTTTGACTTTGTGAGGTTCAAATTCAGCCGCGACTTCCCAGTAAATCCAGCCCTGCGGCGTGTACCCGTGAGAGCGGGAAAGGAAATCATTGAGACGCTTCGGGTCCACGGCAATGCCGTAGGTGGCGAGTGCCATCGCGGCGGAGGTCACCGCGCAGCCCTCCGCGCCGAGTGTGCCCGGGGAGTCTCCCATACGATCCTCCCTCCAGAGGGGGTCCGCCTGAGCAAATGCAGGGGCGGAGATTTCCTTTTTCCAGGGAAAGTAGAGGCCGCCCCTCGGGGCGATCACTCCACGGGAGTCCCAAGAGTGCCAGACCG
Organism: Verrucomicrobiota bacterium; assembly: GCA_037975925.1. Classification (GTDB taxonomy): domain Bacteria; phylum Verrucomicrobiota; class Verrucomicrobiia; order Chthoniobacterales; family Chthoniobacteraceae; genus Chth-196. The sequence continues at coordinate 6,200 of JBANFR010000002.1, forward strand.
ACCCGGCCAGCAGAAGCAAAGCGAGCACCCACCAAGTTCGCCAATGTCTGATGCGGCTCATTCCGAACGTAGTGCTTCGAGGAGACGCTTGGGCATGGCCATGCGAACGGCGATTCCCACCGAGAGAAGCGAGGTGCTCGCCAGCACAAATAGCCAGGCGAACATGGGCGTCCATGCCACGGGTTCACCCTGGATTTCCAACCTCGGCACCGTAGTCAGCCATGCACAAATTCCGCCCACCGTGATTCCCAGAAAGATCTGCAGGCAATGCTCTGAAAGCAGAAGCCGACGCACCTGATTCCAACTCCACCCGGTGGCTTGGAGGAGGGCCAGTTCCCCCCGGCGATCCACCACGTTTCGTGCTGCCACTACCCCGCCTCCAACGGCTCCGAGCAGCACGCCCAGCCCGCCCAAGACCTGAAAGATCGAGAGGTAGGCATTGGCCACTGCATCCAACTCGGCAAGCCGCTGCGCCGCCGGGTTCAACTCCAGTCCGCGGTCCGCCAGTGCCCGACTCCATGCGGCACGGGTGCTTTCTTCCTTTCCTGCAGGAGCGTCCAAAAGAAGCACTCGGTACCCACCCAACTGGGGAAAAACGCGCTCAAACGCCTTCTGATCCATCAGGAGGGATCCCTGAAGAATGGACCCACTGAGCGCAGCCACCAATCTCAGGCGAACCTCCCCACCCAGACCATCCGGAACTCGAATCTCGTCTCCGATGCGTTTCTGCAGTGCCCACAGCAAAGTGGCCTCGTCGGCGACCACCGGGATCCACCCCTCTCCTTCCGTTTGCAAAATCCTCCAGTTCGCTTGTGAAACAAATCGGAATGCCCCCAGGTCGGCCAATTCCTCGGAGGGAACGCCGAGGATCTGCGGTTGAATGGCCCGGTTGAGGTTCAGGCAACTCGCCTCGTCTCCTTCCTTTTTGCGTAACATCAGCGCTCGGACCCCCGTTTCCTTGGGAAGGGCGAGGAGGTCTCGGACCTCAGTCCGGTTGAGGTCTTCGTAAACCGGGGTCGCAAGTTCTCCAAAGAGTGCGAATCCGCCCGTGCCCGATTGGCGGGGGAGTCCGGAAGGGGCGGGTGCTTTGCGGAAGACTTCGACGGAGAGTACCAGGAAGGAGCCGCTTGCGAGGACTCCCACCAGAACGAGCGTTCTGCCGAAGCGGCGTCCCAAGTTTCGCCATGCGAGGTGCCTCGGCGCGGACATGCGTCCCTTCGCCCAGCGGCGCAGCAGCCAGCGAACTCCAAAGAGGAGGGCCACGAGCCAGAGGGCTCCGCCGCAGAAGAACCACAACGGCTCAGGGTTTTTGCGCCAAAGCGCTCCTCCCCAAAGGGCCAACGCACCAAGGGCCGAGATGAGGGCCATGCCGCGTGCCTTTTTTCCCAATGGAGGAAGCGGCGCGGGCGTCGTGGAGGTTTCGGGCGCTTCTCCCGCCAGCAAGCTGCGGGGGGCCTTGCGAAAGGAGCGCCGGCTTACCCACGCGATCGCGATCCAGGCGGCCACCGAGCTTCCGCCGATGCCAAAAGCGAGGGAAAGCGGATCCCCGAAATAGCGGATTTCCGATCCGGAAACGGCGTCGCTCCAAATGGATCGGAGCGCGGAGAGGATGGCCCGGGTGTAGAGTACCCCCAATCCGCCACCCAGCAGGCTCCCGATGCTGACCAAGCCGATTCCCTCCCACAAAAAGAGGGACCGCACGGTTCGGGCGGGCCATCCCAAGGCGAGGAGGGTACCCGCCTCCTGGGTCCGTTTTTCAACCATGAGCCCAAAAAGCAACCCGACCAGAACGAGGGCTGAGACGATCAGAAAGAAGCTGAAGCCAGCAAACAGACCGGCGAAATCCACTGGGGCATGGGTGGCTTCCATCGCCTTGGCTCGCAGGGGGACAAATTGAAATCCGGCGTCGGCGGGGGTGATGGTTTTGAGAAGATCCGACTTTGGGTTATCCAGAGTACCAGTGGTGTAGCGCAGAGAAGTGACTTTTCCCCAGCGGTTTGCCCACATTTTTTTGCCTTGCTCCAGCGAAAGAAACAACTTGGGCGTCCCCCGATATTGCTTCCAGTAGGCCTCGTCCTTGTCGCGGATTCTATCCAGCGAAAGTGCAAAGCCCGGCTTCCAATCGCGGCAGTTTCCGACGTCCGCCAGCCCCGGAAAATCCGGCATCCAGGAGGGGTTCCAGGCAGGGTCATCTTTGGACGCAACTCCGCGGATCTGGAAGGTTTGGGAGCGCTCTTCGAGAGTGCGCCGTTCGCCCATCACAAAATAGGACAGGTCGAGAGGATCTCCTGGCTGGACTCCGAGGTCTTCCGCGAGCCATTCGGAGATGACCACCTCGTTTTCCCGAAGGTCAGCCGGCAGAAAGGGAAGGGAGCCGGGGGGGGCTGCGGTCACCATCGAATAGGGGGTCGCCTGATCTCCCGAGCGGATGGAGTTGACGAAATAGGTGAGGGCTTGGGTGGCTGGGGGGAGTTTTTGGACGAGGGAATCCTCGAAAAAGACGCGCGGGGTGCGCAGCTCCGTCCCGTGCCCTGAGGGGTCCGGACGAGTCTGGAGTCCGGCATCTTCCAGTTGCCAGTGCTCAATCACGGCGGCCTGAAGTTCCGCAACGCCCATCGCGGCGGACAGCAGAAGGTTGGCCTTGCCCGGAGCCTCCAACCGCTGCTGGGTTAGTTCGAGGGGGAGGAACACCGTCGCGGGGGGGATCTGCGTGGCCTGGAGACCGAATCGTCCAAAGTGGGCGTCATCCGCGAAGGCAACCACGCGGACGCGGAGGGACTCTATGACCTCCTCCTCACCGGAGAGTGGGGCGTCCCGGGAGAACAACGAGGGTTTTTCCACCCTCACGATGAGGCTCTCGCCGAGGGCGATGCCCAGACGGGCAGCGAGCGCTGTGTTAACGACGGCGTCGCCGGGCTGAAGTTCACGCCGGTCGGCCGCTGGCGCGAGTTCCCAGAACCGACTGTCCACGCCGAGCACTTGCACCTTGTTGATTCGCGCCTTTCCATCGGGTTTTGCGACGCTTCCCCGCAGCAGGAGTGCGGGGGCGAGTTTGGGCCCGATGGCTTCCGCGAGGGCGCTCCGGAAAAGGGTTTCCCCGCCCACGAGGGCCGACTCCACGCGCCCCACGCGCGCTTGCGCATGCGAGCGGAGGGTGCCTCGAAGTGAATCTCCGACCAGCAGCGAGCCTGTCAGCACCATCGAGCACAGGACGGTCCCAAGCAGTGCACCGAGGTGGGCTCGCCAGTGGTGCGTAAGACCCGAGCGGATGAGTCGGAAAAAGCTCATGAGATGCGCTCCAATTTCCCGTCGCGGAGTTCGTAGACTTGTTCCAACTGCCGTGCGAGGTCTAGGGAATGGGTGACCACCAGCAGCGCGACTTTCATGCTCCGGTTCAACTCGAGGAGTATTTCGCCCAAGTGGGAGGCCGTGTGGCGGTCGAGTGCCCCGGTGGGTTCGTCGGCGAGTAGCAGCTTGGGGTTGCCGGCCATGGCCCGAGCGACTGCGACACGCTGCTTTTCGCCCCCGGAAAGTTCTGCAGGCCGGTGCTGCAACCGATGGGCCAGTCCAAGAGAATCCAGGAGGGTGCGAGCACGCTCCTCAGTGGACTTTTGGATCTGCCGGGGTTTGACGAGGGAGGGTGCGAGCACGTTTTCAAGAACGGAGCACTGAGGCAGCAGGTGGTGCATCTGAAATACGAAACCCACAGAGTGAAGGCGGTAATCCGCGAGCTCGTTCTCATTGAGTTGCCCAAGGTCCTGTCCGTTAACGCGAATCGAACCGGAGTCCGCCCGATCCAGTGCGCCCACGATATTGAGGAGGGTGCTTTTTCCGCTCCCAGAGGGCCCCACGATGGCCGCTGTTGCGCCCTCGGCCAGTGAGAAGTCCAAGTTCTTGAGGATCGGTAATGGAGCTCCCCCGAGCGGGGCTGGGTGCGCTTTGTACAAGTTTTGGATGTCGATCAACATAGCGTGCGGTCCAATGGGAAGCGGGGGCGGCGGCTCCCCCATTTGTGAGCCCCTAGCCTTAAAGCGGGACTCTCGCGGCGAGAATTTCAAAAACCACCCTCTTGCGTCCGATAGAAGGTGCGGATGCGAAAACAGAGAGAGGTTGCTGGCGGTTTCTACTTGCAGCCTTCCGGTTCAACCATTATGTCCAACCCCTCTTTTTCTCTGCAATGCCCCCAAGGGCGTTCGGGAATTTTCTATTATGCCCAAGTCTAAACCAGTAAAAACCGCCGCCGTAGCGACTGAGGTTTCCGCGCCTAAATCGTTGGAGGTCACGACTCGAGCTTCTGGAAAAAAGGCTGGCGTTGCCTCCTCGGCCAAGCCGACGAAAGACTCCACCGAGGCTAAGTTATCGGCATCCGTTGCCAGCAAGAAGAAGCCTGAGAAGGTTGAGCCCGTGGCCGTTCGTTCGATTCCTGAAAAGCTTTCTCAGAGAAAAGTGGTTCCTAAGCCCGAGTTGATCCCGGACCACACTCCGGCAATCAAGGGAACTCCCGGAGTCATGACCCCGTGGTTGGAAATGCAGAAGGCCCGCATTCTCGAACTCCACGACTCGATTTTGGATTCCATGAACGGGGTGGCTAAAGACACTCTTCGCTCGCGGGCTGAGGGCAGTGAAGCGAGTGCCTTCGGGATGCACCAAGCGGACGCAGGGAGCGATGCTTACGACCGTGATTTTGCCTTGTCTCTCCTGAGCCAGGAGCAGGATGCCTTGTACGAAATCGAGCAAGCTCTGAAGCGTATCGAGCTTGGTACCTATGGCATCTGCGAGATGAGCGGCAAAGAGATCATGAAGGCTCGATTGGAGGCCATGCCTTTTGCGCGTTATACTGTGGAGTGTCAGGCCGAGATCGAACGTCAGGGCAAGCTTCACAAGTCCCGTATGCCAGTCACTTCTCTCTTTGGTTTAACCGAAGAGGAGTCTCAAGAAGGCGAAGAAGAAGACCAGGTCACCGATTCCAAAGAATAAACCAACACACCCTAAGTTCCCATGGCCCGCGATTTTATCATCCTCGAGTGCACGGAAGCCCGCGCCGAAGGCAAGCCCGTGTCCCGCTATATTTCTTCTCGCAACAAGAAGAGCCCTAATACTCCAAACCGTCTTGAAAAGGTGAAGTATAACCCTTTTCTCCGTCGTCGCACTGTCCACCGCGAGACCAAGTAAACGAATCTAACTTATGCAGCCCAAAACTCCTGAACGTCGCTCTGCTTTCCGTCGTGCGAATCGCTCGATGCCCCGTCGCCGGATTGATATCGCTCTCGACGCCATTGACTGGAAAAACCCCGATCTTCTCCGCAAGTTTGTGACGGAACACGGGAAAATCCTCTCTCGCCGTTTGACCGGGATGCCCGCTCACTACCACCGGAAAATCACCCGCGAGATCAAGCGTTCCCGTCAGGCACTTTTGATGCCTTAATCCTGACATTTTGTTTTGAGTCCTTAGTGGACGCCTTGGGCCGCGCCTTGATGGGCGCGGCCCTTTTTTTGTGAGGTCTTGCTTTTGTGCGCCTTCTGCCAAGTGGTTGGTTTTCTGAGGGATTCCTTCGCCTCGCGATTTCATTTTGGAGTGTTGATTTTTTTGAACATGCGGGAATCTGCGAGGTCTCACGACCACGGAATTAGAAGTCGAGACGATGCGGTCGTTCACACAGAACTTTCTTCATCATTTCAAGGGCGGCGCTGGATGCCCAAGGGAGCTCCTTTATGAGTTTTCACGGGGTGGGGGGCGCGGATTGATCCGGGGTGATCGCCCGCCCCAGTGCTTCCCAATCCTTTTTTCTCCTCTCGTTGTTTTTTCCGGATTCATGAGTCAACCCCTCTTCCCTCAAAACATCTTCCTATGATCAAAGTTGAGAACCTGACCAAACGTTACTCGGGCTTTACGGCTATTAAAGACCTCTCCTTCGAGGTGAAGCAGGGGGAGGTTGTTGGCTTTCTCGGGCCGAATGGGGCAGGAAAAAGCACCACCATGCGTATCCTAACCGGATACATGCCGGCGAGTTCTGGCCGAGTGTCTATCGCAGGATTCGATATTTTTGCTCAATCTGTCGAGGCGAGAAGGCACATTGGATATTTGCCCGAAAGCACCCCTCTTTATCAGGATATGCGAGTTAGCGAATACCTTCGCTACCGTGCGGCATTAAAGGGAGTCCGTGGAGGAGATATTCGGGATAGAGTGGGTGACGTCCTGGAGATGTGTAATCTTCAGGAGAAAGAGCGTGCCATCATTGGTACGCTTTCCAAGGGGCAAAAACAGAGGGTTGGTTTAGCGGATGCCTTGGTTCATGACCCTGATCTTTTGATATTGGATGAACCCACCATCGGCCTGGATCCGAACCAGATCCGGCAAGTTCGGGAACTCATTAAAAATTTGGCCCAGCGACGGACCGTGTTGATTTCCACCCACATTTTGCCGGAGGTGGAGATCATGTGCTCCCGAGTGATTGTGATTCACAAGGGGCGAATCCGTGCATCGGACACGGCAGAAAATTTGTTGCGTAACCATCGCTCGGCTGGGGTCGTCCGGGTGGAGTTGAGTCAGCCGTCGGCGGGGGTTCGTGAGTTACTGGCGGGCCTCCCGGGGGTGAAAGATGTGACGGAACAACCGATAAACGAAGGTGTGAGTTACTTGTTGCGAACAGATGCGGAGGCTAATCCGTCTGAACGCATCCTGCAGCTTGCAACTGACAAAAGATGGTCTTTGTCGGAATTAAGTCGCCGTAAACCGACCTTGGAGGACGTCTTTGTGGATCTCACCCAGGGAGAATAACTTTCAAGCCAAATAATCAAATTAATTTATGCGTGTATTTTTAACGCTTTTGGGTCGCGAGGTGAAAAGTTTTTTTTATTCTCCGATTGCTTATGTGGTTATTTTTTTCTTTCTAATCGCAAGTGGGTTCAATTTTTATTCGGGGGTTTCTTTTTTAAATCAGAGTCCCTCTGAGGTGACTGTGGTGGAAGCTGCGTTTAATACGGTTCTTTTCTGGTTTCCTTTTGTTTTGATATTCCCGCTGATAACGATGCGCACGTATGCGGATGAGTTCAGGATGGGAACCATCGAAACGCTGACGACAGCACCAGTGCAGGACTGGCAAGTGGTTCTTTCGAAATTCCTGGGAGCTTGGAGCTTCTATGTTTTGCTGTGGGCGCCCAGCTTCCTGTATTTTTTTGCATTCACTCAGATCACAGGTAAGCAGGCGGCAATGGCCGCAGGTGCCTTCGGGGGGAGCTACCTATTGCTCCTTCTGATAGGTGCTTTTTATGTTTCCTTGGGGTGCCTCGCTTCTGCCTTGACCAGCGAGCAGATCAACGCGGCAGTGATGACCTTTGTTGCAATATTCGGTTTCTTTGTGGCGGGTCTTTTGGGCTTTATCCTGAATTCGCCAAGCCAGGCAGTGCGTGACGTGATTTCTTACTTCTCCGCAGTCGAACACATGGCGGATTTTTCGAGGGGGCTAATCGATAGTCGGCCACTGGTTTGGTATGGAAGCATGACGGTGCTCGTGTTGTTTTTAAACCTTCAGGTATTTCAGTACCGGAAGTGGAAAGCCTAACCGATTTTTGGAGTCTTCATCATGGACAAGCATAACCTTCCTCAACAGCCTGCCACGACGGGTTTGAAGCGTTTCACCATCGGACTCAATGTTGTCGTCCAGGTGGTAATATTCGTTGCGATTGTAGGGATGCTCAACTACGTGAGCTTTCGTCATTTCAAGCGCTGGGATTTTTCCCGGAATCAGAAATATGCGTTGGCGCCGCTGACAAAAAACTTGTTGTCGGGTCTGAAAAAGCCGGTGAAAGCCGTGGTGTTTTTTCCCAGTGCCCAAGCGATAGCGCAGGATGTGAGTGCGCTGTTGCGCGAATACGAGTATGCCTCGGACAAAAAGCTGTCGGTTGAAGTCGTGGATCCGTATCGCAATTTGCTGAGAGCGAAAGAGCTATCGGAGAAATATAAATTCGGCTCTAGCGATAATATCGTCATTCTGGACTACGAGGGCCGGTCCAAGTTTGTGAACGCGATGGACATGGCGGAACTGGATAATTCGGGCGCCATGATGGGGCAGCCACCGATCGTGAGAGCATTCAAGGGGGAGGAGGCAATGACCTCTGCCCTGCTTGAACTCACGGAGGAGAAACAAAGTAAGCTGTATTTTGTGACGGGGCACGGAGAAACGGCCCCGACTGGCCAAGATCTATTTGCACTGAAAGCGTTTATTGAACGTCAGAACATTAAGCTGGATAGCCTCAACCTGAGTAATGTGGATGCAGTCCCTGCGGATGCTTCTGCGGTGGTGGTCATGGGGCCGAGGACGGATCTTTCGGAGCGCGAGGTTCAATTACTGTCGCAGTACTGGAATGAGAAAAAGGGGCGGCTGTTTCTGCTTTTGGGCGCCGCATCGAAGACGCCGCGTCTGAATGAGTGGTTGAGCGCTCAAGGGATGACGCCGCAGCAGGATGTGGTGGTCCGGACCGCGAATATGCTGATGATGGAGAACGGGCAACCGGTGGTCCGCCCTGGCACCCGTACGACGGCGGTGGGGGTGGTGCCGCCAAGCGGCAAGAATGTATTGAAGGATATTGTGGGTTTCGATCTGGAATTGGCGGGCACTTCGCAGTCGATTGCGGTGGATGCCGCAAAGGCGGCAGGAGCCAAGGTCCGGACCCTTGCATTGCTCACCAGTCCTGCAGAGTTTTGGGGGGAAACGGAGTACGTGCCTCGGGACCCCCGTCCTGCCGTAAAGGAGGCGGGGAAAGATCATTTGGGGCCGTTGACTTTGGCGGTTGCGGCAGAAAAAGGTGGGTTGGATGATCCCCGGGTGAAAGTGGAGACGGCACGGTTGGTTTTAGTGGGTAACTCCGCCTTTGTATCGAATGAGGGGCTACGCGCTTCGGAGGCTGGGATTGATTTTGCGGTCAACGCATTAAACTGGCTGATTAACCGCGAGCAATTGGTTGGGATAGCGCCCAAGCCGAAGCAGGCTGTTCGTCTCAGCCTCAATGAAAGGCAAATGGGGCGTTTGGCGCTTGTTGTGATGGGAATTATTCCGGCGATTGTGGCCTGTTTTGGCGCCTTCGCTTGGTGGAAACGTCGTAACTAATTTATTTACTGATTGGATTGTTTATGAAGCCGCGTACCACATTGATTCTGGCCGCTCTCGCCGGGGGGGTCTTCGCGTATATTTGGTTTGTCGAAAGACACACCCCTTCCTCGAGGGAGGAGGCGGAAAATTCTGCAAAGGTCGTCAAGATTGAGCAGAATAAGGTGCATTCCATTTCGATTCAGAACGGCGATTCGAAAGTGGAGTTGCGAAAGAAAGATGAGGTATGGAGGGTGGAGCAACCGCTGTCTGATCGGGCGGATGGGGCGCTGGTGGGGCAATTGCTTGGAGCGGTAGAATCCTTGAGGCACGATTCGAAGCTGGAAATCGCTGCGAATCAGGAAAAGGAGAAGTGGAAGGAGTTTGGGGTCGCGGAGTCGGATGTGCGAATCAAGGTGCAGTCGGATTCGGGCAAAGAGACTCTGTTGCTGTTGGGGAAAGACAGCGCCGTGGAGGGGAAAATCTATGTGCGCTCTCAAGGATCGAACACGGTTTACGTGGTCTCCAATAGCCTGAAGACGCAGGTGACGCGGAAGCCCGACGAGTTCCGTGATAAAAAGCTATCGGATACGCCGAGTCAGCAGGTGCAGCGGGTCACGGTGAAGACGTCCGAGGGAGAGTTGGAATTAGAGAAAAAGAACAACCACTGGGATCTTGTAAAACCGCTGAGAGCGCGCGCTGCGGATCAGAAGGTGAATGATTTGTTGGCGGGTGTTCTGACGGCACAGGTATCGCAGTTTTTGCCGGAGGCGACGACTCCGGAGCAAGGCTTGGCGGAGCCCCGGGCGACCGTGGTTCTTCAAGTGGAGGGCCAGAAGGAGCCGGTCACATTAAAGGTGGGTGCAGCGCCGAGCGGGGACGAAAACAAGGATCGTTCGTTTGCGAGGCTTTCCTCGCGGGCGGCGGTGACGGTTCTTTCCAATTCTGCGCTGAACCCCCTGTTGCAGGCTCGCCCCAACGATTTGCGTGACAAGAAGCTCTTGAGGTTTGAGAGCGATATTGTGGATCGGATTTCGATTCAGCCTGCGGGGCAACCTCCGTTGTTGCTGGCTCGGAAAGGGGAGGGCTGGGTGAAGAAGGACGGGGAGAAGGAGGTGAAGATCAACGAATCGATTGCTTCGAAGTTGCTCTCCAGCTTGCAGTCTGCGGAGGTGACGAATTTTGTGTCCGACGTGGCTTCGGACCTTCCCAAATACGGGTTGGACCAGCCTCAGGTCCGACTGACTCTTGCCTCTTATGCTTCGGAAAACACGGCGGAAACGAAGTCCGGCGAGAGAGCTTTAGCGACTGTGCTTTTTGGGACGGTGGAAGGGGACAGCGGGTACGCGAAGATTGAAGATGAGCCCTTTGTGGTGGCTTCACCCAAATCGCTCCTTGAGTTGATTCCGCGCCACTCGGCTCAGCTCCAACCCTTGAGCGTGTGGGAATTCCAAGCGGATAGCATTGTGGCGGTCGAGGTTGCTGGAGAGGGTGCGCCGGTGAGGGTCGAAAAGAAGGAGGGCGCGTGGAAGTTGGCCGGAGGCGAGGGAGCGGTCAACGAGGCTGCGGTGCAATCGTTGGTGAAGGCGGCAGGGAGCTTGAGAGCTGCCCGTTGGATGGCACCGGGGGAGTCTGGGGAAAAAGAGGAGGACAAACCGACGTTGAAGCTGACATTGAGCCAGAAGGAGGGGGAGAAAACGGAGACCTTGGAGTTGGTGGTGGGGAGAGCGCTGGGTGAGGAGGGGTTTTACTCGAAGGTTTCTGGAAAAGAGGGCGTGTTTTTGCTGCCCAAGGCGGACTACGGCCCCTTGGGCGCAAAGCTGACGCAGTAGATGGGAAGGTGACAGGGCATTGGCGGAGGGGGGAGAACCCTCCGCCTGGGGTAGCGATCTTTTTTGTGCTCAGAAAAAGGTGCGCGGCAGGACCCCGGGGTACGATTTTATCTGTGTGAAGGATGTGACACGGAATGGGCACGGAGATCGGGAGCACGCTGTGGAAAAGCTTCTCCACCAAGGGCAGGCCTCGCTGAGTGACCGCGAGCTTTTGTCCGTATTGCTGAGGGCTGACCGTCTTGGGGTCGAGTCGGGGGAGGTCAGCCGCAGGCTTCTGGAGCGGTACGGGTCCTTGGGGGGGCTGAGCCGTTGCTCGGTGGAGGAATTGGCGCGAATTAAGGGGATTGGTCCGGCGAAGGCAAATCGACTGGTGGCGGCCTTCGGTCTCGCAAACCGTCTTTTGACCGAAAGTGTGAAGCGGGAGAGGATCGACTCTCCCGAGCGTGTTTTTCAGCTTTTGGGGCTGGAGATGCGCGTTCTTAGCAAAGAATCGCTGCGGGTGGTGCTGTTGGATACCCGGTACCACCTGATGCGGGTGGAGGAGGTGTCGCGGGGGACGGTCAACGAAAGTATTGCGCATCCCCGCGACATTTTTGCCCCGGTTTTTACGGCGGCCGCTTTTGCGTTTGTGCTCGTCCACAATCACCCCTCGGGTGACCCCTCTCCGAGTGAGGCTGACCGCCGGTTGACCACCCGTTTAGGGGAGGCTGCGCGTTTGCTTCAGGTCCAACTCTTGGACCATGTGATTGTGGGGAGTGCGGACAATGGGCGGAGCCCCTGGTACTCCTTCAAGCAAGCGGGCTTTTTGTGAGGGCGCGGGGCAGGGGTGAATTAGAGGGAGGTTTTTTTGAGAAGGTCTGCGGCTTGGTGAATGGATGCGGCGTCGCTGATGGAGACGCAGGGGGTTCCCTTCCTGGTTCGGGAGAGAAGTCCTGCCAGAACTCCGCCGGGGCCGAACTCGAGGAACAAATCACAGTGCACCTGGTCTAGGAGATACTCCATGGACTGAGTCCAGAGTACGGAACCGGTGACCTGGTTGGTGAGGGTCTGGCGAATTTCCTCCGGGGCTGAGACTGGGCGCGCGAGAACGTTACACACGAGCGGAAATTGGGGGGAGAGGATGGGGGTCTCCCCGAGGATGTGGCCGAGTTTTGCGGCGGCGGAAGCCATGAGACTAGAATGGTAGGCTCCGGCGACATTGAGGGGTTTTGCGATGCGGATTCCCCTTTCCTTGGCGAGCGAGACGGCCTGGCTGACCCGGTCTTTTTCGCCGGAGAGCACAATTTGGCCTGGGCTATTAAAATTGGCGACGTCCACTCCGGTATCTGCCGCGAGTTGGCGGACTGCGCTTTCCTCGCCCCCAATCATGGCCGCCATGCTGCCGGCGGTTGATTCGCAAGCCTCCTGCATGAAAGTACCCCTTTGGGAGACGAGCCGGAGTCCGGTCGGGAAGTCAAAGCTTCCGGCGGCGGCGTGAGCGGTGAATTCGCCTAGAGAAAGACCGGCGGCAGCGGCGACTGGAAATTCTCCTGTGAGCGAGCGTAGCGCTGCGAGGCATGCAAGCCCGTGGACGTAGAGGGCGGGTTGGCAGTGGCAAGTGCGGGTGAGCTCAGATTCGGGGCCTTCCCATGCGATTTGGCTGAGGCCATAGCCCAAAGTGGCGTCGGCTTCGCGGAAAAGCTCGGCGGCTTCCGGAAACTGGAGTGCGAGGTCGCGGCCCATACCGACGGCTTGGGCGCCCTGCCCGGTGAACAAGAGTGCGATGCGTTTTTCGGTCATAAAGAAAAGGAGGGATTCAGGAGGTGAATGAGTCGGGCCGTTCTGGCAGCCGCGCGTTCCAGCAATTTGGCGGTTTGTTTCATGGCGTCGGCCAGTTCCATGGGGTGATCCACGATGGGCACCAGAGCGTCAAATTGGCAGGCAAGCTGTGGGTCGGTGCTGATGGAGCCTCCGAAGGCGATGACCTTTTTGCCAAGCGCATGCGCCCACTGTGCCACTCCGACGGGTCCCTTGCCCTCGAGCGTTTGTGAATCGATACGGCCTTCAGCGGTGATGACTATGTCGGCAGCGGCGATGCGTTCTCGGAGTCCGCTGGCGTTTGCAATCAGCTCAAAGCCCGGCTCCAAACGGGCATTGAGAAAGGACAGGAGTCCGTACCCGATTCCACCGGCGGCGCCTGCACCTGGAATGTTTCGGAATTGGGTGCCCAGTTCTTGTGTGACTTTATCGGAGAGGTGCTCGAGGCCATTTTCCAGAAAGTGGACCATTTTTGAGTCGGCCCCTTTTTGGGGGGCAAAGACGGCGGCGGTTCCCCGGCTACCGAGAAGGGGGTTCTCGACATCGCAGGCGGCGATGATTTCTGGGAATGAGACGGGAGATGGGGCGTGGATCTTATCGATACGATGGAGCTCGGCGGGCACGGGTTCCACTGGCGATCCGTCTTTTGCCAGAAAGCGGTACCCGAGGGCGGCTGCCATTCCGATTCCGGCGTCGGTCGTGGCGCTTCCGCCCAGGCCTACCAGAATGCGGGCAGCGCCGCGCTGGATGGCGTCGCGGATGAGCAGGCCGGTGCCGAAGGTGTTCGCCTTTTCAGGCGCGAGTTCGGAGGGGTGGAGGCGCCACAACCCGGAAGCGTCGCTCATTTCGATGGCCGCGGTGCGGGTCTTTGGAGCCCAGACGTAGCGGCAGAGGATGGGGCGTCCGAGGGGATCCACGGATGGGGTTTCAATCCATTCGCCGCCCAGTGAATTTTTGAGCACCTCGCAAAATCCCTCACCGCCATCGGCAATCGGGGAGTGGATGAATTCGGCCTGGGGGGCCCCGAGGGTCCAACCGGCTGCGATGGCCTCGGCGACTCGTGGAGCCGAGAGGGCGCCTTTGAATTTGTCTGGGGCGAGGAGAATTTTCACGAACCTTGAGGATGGGTGTGCCGGCGAGGATAGGCAAGTTTAGGGGGGGGGATGCGGGAGGGGCTCCTGCCGCGGGAGCCAAAGAATCGAACAACTTCCTAAAAGTCAGTTATTTCAACTGAGGAATCTTCCGATTAACTAAGTAGACACCTAATTTGAGGCTGGCGAAGTGATCGTCCCTCTAACCTCTGCGAAGCCATGGCAACTATAGCTGTTCTCGGGACCCTGGATACCAAAGGAGCGGAGCATCAGTATGTGGCTGAGTGCATTCAGAGGATTGGACACCGGAGCCTTCTGTTGGATGTGGGTTTTGGGGGCGCGCCCCGTGTGACTCCGGATGTGTCCCGCGAGAGGATTTTGGAAATGGCAGGAGGCACTCCGGGCGATCGTTTTGGAGACAAGGACTCTGGAATGGCTGCGATGGTGGCTGCGCTGCCCAAGGCGCTGCTGAGCTTGTATCAGGATCATCAGATCCAGGGGGTGATTTCGGTGGGGGGAGAGTGTGGGACCGAGATTGCGACGGCCGGGATGCGGGCGTTGCCCTTGGGATTTCCGAAGGTGATGGTGACGCCACTTTCTGGGACGGATATGGCGCGGTATGTCGGGTTCCGGGACATTCTGCTGTTTCCGAGTCTGGCGGATGTGTTTGGGCTCAATCGGTTGCTGCGGGCGACCCTGGCGCAGGCGGCCGGGGTGGTGTGCGGGATGATCGAGTTTTCTGCCAATATTAGCACGGTGGGAGAGAAGCCTCTGGTCGTGGCAAGCACGACGCCGCATTGCGCCGCTGGGATTGACCGTGCCATCGCGGTGGTGGAGGGAGCGGGATACGAGGTTTTGCGGATTCCCTCGGACGGCTCGGGAGGGCGTAGTTTGGAAGCGATTGTGGACAGCGGGCTTGCGGCGGGCGTCCTCGATATGAGTCTGCGCGAATGGACGGACGAGGTGCTGGGAGGGCCTTGTGGTGCGGGGCCGACGCGTTTGGAGGCGGCGGCGCTCAACGGGGTTCCGGCGGTGGTGGTTCCCGGAGGGGTCGATTTGGCGATGGTTCCGGAAGATCCATCGGTGCTCTCCAAGTGGAGGGAGAGGACGTTTTACAAGCTGAATACCAAGACGCGGTGGATGCGTTCCGATGCCGCTGAGTGTGAAAAAATTGGAAGAAAGATCGCCGAGAAGCTGAATCTTTCGACGGGCCCGGTGAGCGTGCTTTTGCCGGTGCGTGGGATTAGTGCGCTGAGTTCGCCCGGGAAGCCGTTTCATGATCCGGAGGCGGACAGGGCTCTTTTCCGCGGAATCCGGGAGAATCTTTCCAAGGAAATCTCTGTAAAGGAGTTGAAGGCGACGATCAGTGACGCTGCGTTTGCGGAGGCCTGTGCTCGGGCTTTGTTGGGAAACATCAAGGCGAAGGCCCGAGACTTTGAGAATCTGCAGAAGGTCGAGTTTTTTGAGGGGGAGTCGGAGGCCTTCCTCAGGCAGTTAGCTCGCCTGCTGCACACGGAGGTCTTTTTGCCCAACGACTTTATTATCCGTCAGGATGAAGTCGGGGATTGCATGTACTTTCTGGCCAGTGGTTCTGCCGAGGTTCTGAACAATGGGCACCGTGTGGCGAAGTTGGGCAGCGGGGCTCCCTTTGGCGAGATGGCGTTGGTATCGGGTGAGAGGCGGAATGCGAGCGTCCGGGCGATGGAGTATTGCGAAGTGCATCGCCTTGAACGGGAGGATTTTGGGATGCTTCGAACGAATTATCCGGCCTTCGACATGCGGGTGAAAGCCATTGTGAAGCAGCGCATCATGTCCAACTTGCACACCTGAGAGGGGACCCTCGCAAGGGGTGTGCGCAACGGAGGCCCCTCTGTGCTTGTCAGCAAGTGCTGCGGGGGCGGCCAATCTCCCGGAGTTTTCCCCCCTTGGGGTGCAACGAGGTACTCTCAGAGCTTGGCACGTCCTGTCGCCAGGCCGCCGGAGATTCGTTGCGTTTTGGTGGTTCCAGAGGGGAACCGGATTTGCAGTTGGACGGCGTCTGCAAAGTGACCCCGGAAACTGGTTTTTTCGGTGTCTGTCTGGGCTGTAGGCGGCTTTGTTTCTACGGGAGCCGCGAGAATCTCGATGAGTGCGAGGCGGGTGTGGCTAGGGGCAATGACCTTCGCGCAGACGGTCTCCCACTGGGGAGAGGCGCCTTTGGGCGTGGAGGTGGTGAGGAGCCTCGAACCGGCTGCGATCGTGTTTCTGGCGACGCTGGGCCACTGCTCGGCAGCCGGGTTAATCGCGCCGAAAAGGAAGACGCGACAGGAGAACGTGCAGGGTTCGGCTGTAGAATTGAGGAAGGATGCGGAGAGTTCGAGGGCCGCGTCCCCGCTCTGGAGTTCGTGAGCGAAGGCGCTCAAATCGACCCATTGGAAGACGTCGCAGGCTTTGGCCGGTTGGGTTTCGTTTTCAGCTTCGGCTCTGACAAAGCGCAGCGCCTTCTCGCCTGAGGCTGGCATGGGGTTGCTCCGGAGCGACTCTGCCCTGGCGGTGTCGCCGCTCCAAAATCCCGCGGCAGCGGGAAAGCCTCGGGAGATGGGGCCGGAGTTTCTTTCAAAATCCCCGTCAGAAATGGGGAGTTGCCTGAGGATTTGGGCTCGAGGGGCGCTGATGCCCCAGACGAGAGAGGCGCAGCCGATTCCCAGAACGATTCCCGCGGCGAGGGAGCCGAAGGAGGAGGGGTGCCACCAAGGGCGTTTTGGGGAGATTAGAAAGGAGTGCGTGGAGGGTTGAGGGAGGGGCGGCAAGGCGGCCTCGAGGGAGCTTTCTTCGGAAGCGAGGGCGGCATGGATGCCGGCGAACTTCCGGTAAAGTTTGCGGGCCTCGGGGTCGTTTTCCAATTGAGCCGACAATTGCTCCAGTTCGGCGGGGGAGGCCACACCGTCGAGGTACCGATTGACAAGCGTTTCCAGGAGAGAGGTATTCATGCGGAGGCCTCGGGAAGTTTTCTTTCGATGCACTGGAGGAGTGCTTTGCGGGATCTTTGAAGGATTTTGTAGATGGCTTCGGAGGAGCAGTGGGAGCGGTCTGCGAGAGCTTCGACTCCCTGGTTTTCAAAGTAGTACCCTGCGACCACGCCCTTTTGGGTGTTTGGAAGGCGTTCGAGGCAGCCGGCGAGAAGGCGGAGTCTTTCGTTCTCTTCGGTTGGGGCCGTCTCTTGGTGGATTTCGGCGTCTGCAATGAGGGCCTCGAGGGCTTTTTCTGAAAGCAGGGCGCGGCGTTGATTTTGACGTAAGAAACGGCGGGCCTCGACCCGGGCGTAGCCGTACGCCCATGCTCCGAAGGGTTTTTGTGGGTCGTAATCTGAGAAATTCCTCCAGAGCGCGATGGCGGTCTGTTGGAGGAGATCATGGGCATCAGCCCGGTGGGGGATGAGGGTCAGGAGAAAGCGCAGGACGCTGGATTGGTGTTCCAGGAAAAGCTGCATGAAGCGTTCGTGGGGGTCTTGGGGTGGCATGGGGCGAGGGCGCTTCCATGATTTCTCCGCCATGAGTGGCGCAGATTGGACAAAAAAATTTTCCTTTGCATGCCCCGCGGGGTGTGTGCCGGCGAGTGTCCCGAGCCTTGCCCGCGGCTCGGGGATTCGGACATAGTGAAAACGCGGGAGGCGAAGGGGGCTTGGCTGTGCCATTTTGCGCAACCTTTCCCGCGAAAACTCCCCTCGATTCACCTCCTGCCATTTTCTCGTTCCCTAATGAAGCCGCACCGCATTACCCCCAGTTCCAGACTCCAAGGCGTGAGGTACGAAATTCGGGGGCCCTTGGCGCGCCGCGCCGGGGAACTGGAGAAGGCGGGCTATGAAATTGTGAAGCTCAACATCGGGAATCCCGGTGCCTTCGGGTTTCGCGCTCCCGAAACGATGCGCCTGGCGATGATCGAAAATCTCCGGGAGGCAGACGCGTATTGTCACCAAAAAGGGATTTTCCCAGCGCGGGAGGCGGTGGTGATGCAGCAGCAGACCCGGGGCGTGCTGGACGTGACGGCGGATGACGTGTTTATGGGAAACGGCGTTTCCGAGCTGATCCTGTTTTGTTTATCGGCCCTGCTGGAGCATGGCGACGAGGTGCTGATTCCGAGCCCGGACTATCCGCTGTGGACGGCGGCGACGGTGTTGCATGCGGGGAAAGCGGTGCACTATCCGTGTCATCCGGAAAACGGGTTTGTGCCTGACCCGGGCGAAATCGAGCGGCTTGTCACCCCGAAAACGCGGGCGATTGTGGTGATCAACCCGAACAATCCCACGGGTGCCGTCTATCCGCGTTCGGTCTTGGAGGAGATCGTCCGCATTGCGGAGAAACACCACCTGGTGCTGTTCTCCGACGAGATCTACGACCAGATCGTGTACGACGAAGCGGTGCACGTGCCGATTGCGCCTCTGGTCTCCAAGACGCTGTGCGCGACGTTTGGGGGACTTTCCAAAGTGTATCGTGCCTGTGGATTTCGGGTGGGATGGGTGAGTTTTTCGGGCGAAAAGGGAGGGGCGCGCGATTACCTCCAGTCTTTGGAGTTGCTGGCGAGTTTGAGGCTGTGTTCGAACGTGCCCGGGCAGTGGGCGGTGCAAACGGCTTTGGGCGGCCGCCAGTCGATTGGGGATTTTATCCGTCCGGGCGGCCGGCTTTGGCAGACGCGTCAGGCGATTTTGGATGCGGTGTCTGCCTCCGAGTATCTTTCGGTGCAGTCGCCGATGGGGGCGATGTATGCCTTTGTGAGGGTCAGAACTGAAAAGATCCCCCAATTCGACGATCAGAAATTTGCGCTCGAACTTTTGGAGCAGAAGCACGTGCTGCTTGCCCCCGGGAGCAGCTTTAACGTGCCCTACCGGGATCATTTCCGTGTGACGCTGCTGCCGGATTGGGACACCATGCGTGACGTTTTTGGCCGGATCGAGGATTTGCTGCGGGAGTGGAGCACTCGGGGGCCGATCAAGGTCTGAAGCTGGGGCAATTCCGGGGCGGCGAAGCAGGGCGAGGGAAACGGTTGAGTGAAATTTTTCGCGGAAACCGGGCCGTTGGGCAAAAGGGGTTGGATGCGGGCGCAGTCTCTGGTTCCATCCGCGCGCTATGAAAATTGTGCTCGCGTATTCCGGGGGGCTCGACACCTCCGTGCTGTTGGCTTGGCTAAAGGAGACTTATCAGGCGGAGATCATCGCATTTTGCGCCGACGTGGGGCAGCAGGAGGAACTGGACGGCCTAGAGGCCAAGGCCAAGCAGACGGGGGCGAGCAAAATTTACATCGACAACCTCTGCGAGGAGTTTGCCTCGGATTTCATCTTCCCGATGATCCAGGCGGGTGCGATTTACGAGGGGCAGTACTTTTTGGGAACCTCGATTGCCAGGCCGCTGATTGCCAAACGCATGGTGGAAATTGCCCGGGCCGAGGGGGCGGACGCCGTTGCTCATGGCGCGACGGGCAAGGGGAACGATCAGGTCCGATTTGAGCTCACCGCCGCCGCTCTTGCGCCGGAGTTGGAGGTGATCGCGCCCTGGAGACAAGAGCGCTTCCGTGAGCAGTTTCCTGGGCGCGCTGAGATGATTGCCTACTGCGAAGCTCGGGGGATTCCGGTTCAGGCGACTGCCAAGAAGCCCTACTCCATGGATCGAAACCTCCTTCATATCTCCTTTGAGGCTGGGATCTTGGAGGACCCTTGGTATGACTCTTCCTCGCGGGAGGCTGCGGGAATGTATGTATTGTCGGTCTCGCCTGAGGACGCGCCGAATGTGGCCGAGCACGTGGAGCTGACCTTTGAGGCGGGCAATTGTGTGGCGCTGGGCTGTGCCGGCTTGGAGTCCTTGCTTGCAGAGTTGGGGTATACGGGAAGTGGGCAAAAGACCGCCGATGGCCATGTGCAGCTCTCTCCTTACTGGGTGATGCGAGTGCTCAACCGCCTTGGGGGAATGAACGGGATTGGGCGGGTCGACATGGTCGAGAACCGTTTTGTGGGAATGAAGTCTCGCGGGGTTTACGAGACTCCAGGCGGCGCGATTTTGCATTTTGCCCACCGACAGATTGAGTCGCTGACGATGGACCGGGAGGTGATGCATCTCCGGGACGGGTTGATTCCGAAGTATGCGGAGTTGGTGTACAATGGTTTCTGGTTCAGTCCGGAGCGCGAAATTCTGCAGTCGCTAGTGCGCGAGAGTCAGAAAAACGTGACGGGGGTCGTCCGTGTGAAGTTGTACAAGGGGAATGTGATTGCGGCTGGGCGCAAGTCGCCGGTGAGCCTGTACAACCCGCACATCGCGACGATGGAGGCCGATCCAACCAGGGCTTACAACCAAGATGATGCGAGCGGTTTTATTGCGCTCAACGCGCTCCGCTTAAAGGTGGGAGCCCGAGTCCACGGACAGGGCGGGGTTTAGCGCGAGCAGGGGGATCTGACTCCCAGGCGGTTGCGGAGTCGGATTTTCCGTGGACGCCCCTTGGGCCCGCTCTTTCCAGAGGCGGGCCCAGTTCTTTTCGGGGGGGGATGTCTTCAGGCCTTCGGCGGACGCGGAGCAAAGGCGAGAGCGACCCAACCGAGCAGGATGGCAACGCCTCCGAAGGGTGTGATCGCTCCGAGCCAGCGGATTTGCGTGAGGGCGAGGGTGTAGAGTGAGCCGCTGAACAAAAGCACTCCGCTGAGTTGGAAGAGATAGGCCCGGCGGGGAAACGGGTTTTGGCTCGAGATCCAGAGCAGAGCTATGGCGTGCAGAAGGTGGTACTGGGAGGCGGTCTGCCAAGTTTGCACGGATTGATGAGCTTCCAAATAGGATCGGAGGCCATGGGAGCCAAAAGCGCCCAAAGCGACACCGAGTGCCCCCAGGAGGGCGGCGATGGCGGTTGGAGTCGAGCGCGGCATGCTGTTGTGGAGTAAAAGGGTGGGCGCTGAGGCGGAAGGCTCAGCTTCGAGGGCCCGTGTCCGAGGGGTCCAGCTCCGGAGCGATGCGGGAGCTGACCCACTGCATCAAGCTTGGGCGGGCGAGGTCTAGGGCGAGCTTGAGCACGGCGAGCACCATTCCGCTGCCCGCCCATCCTGTGCCTTGTGCGCCGCCTGCGTGGGGGGCAGCAGACTTAGACGGGCGCTTTGTGATCCTGAAAACTTGAGAGATCAGGAAGCCTCCGAAGGCCGACCCGACCAGCCACGACCCAAAATTCTTGCCAATATGGGAGCGGGTCCGCTCCACCACGTTGGCGGCCTCGCGGAATCGGCGGGCCGCTGATCGGATCTCGCTCCGAGAGACTTCAATCTCGGCAATTAACGCGGCCTTCCGGGAGTCGATTTCAGCCATGCTTCATCCTTTCGAAATTCTTCCAAAGTGGCTGGGAACATGGGTTGGCGCAACCAGCCCCGAGCAGCCCACAGAATTCCCCATGCGCCGAGAAGGTGCAGGATTCCGACACAAGCGGCGATCCAGATCCACGCGTGCTCGGTCGCGAGGAGTCGCGCCAGTCCGAAAACGAAGGCCAGACACAACAACAGGTATCCCGCCATCGTCAGGGTGATGGCGACCATCAGAAGCAAGAGGACCGCCCCGAGGCGGGTGACGGCCTCTTTACCCTCCAACCCAGCAAGCTCAGCGCGCGCCCTGAGGTAGCTGAGGGCCGCTTGGAGAAACTCTCTCAAAGACGCGGTCAGACCTCCTTGCTGCGAGTATTCGGGATTCATGCGTTGGGTTTGCGTGCTCGAACCCCGGGGCGCGGGCAGGGGCCCGTGGGGTGTTATCTTGAGGGGGCGCTCCCCCCAGGGGGCGGGGCCGACACCCGTCCCGATGGAGTCGCTTTAGCGGCGCGCGAGGACGCCGACGAGGAATCCTGCGCCAGCCGCCATCAGGACGGCTTTGACGGGGTTTGCCCGGACGTAGGCCTCCGCCTCTTTCTGAAGAGTTTTCACCCGTGTGATCGCCTCCTCGTAGGCCTCCTCCGCCTTCTCCTTGAGTTCAGCGGTCTTGTGATCCACGGCGGAACTCCATTCACGCGCCTTCGCTTCAGCAGCCGCTTTGAGTTCCTCTGCGGCTTGGACGGCGTGTGCCCCCGAGGCTCGCAGGTTGGAACGTGCGGAGTGGTCGCCTTGCGGCGCTTTTTCGGTGTCTTCCTCGAGGTGAGGATCGAAAGCTTCCGGTTTTAGATTCAAGACTTCTGTGCTCATCGAATTAGCGGTTTGGATCGTTTGCTATGAGCCGGCACGCACCGGACTTCATTTCTTGGATGTTTTTTCGGCGAAATCTCAATGAGGTCCTTCTCTCTACCCGATCGGTAGGATCGCAGTGCGCTAACTCTGCCGCTCGGTGCAGTGAGCCAGGGGCTGAAGGTTGGAGAAGCTTACTACTTTGCCCGGAATGTGATCCGCGCCTTGGTGAGATCGTAAGGCGAAAGTTCCACTTCCACGTTGTCGCCCGGAACGATGCGAATGAAGTGCTTGCGCATTTTCCCGGAGATGTGGGCGAGCACGAGTGTTCCGTTGGGAAGCTGGACCCGGAACATCGTGCCCGGCAGCACTTCCTTAACAACACCCTGCGTCTTAATTGCGTCCTCTTTACCCATAGACGGAGAAATATGGGCGCCCCTCCCCTCGAAAGCAATCTCATGCGATCGTGGACCGCGGCGAAGAGCGGCTTGCGCTGCCCGAACGGGCGCACACGAGAGGCCTTGCCGAGGTGAGGGTTCATGGTCATGGAGGGAACACGGATTGTTTCGAGACCGACAAGTCTCTAGGATGAATGAATGGCGATGGCACAAACGCTCGAGTGGGTTGCGGAGGATGTTTGGTTCTGGGAGGCCTACGAGGAGGCGGTTCGGACCAATCTTTCGAGCTGCGCGGTTCGTGCGGCTTCCGGATTGGTGGTTATCGACCCGATTGATTTGTCGACGGAGGGGTGGCGGGTGTTGAGCCGTCTTGGCCCCTTTGCGGCTGTGGTGTTGACGAATGGGAATCACGCGCGGAGTGCATCGCGTTTCCGCATGCAGCTGAGTGTGCCCATCTTTGCGCATCCCGACGCGCTGGGGGAATTGGAGGTCCCTGTGGACGGGGTGCTGAGTGGCGAGGATCGGGTGGGCGGAAGTCTGGAGGTGCTGGCCCTTCCCGGCGGAGGGTTGGGCGAGATCGCTCTGGTGGATCCTCGGGGAAGGATTCACCTCGGCGACGCACTGGTTCATTTGGAGTCCACTGGCTTATCCGTCCTCCCGGAAAAGTACTGCTTGGATGCTCGGCAATTGGCTTCTTCATTGCGCGTTTTGTTGGAGATGCGTTTGGAATTGCTCACGTTTGCGCACGGTCGGCCCCTTAGCGGGTCCGTGAAGGACAGGCTGTCCGTGCTGCTCGGGTGAGCTCGGGTGAAAGTGGGGAGGGACAATGCAGTGCGGGTGCACTTCAGCGTGTGGGTGGCATCGCGCGGATTTAGCCTTGGCAGCGTCAGGGGCAATCCGCTAACAGTCTGGATTCCACCACATCTTTTATGTCCCAGCATCGCAGCCTCAAAGGGGCCAGTACTATTTCGGCCAAACGTAATGTTCTCAAGCGCTTCGAGCGCGTCGAGCTCCTCAAAAAGCGCGGCCAGTTCAAAGAGGGCGACAGGGTCATCGGTCTGAGAAAGACCATGCCGGAGGCCTAGTCGGTTCCCTTGTAGAAAGTAATTCTTCGACCGGAGTGCTTTGCGTAGGCAAAGCACTCCGGTTTTTGTTTTTGGATCGGGGGCCCTTCGGATGCAGGCGGTGGTGATTTTTGAGGATCGCCCCGGAGCGAATCCGGCTCGTGCGTGTGCGGTTTGGGTGGCCATGGGAGTGCCAACGGACCTTGTGTAAAAAGGGTGCTGTTTGAAAAAATAGACAACCTTGGGGAGGGGTGGAAAACACTTGCCACCCGCGGTTTGGGGCCGCAGTATGCCGCCCCTCTTTTGTCGGGCCGTAGTTCAGCTTGGTAGAACGCTTGAATGGGGTTCAAGAGGTCGCGAGTTCGAATCTCGCCGGCCCGACCAGCTTCCTTTCGTTTGGCTGCCCTCCTTCGTTCTCTTGTTTTCCCTGAAGCGTGGGCCCGGATTTTCAGAGCGGAGGACTCACGCAGACGAGGACGGGCTAAGGAGGCGTGTGGGCGTGGGTCTTTCATGAATGACAGGCGCGAGCAACGCGTCCTCTTCCCAGAATTGTTTATGAAAATGCGTTCTTTGTTTTTGGTCGGTGCCGGCTTTTTTGCGGCGTGTTCCTTCGTGGATTTACATGCTGCAGCCCCCAAAAAGGTGCTGGTGGTGACGGTCACCACGGGTTTTCGGCATGGTCCTGCGATTGATGCGGCTGAGAAGGTGTTGCCTGAGCTTGCAGCGCAGAGTGGCGGCGAGGTGTCCTTTGAGTTTCTGAGCCAGCCGGGGCCGAGGCCCAGTGTGGGCAAGCCGCCGGAGCGCGGGGCCAACCTCACGGACGAGCAATGGGCGACCCTTCAGCAGAACCACAAGGACTTGGCGGCGAAGGTGAAGGCTGAGGAGGCGGAGTGGTCCGGCAAAGTCAAAGAGTTGTTCGCGCAGAAGCTCAGCGCGGAGGCGCTCAAGGGGTACGACGGTGTGGTGTTTTGCAATACCACTGGGGAGCTGCCATTGCCTGATGGCGAGGCGTTTGCGAACTGGATTAAGTCCGGCAAGGCGTTTGTGGGGATGCATGCGGCAACGGACACGTTGAAGGCGATGCCGGCCTATTACGAAATGATCAACGGCTCCTTTGCCGGGCATCCGTGGGGGGCCGGTGGTTCGTATACGTTTGTGAACCACGAGCCTTCGCATCCTGCGGTAGCGATGTTTCCGGGTGAGTTTCAATGGAAGGACGAGATTTACCAATACAACCATTTCAACCCTGAGACGGTCCGGGTGCTGATCAGTCTGGACACGGTGCGTTCGAGTCCGCGGGCTCCGTACCACGTACCCGTGGCATGGGTGCGTGATGTGGGGGCGGGGCGCCTTTTTTACACAAACTTTGGGCACAATGCATCAACCTGGACGGAAGAGGCTTATCAAAAGCATGTGATGACCGGGTTGCGCTGGGCTTTGAAGTTGGTGGATGGACCTTCCGCTCCGAACCCTGGGGTTTCGACGCAGACTGCAATCAAGGGAGTGGTGGCTGTGGCGGCTGCGGCGCTCAACAAGGACGCCGCAGCGCTGGAGACGAAGGCGCTAGCGAAGGCGAAGGCGGATGTCCAATGGGGCTTGCACGCCCGCTCGGAGGCGGACCTGTACCGCAAGTTTCCCAATCCCGACGTGAAAAAGGGAGCGAAGCCGGAGGAGGTGGAGGCGGTGGCGGCGAAAAAGCTCGAACTGTTGACCCGGTTGGTCGCGGAAATTGAGCAGTAGGGAAGCCCTTTTCAGTGCTTTTGCGTGAAACCAAGAGCCCGCGCTGGATATCTGGCGCGGGCTCTGGCGTTTCAGTGGGTGTCCGTCAGGGGCGGGTGGCGCCGTGCGCTTTGCAGCAGGCGGGCGTAGGTCCCTTCGAGTTCCGGGACGAAGACCTCGGCTCGGGTAAAGTGATGAGCGACGCGTTCTCGCAACCGAGGGCGGAGGCTGAGCAGAGGCTCAGGATGAGTCGCCAGCGTGACCGCTTGGGCGATGTAATCCTCCTTGGTGGAGGTTACAAATTCTGGAAGCCCAAGCCTTTGAAGGATGGCGGCGGCTGCTCTTGCGGGAGGCGTGTTCCCTGCAAGCGTGACACAGGGGACTCCCATCCAGCAGGAGAGAAGGGTGACGGTGAGTCCGTTGTAGGGAAAAGGATCGAGACAGAGGTCCAACTCGGCGTGTGCGGCGAGGTAGGCGGGCATGGATTGCCGGGGCATTTCCGTGATGCGTTCCGGGGCGATCCCTGCCTCGAGGAGGGTTTTGGTCAGCGTATTTCCGGCCCGCCCAAAAAATAAAAACCGCGATTGGGGGGCGGCCTGGAGAATCTGAATCCAAGTTTGAGCGACCTCGTTGGTGACCTTGATCAGTTCGTTGGTGCAACCGAAGGTAAACGGACGGCCCCGGCTGACCGGTGACGCGGCGACTGCAGGTGCCTCTGTGGGAGGTGAAAAAACGAAGGCACCGCTTTGGAGACGGACCCGTTGCTCGGTGTGATAGGCCTTGTCGGAGTCGTCCGGATCCAGGAAGGGGTCTGTGATCCGGTAGCCCATGGACTGGAGGCCGGTGGTCTGCATGAGCCCGAGCATGGTGATTTGAACCGGGGCGGGACGATAAGCGAAGGCGGGGAGGCGGTTGCCGGAGGTGTGGTTGGAGCAATCGACGAGGATATCGATCCGGTCGGACTGGATGAGCTGGGCGAGAGCCTGGTCATCGAGGGAGTGGATTTCGCGCCATTGATCGGCGTGGCCGCGGAGTCGGTGAGTGACGGCGTCCTGATTGGGGTGGTTGGAGTAGCAGAAGATTTCGAAGCGGGATCGGTCGTGGGAGCGCAGGAGTGGCTCGACAAAAAAGGCGATCGAGTGGTTGCGGAAATCGGCGGAAACGTAGCCGACGCGGATGCGGGAGGAAGTGACGGGGGTTTCGAACCGTTGGGCGAATTGTTGAAATTGAGCGAAGTGCGCTTCGGGATTGCGGATTTGGAGGTAGTTGAGCGCCTGGAGGAGTTGGCTGTGGACGACAGGGTCTTGAGGGGAAAGCTCGAGAGAATGTTGGAGAGCGCGGATGGCTTGTTCGTGTTCGCCCACCTGCATGAGGCCTCCGGCGAGAAAGCGGAGCGGTGTGGGCCAATCGGGGCGCAGGGTCGAGGCAGCAAGCAAGTGGTTGATGCCGTCCTGGGTTTGTTCGAGGTCGATTTGAGTGGTGCCGAGTCGGAGATGTGCGCTGGCATTTTCCGGGTTGAGTTCGAGGGCGGCTCTGAAACAGGCGGTTGCGGCGCTCGGATCGGGGATTCGGTTGAGGAGATCACCGAGTTGGATGAATAGAATTTCAGCGGTTGGTCGGACTTGGATTGCGCGACGGAGGACCTTGCAAGCCGAGGCAAGGTCTCCTGAGCGTTGAAGAGCGGCGGCGCAAGGGCCTGGGGAAATGATCGAAGCAGGGGTGGAGTGGAGTGCTCGCTGAAGGAGGGAGATGGCTTGGGCGAGGCGATTTTCTTCGAAGGCGGTGACTCCAGCGCGTGCTTCCGCCGGCTCGCAGACCGAGGCGAGGGTGAGGTGGGATTGAGCGCGCTCGGTCTGGCCGAGTGCGGCGAGAATTTCGGAAAGGAGTTGCTGTACTGCGGGCTGATTTCGTGGGCACTCCAACGCAATTTCGGCAAAAGGGAGAGCGGCCGCGTGCTGCTTTCGGTGGTGCAAGAGAGCGGCGAGCAGGCGGGAGGATTCCACGGCTTCCGCGCCGTTTTGAAGGGCTTTGATCAGGGTTCTTTCGGCTTCGCGGAACTGGCCGATCAGGCAGGAAAGTTTGGCGAGTCCGAGCAGCGCGACAGGATCTTCCGGGTTGGCTTGAAGGGCGGCTTTGAGAAGGGCCGCAGCGGCTGCAAAATCGCCGGAGTCGAGGAGGTCGGTGATGGGATTCATGGACGGGACGTTGGCCTGAAGAAGGGGTGGATGGGTGAAGGGACAGGAGGAATGCGAGGGGGACAAACAAAAAACGCCTCTTTGAGGGAGGCGTTTTTCAGCACAGAAACTGCCGAATTCGAGGGGTCTTATAGGCCTTATGCGAGGCCGTAGCCCAGAGGAACGACTCAGGCCGGAACCTGCTCTGGAACGGGAGCGGGAGCCTCGGCTTCGGGGGTGGCGGAAAGCCCCGCGAGCGTGGCGAGATCCGAGGCGCGTCCCAAGGCGGACAGGAGGGCGGTCGCTTCAGAGCGGAGTTCTGCACTTGCCGGGTTGGCATGAACGCTCGCGAAGAGGAGATCGGCTGCCTCTTCGTGGCGCTGAACATTTTTGAGAATGGAGGAGATTTTCAGCACGGTGGGTACGTCCGGCCAATCGGGATCGATGGAGTCGGCCAGCAATGCCAGAGCGCTTTCGTGTTGGTGGACCGAGAGCATTGCTTCGGCAAGGCTCCGGAGGGCCTGTGGATGTCCCGGGCTGATTTCGAAAATTTCGCGGAAAACGTTCGAAGCTTGAGGCAGTTCTCCCCGCGCGACCAAGGAATTGGCGTCATGGAGGAGTTGGGAGATTCTTTCTTGCTGTGGCATGGGGCGGAGGGCAGCAGAAAGGGTGCCAGACCAGTCGGGGGGGTGCTGCAAGGGTTTCCGAGCGGCCTCTTTGCGCGAATCAGGCGGGATCGTTTGGAGGAACGGGTCCCCCCTCGGGCGCGTGGGCGGTGGGGGGCGAACCGAAACGGTGGCGAAACAGGGCATCGCTCCTCGACCATTCGGGGTCGTCGAGACTGCGCAGACCCGGGGAAGCATGGATCAGGTGAATGGGAAACACTCCGGCGGTCATGCCCTTGCGCTTGGCGTCAAGGGAGGCCACGAGGTCGTAATGGTGGAAGCGAAATTGGGTGTCGAACCGCCATCCCACAGCCATGGCGGAGGGCAGATGGACCCCGAGGAAAAGCCCATCGAGCAGTTCGACGGTGCTTGGGCTGGGGCCAAAGCACACGCTGGTCTGGGTGCGTTGTTCGGCCTCAAAATGCCCGGCAGCCCCGCGCAGTTGGTCGCGCGGACACATCAGGTGCCACAGCGATGGATAAACGATGGCGGGTTGCGACCCTCCGGCCACGCCGATCAGATGAAAGCCGTGCTTCTTGTGCGCTCTTTCCAATTTCAGAGTCAGCTGGGGGTCGTCGATGAACACGTCGTCGTGCACAAAAACCGCGAAGCGGTACCCGGCGTGTGCGGCGGCTTCGAGTTTTGCGTTGTAGACTTCCGGAAGTCCCAGGCGGTTTTCGAAGGTGAGGTCGAGGTCCACCCCGGAGTTTGGGTGGCCAAAGTTTTGACGAAAAGACCTGACCAAGAGGAGGCCTTCTGCGGCGCTTGCGGGTTTGCTGGAGCAGGAGACGAGGAGCGTTTTTCCGTGCAAGGAGGAGCCGGTGCTGCCGGGCCACAGGATTTCGGGAGGGGCCTCGTGGGCGAGCGCGAGGCCTTGGCTTAGGAGTTCCGTGGCCAGGTCGCTGTGTCCGGCGGCCTCCAGAAGGCGGCCGAGCTGGAGGTAAGCCTGTGGTTGGCGGGGGGCTTTCTGGACGGCGATTTGCGAGAGGCGTGCCGCGTCGGAGATCCGCCCTGCGGAGAGGAGGAGTTCTGCCAGGGTGTGGGCGAGGAGCGGGTGATCGGGGCAGGCGTCGAGCGCCCTTTGGAGGAGTGCGACGGCCTCCTGTGGGGCTTTACCTCCGGCTTTCAGGAGGGCCAGCACCAGAGCAAAGTGCGGGTTTTGCGGATGCGCTTCCTGAAGGCGTTTGTAAGCCGCAATTTCCCTCTCCAAGTTTGGTCGCGCATGGAGTTCAAGAAGTAGGCGATGCGGGGCGCATTGGACGGAAAAGGGGATTTCTGGGCCGATGGGCAACGGGGTGGAATCGGAGTCCGGAGCGGGCCAATGGCAGCTGGCGGCGAGAGCCTTGGGGGACAGTCTTTCAGAGATACCGAGCTCTGCGGCTCCCCAGGAGCGGGCGCACTCGGCCTGCAGTGGTGGACGGAACAGCCAGGACGGGAGTCCTTCCGTCGTGTGCGTTGGATCTCCGGGAAGCGGGGGAAGGAGAGAGACTCGGGCGCCGCGGAAGGCCGCGTGCGGGAGCCAATGCCCGGGGCGATTGCCGCTGACGAAGGTGGCTTCGCTAAAAAGCCGGGCTGCTTCCCTCAGGGAAGCGGCGCACAGGAGATTTTCTTCAAAGGGGAGGAACTCCACCCCTTGATGGCGCAAGTCGCTCAGAGATTCGGCGGCGGCTGCATGGAGGTGTGGGGGAAGGCAAACAACGATGCGTTGCAGCAATTTTCCCAAAGGCAGGAAGGGCGAGACCGAAGCCGCTACGAGGGCAGTCAGTGAGGCGAGTTGCGCGGGGTCAGGGGAAAGCAGGAGGAGTAGGCTTTGCGGGATTCGCGGCGTCTCGGGGTCGGGAAGGTAGACTGCGGGAAGTCCCATGGCGGTCACCTTTGCGTAACCTTGGGAGCGGAGCATTTCGGCGCGGGAATGCCGGGCGACACGGAGGTGATTGTGGATGCCTCCCGGGACCGGGCCTCCGAAAAGCTCCGACTCCGAAGGGGGCGTTTGGCTTGAGGGAATCCAGCGGGTTTGCCAAACCCCGTCAGGGAAGGCCGGGTGGGCAGACGTTCGGCACCAGGCCGTGAACAGGGACCCGAGATCAAACTCGGGATGGAACCAAGTGACGGCGCGTGGGGTCGGGTTGGAATTCATGCGTGGAGCCGTGAGTTACTGTGCTTTGGCGCACCATTCAGTCCAAATGCGCCGGAGATGCTGCTCGAATTCGCGGACATACGCCTCCGTGTTGGCCAAGTGATGCTTGCAGCGCGAACGGAGCGAGGCCCGAACCTTCCCCAGAAAAGTCCAGTCCTTCGCCAAACGGACGGTGGCTTCTTCGTAGGCGGCCTCGTCCCGGGCCACAAATTCGGGGAGTCCCAGCCGACGCATGATCGCCGATCCGGCGCGTCCGGCAGCACAGTGGCCCTCGATGGTGATGCTGGGAACACCCATCCACGCCGCGATGGAGTCGATGGTGAGCCCTGTGTAGGGAAAGGCGTCGAGGAGCAGATCGGTGCGCTGGTGCAGTGCCAGATACTCTTTCCTCAAAAGAACCCCCACCGGTTCAATGCGTTCAGGCGCGATGCCGAGGTTTGCCAGTGCATCACGAATGGTTTCCGGACTGCGCCCGACGACGATGAGGCGTGAGTCGGGGATGCGATGAAGAATCTTCGCCCAGACGGCGAGGACCGTGGGTTTGATTTTTGCGAGGTTGTTGAAGGAGCCGAAGGTGAGGTGACCGTTTTGCAGGGCGGGGAGAGGATTGACGGGGGGGGCGTCCGCGATGGGTTCAAGGCAAAAAGCCCCGGCCTCCATGCGAATGAGCGTCTCCGTGTGCAGATGCTCGGTTTGCCCGACGGGATCCATCCACTGGTCGGAGAAGCGGTAGTCCATGGAGCGGAGTCCCGAGCTCTGCATGCAACCAATCATCGTGACCTGAATGGGCGCGGGTTTGTGTCCGAAGAGAAGGACGCGGTTTCCCGCGGTGTGGCCTGAAAAATCAATGAGGATGTCGATTTGATCGGCCCGGATGCGCTCCGCGACGGCGGAGTCGGAGTGGCCGAGAATGGGACGCCAATGGTCCACAGAGCGGCGCAGTCGCAGGCTGACGGGATCTTCGATGGCGTAGTTGTAGTAACAAAACACCTCGAACTGGTCGCGATTGTAGCCGCGCAGCAGGGGTTCGGCGAAGTAGTGAACGGAGTGTTCGCGGAGATCAGCGGAGACGTAGCCGATCCGCAGTTTGCGTTCGGGGTCCCGGAGATTGGGGTGAGGGGTGGCGCGGCGGAGGTAGGGGGTCTCGAAGCGTTCGCTGAACTCCCGGTACTTTTGGAATATCTCCTCCGGGGTGACGGTTTCCTCGTAGTTTAGACAAAAAATGAGGCTGCTGAATGCGCCTTGGGAGGAAGGGTTGAGTTCGAGGGCCTTTTCAAAGAGGGAGATGGCCTCGGTATTCTTGCCCATTTGGACCAAGTTGGACCCCAGGTTGAGGTAGCCCATGAACCAATTCGGCGCGATCTGAATCAGTTCGCGGAACACTTTCTCCGCCGCGGCAAAGTCTCCCTTCTGGCGCAGTGAAACTCCTAAATTATTGATTGCGGTCGTATTACGCGGCTCCAAGCGGAGTGCGCTCCGGAGAACCTCAATGGCCTCGTCATTCTGGAACAGTTCCTTGAGTGCGGCGCCCAGATTGATCCGCGGCTCGGCTTTTTCGGGGTGTAATCCGACGGCCGTCCGGAGGGATTCCACGGCCTTCGAGAAGCGTCCGCAGTTGATGTAGGCGACGCCCCGCGCGAAGTGGGCGGAATAGGATTCCGGCCAGGGGTGATCTTTCGGATTGAGCACCTCCAAAGCCTCGAGGGGCTGGTCGAGGACCTTGAAGAGAAACGCCCCCAAGCCCTGGCGCAGCCCTGCGTTGTCCGGCGCAATTCGGAGCGCTTCGCGGTAAGCGGTCTCGGCCTCCGCAAACCGCTCCAAAGCGCGGAACGTGTCTCCCAAACGCAGCAGAGTCTTGAGGTCGTTCGGGTCTTTTTTCGCAAGGATCTGGCTCACCTCCAGCGACTCCCGGTGGCGGCCGATGGAGCTGAAGAGTTCCGCGACGGAAGCCAGGATGGCCGGGTCGTCGTGTGCAAGCGTTGCGGCGGTTTGCAAATCATTCGCGGCCCTTTCGGGTTGCGCCTGCTGGATGGAGACGGAGGCGAGCAGCAGGAGCGGCTCGGGTTCCCCAGGGGTTCGGCGGTGCCAGTGCTCGAGTTCGTGGGTTGCTTCATTCAAAAGTCCCGTGGCGAGAAGTGTTTTTGCAATAATCCTCGTTTGAGTGAGTTGTGTGTCAAAAGAGTGCTGATCGCGGTTGGCCTCGCACCATTCCGCCCACAGTCCCAAGAGGCGTCCTTCCAGTTCCCGCGTGAATCGAGATGCGTCGCAAAAGCGCTCCCGAACCCTGTTCCGCAGCGAAATTCGGTCCGGCAACAGGCTCTCCGGGGTCCGAGCAACCTCGAGCGCAATTTCGACATAGTGCTCGGGAGTTTTCGCAATCCACCCCTCCAGACCAAGTTGGGCGTTGATGGCGCTGGCGCTGCGCGCCACGGAGTGTTCCCCCTCCAGGCTGAGGCACGGCACCCCCATCCATGCCGCAAAGAGGGTTCCCGTCAGTCCGCTGTAGGGGAAGGTATCGAGGAGGACATCGACTTCGGAATGAAGCTCGAGGTAGGCCTGCAGCGGTCGACGTTCCAGGACAATGAGGCGCTCCGGGGCGATCCCCAAAGACTGGAGAGCCTGTGCGGCGCGGTTCCTCTTTTCCCCGACCATGAGGAGACGCGTGTTCGGCGCTTGGGTGAGGATTTGGGCCCAGCATTCGAGCACCCGAGCGCTGATCTTTGCCGAATTGTTGAAGGAGGCGAAGGTTACTCCCTGACCTTTGGAAAACGGCGCAGGACTGACTTCGGGACCGTTTGGCGGGGGCCAAAAGCAGAAGGCTCCGGAGTCGAGGCGGAGCAATTTTTCAGAGTGGAAAGCCTCCGTCTGGCCTGCCGGGTCGAGAAAAGCGTCCGTGATCCGGAAGTCGATGGACGACAGCCCGGTCGTCTGCATGCAGCCAATGGTGGTGAGTTGGATGGGGGCGGGTTTCCGGGCGAACACGGGGAGACGATTGCGGGCGGTGTGTCCGGAAAGGTCGAAGAGGATGTCGATACGGTGGTGGCGGATGAGGGCCTCCATGGCGTCGTCGTGAAGAGCGTGAACCTCGTGCCAATGGTCAAAGAGGGAGCGGAGATGGTCGGAGAGTTTGTCCTGCCTAGGCCGGTTGGAATAGGCGAAGAGTTCGAACCGGGAGCGGTCATGTGCCCGGAGGATGGGTTCGAGAAAGAAGGCGACCGAGTGCATGCAGAGGTCGCCTGAGACGTAGCCGACGCGGATCTTGCGGAGCGGGTCGGGATCCGAGAGCGGGAAGGGGGGAGGCTCAGGTCGGGAGGCCTCGTGAAGGAGATGGAACTGGCGGTGGAGTTCGAATCGTTCGCGGGGAGAGAGGTCGTCGCGGTAGTTGGAGGTGTAGAGGAGGTCGCTGTGGAGGGAGGCGTTGAGCGGAGCCAGTGCGTGTGCTTGTTCGAAGCAGTCGAAGGCTGCCCGCGCGTCGCTTGCTCGGAGCAAGGTGGCGGCTCTTTCGAGCAATGCAGCCTGTTTTCCGGGGGTCAGCTGCAACGCTTTTTCAGAGGCTGATAAAGCACCGGGAATGTCTCCGAGTTCGCGCAGGGCGGTGGCCAAGTGGAGCCATGCACCGGCCCAGTCGGGTTGATGGCGGGTCACCTTCGAGAGAAGTCGGGCGCCCTCCTCGAATTGGTTGGTTTTTACGAGCGCCGTACCGAGGTTGTGCAGGGTGTGCAGGGAGTCGGGAGATTTCTCCAAGGCGCGGCGGAGGGTGCTGATGGCCTCTCCGTAAGCGCCCTTTTGAAAGAGGAGCGTTCCGAGACAGTGGAGGACGAGAGGGGAGTTGTCTCCAAAACGGACACAGGTGGCGTAAACGTCGAGGGCCTCGTCGGGAAGATCGTTGGCTTCCAGTGCTTGGCCGAGGGCGAACAGCACCTCTGCGGAGTTCGGAGAAAGCGCCGCTTCGCGTCGGAAGTGGAGCAGGGCGTCCGCAGCACGCCCCTCCTGAAGTCGAAGATGGCCCAACCTCGCATGGAGTCCCGGAGTGGTGGGGTGGTTCTGAAGAGCTTCCTCGAGGAATTGCCGGGCGAGGGCTTGCTCTCCCGCCTCGGTGAGGGTCTCAAGGAGAAATGAATAGAGGTGGGTGACATTCGGCGCCCGGAGGGCCGCCGCGTGAAAAACGGGGAGAATGCGATCGCTTTCTCCCAGAGTTTGCAGGGTTCGAAGCAGAAGTTTGAGGGAGGCGGTGCACGTGGGGGTGGCCTCGAGGCTTTTCTGAAGTAAACTCTTGGCTACCATCGGCTGACCCGAGGAGAGGTGGAACGAGGCGAGGTGAAAGGCGGCCTCGCGATGAGTCGGTTCGATGGAGAGGATTTGGCGGCACAGTTCCGCACCTTCCTGAAGATGGCCGAGGCGGAAGTGGTTTTGAGCGCTGACGAAGAGTTCTGAAATGGAGGACATCGAGGTTGAAGGCGCGGTCGGCGTGAGCAAAAGAGGTGCCGCCCCGGGGGCGGTTTTGACGGGATTTGATGGTCCGGGAGAGCTCTGTATAGTGGGGGGAGATGTCCCTTCCGCTCCTGAGCTTATGTGTGATCGCGCGAAATTCAGCGGAAATTCTGGCTCGTTGTCTGGGATCGGTGCGGGGAGCGGTCGATGAAACCGTCGTGGTAGACACCGGCTCTACCGATGGAACCGAGTCGGTCGCCGCGGCCCTGGGAGCCCGGGTGATCCGTTTCGAGTGGACCGGTGATTTTAGTGCGGCGCGCAATCGGAGCCTGGAGGAGGCGACGGGGCGTTGGGTGTTGGTTTTGGATACTGACGAGTGGATGGAAGCGGGGGCGGCGCAACAAGTCCGGGAGTTTGTGGAACAGTGGGAGCATGACAACCCCGACAAAAGGGCGGCTTTTCGCATCCGCCACCGGAGCGTGGCGGCCGGGTCGGGTGGTACGGGGTCGCTTGCTCTGTTGACCCGGCTGTTCCCGCGGATTTCCGGTGTCTGCTACGAATTTGCGGTGCACGAGCAGGTGGAGACGAGTCTGCTTCGCTTGGGGGTGCCGGTTTTGGAGGATCTCTGGGATCGGCCGGTGGAGATTCTCCACGATGGCTACGTCGAACCCGAAAAGGTACGTGAAAAGCAGTGGCGAAATTTGGAGATATTTCAGGAGCAAATCCGGCAGGGCAGCGGCTTCTTGCCGATGAACCGTTTTTTGCTCGCCGGTTGTCTCTGGGATCTGGGCGCCTATTCGGCCGCTTTGGCTGCCTACCGACTCTGTTACGTGGAGGCGCTCCAAGCGGGGGATGTCCAGTTGGTTTCCAGCGCGTTGATTCGCAGTTCGGCGTGTCTGGTGAAAGAAAAGGACTGGGAGGGAGCCCGTGAATTGTGCCGGGCGGGTCGCGCAATCGGCGCAAGCCATCCCGAATTTCTTCTCACTCAGGCGAGGGTGGCCTTTCATTTCGGAGAACGCGAGGAGGCCGAGATCCTCGTGAAGCGGTTGAGCCAATTGGAGGAGAGGCCTTGGGTGCCTCCCTGCGACGTGGGAATGCTGCGCATGAAGGCGGAGCTCTGGTTGACGAAGGAGTTGCTCCGCGCCCGATTGGGCAAAACGTCAGAGCAGTCCGTCGACGACTGGCTTTCCTAAGAGGACAAGGAGCCGCTGCCTCGTGGGCATGAACTCCGTGGGGCGGAAAAGGTCAAAAAAAAACCTCCTCCCGCGAGGGAGGAGGTTTTTTGAACGGGATAACTCCGGTTCCAGTAAAGGACTACTGGAGGAGTTTGAGGGCGATCTGAGCCGAAGCGTTCGCCTGGGAAAGCATCGCGGATCCAGCTTGGACCAAGATGTTGTTCCGAGCGAGACGGGTGGTTTCCATTGCGACGTCGACGTCGATGATGCGGCTGTTCGCAGACTCAAGGTTGGTCCGATTGGTTTCCAACGAGTCCAGAGCGAACTGCAAACGGGAGGACTGAGCACCGTTGTTGGCGCGATTCGTGGCCATCTCTGAGATCGCGCTCGAGATCGAATCAACGGACAGACCCTGGAAGGCTGCCACGCTGCTGATGCTGGCTGTATCCATCACCGCGGTCATTGCGGAGGTCGAGAGAGCGACCTGCGAGATGCCCATGGTCTGGAGACCGTCTTCCGACAAACGCACCGTCAGGCTTCCGCTCGAGGTAGCCGCCGCAAAGAGGCTGATCCCGTTGAAGGACTCCGTCATCACCTTGGAGAACTCAAGCTGCAAAGAATTGAATTCCGTGAGGTAGTTGTTGATGTCACCCGTCGTCTTGGTGACGTCGGAGGCCAGGGTGCGCAGCTCAGACATGCGCTGGAGAACGTCCGCCGCAGCCTTCAAGGATCCGTCCTGCGTCTGGAGGAAGGAGAGTGCGTTGGAGACGTTTGCAGAAGTGGCGTCCGTGCGTTTCAAGGCAGCCGCCAGACGGGTGGAAACCGCCAAGCCGCCGGCGTCATCCGAGGAGGTCGCAATCTTGGATCCGCTGGAGAGGCGCTGAAGGCTCTTCTGCAAGAGCATATTGCTCTTGGAGAGGTTGGTCGAAGCCAGGCTGGCTGGAATATTCGTGTTAATGGAAATAGCCATAAATTAAGATAGTTTTAGAATTCAGTAGAGCGGGAGCAGACTACTGGAGGAGTTTGAGAGCGATCTGAGCCGAGGCGTTTGCCTGAGAGAGCATCGCCGAACCGGCCTGAACGAGGATGTTATTGCGCGCCAAACGGGTGGTTTCGAGTGCCACGTCCACGTCGATGATACGGCTGTTGGCCGCTTCGAGGTTGGTGTGGTTGGTTGCCAGAGCGTCCAGAGCGAACTGGAGGCGGGAGGACTGAGCTCCGTTGTTTGCGCGGTTGGTCGCCATCTCGGAGATCGCACTCGAGATTGCATCCGTGGACAGGGCTTGGAATGCAGCCACGTCAGACACGTTGTTGCCATCCACCACGGCGGTCATCACGGAGGTCGAGAGAGCGACCTGCGAGATGCCCATGGTCTGGAGACCGTCTTCGGAGAGTTGGACTGTCAGACTTCCGTTTGAAGTGGCCGCCGCGAAGAGACTGATCCCATTGAAGGACTCCGTCATCACTTTGGAGAATTCAGCCTGAAGGGACTTGAATTCGGTGAGGTAGTTGTTGATGTCACCCGTGGTTTTGGTGACGTCGGAAGCGAGGGTGCGCAGTTCAGACATGCGCTGGAGGACGTCGGCTGCCGCCTTCAGAGATCCGTCCTGGGTCTGGAGGAAGGAAAGGGCATTCGATACGTTTGCGGAGGTTGCGTCGGTCCGCTTGAGAGCAGCTTCCAAGCGCATGGAAACGGCGAGACCACCGGCGTCATCGGAGGCGCTGGCGATTTTGGAGCCGCTGGACAGGCGTTGGAGGCTCTTTTGAAGCAGAGAATTGCTCTTGCTGAGGTTCGTCGAGGCGAGGCTCGCCGGGATGTTGGTGTTGATTGAAACGGGCATATGATCCTTCGTTTGTGGTTTGCTACTTCCTTGTTTTGTTCAGTGGGGTGGGGCGGGTCCCTTCTGAAGGCACCTGCCCACACGAAACTGATCGGTCACCTGGGGGGGGAACTTAAGGATTTCTTTGGAAAAAAGTCAGGGAAACTCCGGGAGGGCCCGTTTTGCCGGATGTGGAATCTTTTGACTGGGGACACCTGCGATTTGCCGGGGGGGTGGGGCCGAGCCGGCGTAGATTTGGAGGTTTGGAAGAAGACGCGCTTCCCTGCAGACAGACATTGCGCAAGGAGTCGGCGGGCGGTTTTCTAGGGGCGTATGAGAGTTCGCCTGAAGGATGTCGCCGCGAAGGCCAACGTGGCAGTGAACACGGCCTCCACCATTCTGAATCGCCGTCCGAATTCGTGGGCCTCGAAGGAGACCGCCGAGCGTGTTTTCCAGGCGGCGGAGGAATTGGGGTATCGCCCCAACCGGGCTGCGCTGGGGCTTCGCATCGGCCGCTTCCACGCGATTGGCCTGCTCATCGCCGATCTGAAGAATCCCTTTTATACGACTTTTGCACACCATCTGACCTTGGAGGCGGAGCGGGCCGGGTACGATGTGGTGATCGAGAGTTGGCGCAGTGACCTGGACCGCGAGAAAAAGTGTTTGGAGGAGATTTTGAACCGCCAGTTGGACGGGGTGGTGGCGTTTTTGAGCGATCATCAGGCGCACGACAGCTTTTTGAGGCGCCAGTTTTCGACGGGATCGCCCTTCGTGATTTTTGGAACGGCGGCTGGTGAGGTCTTGCCGGTAGACTGTGTTGTTTCAGACTTCGAGGTGGGGTTGAGGCAGGCTGTGTTTTCGCTGGTGGAGGCGGGACATCGCCGGTTTGCCTTCCTGAGTGCGCTTGCGGAAGGGCAGTCGGATGGGCATCGGTTGCGCCTCTTTAGCGATCTGATGCGGGAGATGTCGCTCACTGCAAAGATGGACCACCAGGTGTTGCGTTGCGGTCCCGCGATGGAGGATGCCTACGGGGCGGCGCGTGCCTGTCTGGCCATGGATTCCCGCCCGAGTGCGCTGCTTGCTCTGAATGATATTTCCGCCATGGCTGCCATGCGAGCGGCCAAGGATGTGGGACTGAGGGTTCCGGACGACCTGTCCGTTGTGGGGGTCGACAATATCCCGATGGGGACTTTTTTGCCTGTGAGCCTCTCCTCCATTGCCCAGCCTATCGCGCTGATCGCTGCGAAGGCGTGGGAGTTGATTCTCGGAAGAATCGAGTCTGGCCGCGAGATGGGACCACCCCAGCAGGTGGTCTTCCCTACGGAATATCTCCGGCGGGAAAGCTCGGGTCCTGCCTAGGCGATCCTCAAGTCGGCCTTGCACCCGGGTGAGGGTTCTGGAACCCCTTTTAACCTATGCTCGATATCCGCCTCATCCGCGAACAGCCCGATTATGTGAAAGCGCGTCTTGCCACTCGCGGGGGGGACGCCCATTTGCGCATTGAGGATATCCTCGTGTGTGATCGGGAGAGGCGCGCGAGTGAAACGCGGTTGCAGCAGTTGCAGAGCGAACGCAAGCGCATGAGCAAGGAAATCGGCTCCCGGAAGTCCAAGGGCGAGGACACGAGTGAGTTGGAGGCGGAGGTCCGGGGCATTGGGGATTCGGTGGCCGCCCTGAATGAAGCCAGTGCGGCTTTGGACGAGAGACAGCGGGACTTGCTCTTGCATTTGCCGAATCTGCCGCACGATGCGGCTCCCGTGGGGGTGGATGCTTCCGAGAATCCGGAGGTTCGGACCTGGGGCAAGCCGCCGGAGCTTTCGTTTACCCCGAAGAGTCATGTGGAGCTGGGAGAGCGTCTCGGGCTGTTTGATTTTGAGCGGGCGGCCAAGGTGAGCGGCAGCGCTTTTGTGTGCTTTACCCGCAACGGCGCGCGTCTGGAGCGCGCGCTTCTGAATTTCCTGCTGGATTTACACACCTCGCAGCACGGGTACGCGGAGGTGAGCACCCCCTTTGTCGTTCGACCGGAGGCGCTTGTTGGAACCTCCCAGCTGCCCAAGTTCGAAGACCAGCTCTATCGTTGTGATCGGGACGAGCTTTACCTCGCACCCACGGCTGAGGTGCCAGTCACCAATCTGCATCGTGAGGAAATTCTGGCGGAGGACGCGCTGCCTCTGAGTTACGCGGCATACACGCCCTGTTTTCGCAGGGAGGCGGGTTCTGCGGGGCTGGGTACCCGGGGGCTGATCCGAATGCACCAATTCGACAAAGTCGAGCTGGTCAAAGTCACGACGCCTGAGGCGGCATCGCAGGCGCTGGAGGAACTCACTTCGCATGCGGAGCGCGTGTTGCAAATTTTGGGGCTCCATTACCGGGTCATCGAGCTGTGCACGGGCGACTTGGGATTTGGATCAGCAAAAACGTACGACATCGAGGTGTGGGCTCCCGGACAGCAGTCCTACCTCGAGGTGTCGAGCTGTTCCCACTTTGGGGACTTTCAGGCGAGGCGGATGAATCTCCGCTTCAAGGACGCCGAGGGAAAAAACCGATTCTGCCACACTCTGAACGGTTCCGGAACGGCGTTGCCGCGTCTCTTTGTCGCTCTTGTTGAGACTTATCAGCAGGCCGATGGAAGCATCCTCCTCCCCGAGGCGCTGCACTCTTATTTTGGATCCGATCGGATCGTTTGAGGCCATTCTCGGATCCAGCGCGATTGAACCTCCCGCTTCACGAAAGGCTTTCTCTTTCCCTGACCACCTGCGGTATTTCTCCCGGGGAGAGGTTGGTGGTGGGGTTTTCGGGCGGGCGGGACTCGGTGGCGCTCGTGCATTTGTTGAAGGAGGGGGGATGGCCTGATCTCGTCCTCTGCCACTTGGATCATGGTTTGAGGACCGGAAGCGCCGAGGATTGCACTTGGGCTCAGGAGTTTGCATCTGGGATGGGGCTCGGATTCCTCAGCCGCCGGGTTGATGTGGCTGCGGCGGCGTCTGCGGCGGGTGTCGGAGTGGAGGAGGCGGGCCGCGAGGCGCGGTATGCCTTTTTCTGTGAAGTAAGCCGGAGCCATCAGGGTGCGCCCCTGGTCCTCGCGCATCATGCGGACGACCAAGTCGAGACGTTCTGCTTTCGCCTGCTCCGGGGGGCAGGAACGTCCGGGTTGGGGGGGATGGCGCCGTTCAGTTTTCGCGAGGACGGGAGGGTGCGCGTGTTACGGCCGCTCCTATCCGTGTGGAGATGGGAAATTGATGCGATGGTGCAAGATCGAGGGCTGGCTTATCGGGAGGATCCCTCCAACCGGGACTCGCGTTGGACGCGTAATCGGATTCGCCACGAGCTTTTGCCAGAAATGGAGCGGGTCATGCAGCGTCCGGTGCGTGAGGCGATTTGGAGGGCGGCGGAGATTCTCCGGGCTGAGGCGGAATGGATGGATACCTGCGAGGGAGGGGAGACGGTCTTGGGGGAGGTCCTTGATGTCGATGCCCTTGGGAAGATGCCCCTCGCTCTTCGGCGAAGACGAGTGGCCCGCTGGTTACGGAGGCAGGGTTGTCAGGGAATCGGATTTTCGGAGGTGGAGGCGGTGTTGGGTCTGTTGGTGCGTCTCCGTCCAGCGAAGGTAAACCTGAGTGCGGGATGCTTCGTTCGCCGCAGGCAGGGGCAAATTTTTGTGGAAAAGCCGGGTTCCCAGAGAGATTGCGACTAAGGAGAAGGCTGTTGCATGATGCGGCGCATGCGCCCGTCGATTGAGACCTCTGAGTTGGTGCTGGCGATTGTAGTGATTCCTTTGGCCAGCCTGGTTTGTTTTTGGGGGGGGCGATGGATGCAGCGGCGATGGGGCGTGCCGCTTGGGCTGCGGTTCAAGGTCATGGTGTGGAGCCTTTGCGCTTATTTTGCCGGGCGTATCCTCCAGACCTCTCTGGAGAAAGTGCCGGGTGCCGCAGTGATCCCGACGCTGCTAAGAATCCTTCTCGCGGCAGCCATTTTCTCCGGTGCGCTACTATGGGTGAGTCTGATTCGCAAATACTTCTGGAGCGGCTGGTTTCAGCGTGTCCAAGAGGTGCGTCCCCCCCGGTTTGTCTCCGATGTGGGAAATGCGCTGATTGTCGGAGGCGCGCTCTTGTTCATCGCACAGGGAGTGTTTGGGGTGCAGGTGATGGATCTCAAATTGGGGTCTACCGTCTCGGTGGCCATTCTGGGGTTTGCCTCCCAGGACTTGCTGTGAAACCTGCTTGCCGGGATCGCGCTGCAAATGGCGAGTCCCTTTAAGCCGGGCGATTGGTTGCAGCTGGATGGGCGTCGCCTGCAGGTCTTGGAAGTGAATTGGCGGGCGACCCGGATGCGCTCCCCGGACAACGTGCTCGTGGAGGTGCCGAACAAAACGGTGGCGGGCGGGACCATTGTGAACCTGTCTGCTCCGACTCAGGAGCGAGCCTCCTCGGTGCTGGTGGGGCTGGAGTACAGCGCGGCGCCGGAGGCGGTGAAGGCGTGTTTGAAGGCCTCGGCTGAAAGAACTCCCGGGGTGCTACTGGATCCGCCCCCACGAGTGGTCCTGAAGGATTTTGGAGAATCTGCGGTGCAGTATGAGGTCAGTTTTTGGGTAGCGAATGAAGAGACTCTCGCGGAGGCCTCCGATACACTCAGAACCCACATCTGGTATGACCTGCAAAAGTCGGGCTTCAGGACGCCCTATCCGATGAGAAAAGTGCACTGGGTTCCCGCAGACGAGAATCCCGGCCCAAAGGGTTCCGCTGTCTGAAGGGCTTGGGGAAGGGCCGAGAGGAAGCTGATTTTTATGAATTTGATCAGGCACGATAGCCGGATTCGTCTTGCTTGGGGCATTGCCTTAATTCCCCTGAATCTTTGTTTTGCGGTCGTTTTGTCTTATCGATTGCTATGGGATTATCGGGTCCATGACTTTCTTTACTGGTCGGTTATTGGGTTTATGTGGGTGGATTTGTTTTTGGATTTTACAACCACCGTCAAAAAGAATTTGCGGGTTCTGGATGAATGGAAGGAGGTGGTGGGGCATTATTCGAGGCGTTGGTTTGTGGTGGATTTTTTGGCGGCGATGCCTTTTGAGTACATTGCCGATTGGACGCAGAGTGAGCATTGGATTCTCTGGTTGCTTCGGATATCTCCGCTCTTAAAAACATTCAAAGTATTTACAGTCCTCCGGGACTTGCAGAGCCATCTCCAGCTCAATCCGGCCATCATGCGCTTGATGTCTTTTGGTTACTGGTTTGCGCAGATTGTTCACGCGATGTCGATTTTTTGGGTTGTGGTGGGCGGTTCTCCCCTGGAGATGGAGACAAGCCCAGCGACGAGCAAATGGGTGATGCGGGAAGGTGCTTGGGAGGAGATCAAAACCGAGGCGGAAAAGAAGGTTTTTACACACTTTGAGGTCTATCTGCGTGCCTTATACTGGACGGTGACCACGGTGGGTACAGTGGGGTATGGAGATTACAGTCCGGCCAAGGATAATAATGTTCAAATTGTGTATACCATCATTGTGGAGATTTTGGGAGTCTCCATGTATGGGTACATTGTAGGTAATGTTTCGGGGCTTATTGCGAATTTGGATTCTGCGAAAGCAGCTTTTACGAAGCGCACAGAGGAGGTGAATGAATTTATGCGTTCAAAACAGTTGCCGCAGGAGATTCAGGCAAGAGTGCGCGATTATTACCATTATCTTTGGGAAAAGCGGCGCAATGTTTCCGATGAAGATGTCTTGCGTGAGCTGCCGAGCAGTTTAGCGGCCGATGTCCTGATTCACCTGAACCGCGAAATTTTGCGCAAGGTGGAGTTTTTTCAGAATGCTTCGGATTTGTTTGTCCGCGAGGTGGTCAAGATGCTGGAGCCTCAGGTCTTCCTTCCGGGGGATGCGATGATCCGCCAGGGAGAGCGCGGCGATTGCATGTATTTTCTCTCCAGCGGAACGGCCGAGGTTCAGGTGGACGGCACGGTGATTGCGCAGCTGGGAGCCGGCTCGCCTTTTGGCGAAATGGCGTTGGTTTCGGGGGAAAAACGGACTGCGAGTGTCTGCGCGTTGGACTACTGCGACGTGTACATGCTCCGGCGGGAAGCTTTTGAGCAGTTGCGGGCGCGGCACACGGATTTTGACCAGAGGGTGCGTGCGATCGTTGCACTACGCTCCCGGGCGAACCAGGACCCCAAGCTCAATCAAGGTTGAGGGAGGGTAGCTGAAGCCTCCGGGCGGTGAGTGGAGGGGGCCTGCGAGGGGGGCCTGGGTTTTCCTAAAAAAGTTTTCCCCCGGCTCCTTTCACCCGCTAAACCAAGGGTTCTTTCAACCCTTGAAGAACTCTTTGCATGGCCACTTACATTGAAATGCCGAAGCTTGCTGACACGATGACGGAGGGCACCCTCCTCAAGTGGCGCAAAAACCCAGGAGATAAAGTGGCCACCGGGGACGTTCTGGCCGACGTGGAGACCGACAAGGCGACGATGGAGATTGAGAGCTTTGACGACGGGATTTTGCACGAGTGTCTGGTGAAGGCGGGCGAGAAGGTTCCGATCGGCGCACGTATTGCGCTTCTGCTGAAGAAGGGAGAGGCAGCTCCAGCCGCGGGCCAAGCAGCGCCGGCGCCAGTGGCAGCGTCCGCCGGGGCACCGGCG
Organism: Verrucomicrobiota bacterium; assembly: GCA_037975925.1. GTDB lineage: Bacteria > Verrucomicrobiota > Verrucomicrobiia > Chthoniobacterales > Chthoniobacteraceae > Chth-196. The sequence goes on from JBANFR010000002.1 coordinate 50,359, forward strand.
GTGGTGCCGGTGGGCGGTCCTGTCGCGGCGGCACCTTCAAGCCCTGCACCCGCCGCGGTTGTGGGGGCACTCGGGCGGGTCAAAGCGTCTCCGCTGGCGAAGAAACTCGCGGCGGAGAAGGGGCTCGAGATCGCGAAGCTTCAGGGCACGGGCCCGGGCGGGAGAATTATCGCGCGTGATGTGCAATCCGCGAAGGCCTCTGCGGCCGCCCAGCCCTCTCCCGCTCCGTTGGCGGTGGCAGCCGCTCCGATTGCGGCGCCGGCAGCCGGGGCTGGGGATCAGCAGATCGCGCTGAGTGGAATGCGCCGGGTCATCGCGGAGCGCCTGTTGGCCAGCAAGACTCAAATCCCGCACTTCTACCTACATGTGGAAGTCGACGCTGCGCCCATGATGAAGATGCGCGCTGAGTTGAATGCAGGAGCCGACAAAGAGGGCGCTCTGAAGCTTACGGTGAACGACTTCGTGCTGAAAGCGGTGGTCGCAGCCGCAACGAAAGTCCCGGCCGTGAATGCTTCCTTTGCGGGGGACTCGATTGTGCAGTTCGGTTCAGTGAACCTTTCGGTCGCAGTTGCGGTGGAGGATGGCCTCGTGACGCCTGTGGTGAGGGATGCTCAAAAGAAGAGTCTCGCGGGAATCAGCGAAGCGGTGAAAGACCTCGCATCGCGAGCCCGGGCCAAGAAATTAAAGCCCGAAGAGTACCAGGGTGGAACCATCACGGTGTCCAATCTCGGTTCTTACGGCATCGAGTTTTTTGATGCGATCATCAATCCCCCTCAGGCGATGATTGTGAGCGTTGGCGCGATTTTGAAAAAGCCCGTGGTGGGCCCGGGGGACACCATCGTGGTGGGTCAGCGCGTCGCAATCGGTGTCAGCGCGGACCACCGCGTGGTCGATGGTGCGGTGGCTGCGAGTTATCTCGCTGAATTAAAGCGCCTTTTGGAGACCCCGACCCTGCTGCTGCTCTAGTCGCAGCCCAGAGCGGGCTTTTGTATTTCAGGAGGGGAGGTTCTTCGAGGACCTCCCCTTTTTTGTTTTCCATCCGCCCGCCTTTTTCGAAGCGACCCCCGAAGCCGAACTTTTCGCTGGGGTCAATCGGTGAAGGCCGGTGCCGCTTTTGAGCTCCTGAATTTGGTCGCGCAGGAGGGCGGCACGCTCGTACTCGAGCGCGGCGGAGGCGGCGAGCATTTCCTCTTCAAGTTCGCGCAGGGTTTCACTCAGCGAAAAATCGCCGCCGCCGTTCTGGATCACTCCGGCCTCCACCTGGCTTCCTTTGAGAATGGTGTGGAGGCTCTCCTGCACCGCACGCCGCACACTCTGCGGCGTGATGCCGTGTTTTTCATTGTACGCCATCTGCCTCGATCGCCGGTATTCCGTGACGGAGAGCAAAGCCTCCATGCTGCGGGTGACCGTGTCTGCGAACAGGTAGACCTCGCCGTGGACGTGCCGCGCGGCCCTCCCAGCGGTTTGGATCAGCGAGGTTTGGGATCGCAAATACCCTTCCTTGTCCGCATCCAAAATGCACACAAGTGAAACCTCTGGAAGGTCGAGCCCCTCTCGCAACAGGTTGATCCCGACCAGAATGTCGAACTCACCCGCACGCAGGCCGCGCAGAATCTCGACGCGTTCAATCGTGTCGACGTCGCTGTGCAGATAGCGAACTCTCAGTCCGGAATCTTTCAGGTATTCGGAGAGGTCTTCCGCAGTTCGTTTGGTCAGGGTCGTGATGAGAACGCGCTCGTTTTTTTCGATCCGCTGACGGCAAAGCTCCATGCACTCGTCAATCTGATCGCGTAAAGGGCGGAGAGTAATTTTGGGGTCCAAGAGACCCGTGGGACGGATGATCTGCTCGACAATCAGTGGCGCGTTCGGAGTGAGCACGTCGAACTGTTCAATTGGAGCGTCCGTGCGGGAGAGGCGGACGGGCGGAGCAGACATGGCCTCGGGAGAACCAGCGGCGGGATTGGGGAGGTAGGCGGTGTTTCCGACGATGGAATTGCGGAGCTCGAAGGGCGCCGGGGTCGCGCTGATGTAAAGGGTCTGCGCCGTCATCTCCATAAATTCCGCGAAGTTCAGCGGGCGATTGTCGAGGGCACTCGGGAGACGGAAGCCGTGCTCGACGAGGGTCGTTTTTCGCACGCGGTCTCCCTCGTACATGCCACCGACTTGCGGGAGCGTGGCGTGAGATTCATCGACGACGAGCAGGTAGTCCTTGGGAAAAAAGTCCAGCAGGGTGTAGGGGCGAGATCCCGGCGGACGTCCGGTGAGGTGCCGCGAGTAGTTCTCAATCCCGCCGCAGTAGCCGAGCTCCTGCATCATTTCCAAGTCGTACTCCGTGCGCATCCGGAGCCGCTGCGCCTCAAGCAACTTGCCCTGGGTCTCGAACCAGCGAATCCGGTCGTTGAGTTCCTCCCGGATGGAGACCATCGCTTTTTGGAGTTTGTCCTGGGGGGTGACGAACTGTTTGGCCGGGAACAGTGTCAGCACAGTCATCGATTCGATCGAGTGACCGGTGAGTGGATCGAATCGGGTCAGACGATCGATTTCATCGCCGAAGAATTCGATTCGGAAAGCCTCTTCGTCCTCTGAGCCGGCCTGGACTTCCACGGTGTCACCGCGTACGCGAAATTTTCCGCGTCCGAATTGGATGTCGTTGCGCTCAAAGAGCATATCGACCAGCTTTGCGAGTAGGGTATCGCGGGAGAGGGTTTGCCCGAGCTTGAGCGTCAGCAGCATTTCGAGGAAATCGATTGGGGAAGCCAAGCCGTAGATGCAGGACACAGAGGCGACTACAATCACGTCGCGTCGGGTAAGGAGTGAAGAGGTGGCGGAAAGGCGGAGTCGCTCGATTTCTTCGTTAATCGAGGAGTCTTTCTCGATGTAGGTGTCGGAGGTGGGGATGTACGCCTCGGGCTGATAGTAGTCGAAGTAGGAGACGAAGTACTCGACGGCGCTGTTGGGGAAGAATTGTTTGAATTCCGAGTAGAGCTGGGCGGCGAGTGTCTTGTTGTGAGAGATGACCAGCGTCGGCTTTTCCAGTTCCCGGATCACATTTGCGGCGGTGAAGGTCTTGCCGGAGCCGGTGACACCGAGCAGCGTTTGGTGGCGGTTTCCCGCGCGGAGGGACTTTGTGAGTTTAGCGATGGCTTGCGCTTGGTCTCCACGGGGAGAGAAGTCAGAGGCGAGCTCGAAGGACATGCGGACACAGAGGGGGGTGGAGGGTGTTTGCGCAACAGCGAAAATGGGTTCGCCGGAGTCGGCTGTGGAATCGCGAGAGCCGAGCGTTGTTTCAGTAACCGCAGACCGACTCGCCGAGGCCGGGTCTGGAGACGGCGATGCAAACTAGGGGCACAGGCTTCGCATTTGAATTTGCGTAAAATTTCTGGCCCACGAATCCGCGTCCAAGATGTCCTCCAGACTGGGGTGATCTGTCGGTTGGTGGGCTTGCATGGTGGCTTCGACGCATTGCCAAATGGCTGGGAAGCTGCATTTTCCTCCGAGGAAAGTCTCTACGGCGACCTCGTTTGCGGCGTTGAGCACCGCCGGCAGGGTGCCCCCGGCTTCACCCGCCCAGCGCGCGAGGCCGAGCGCTGGGAAATCAGCGAGTCGGGGCGGCTCGAACTCCAACTTGCCCAAACGCGCGAAGTCCAGAGGGGGGAGTCGGTTGGGAACGCGCTCAGGCCAGGTCACGGCGTACTGAATCGGGAAACACATGTCCGTGGAGGACAGCTGGGCCAGAATGGAGCTATCCACAAACTCGACCATCGAGTGCACAATGCTCTGGGGATGGACCACGACTTCCACCCGCTGCATCGGAATGTCGAACAACCAGCGGGCTTCGATCATCTCGAGTCCCTTGTTGAAAAGGGTTGCTGAGTCGATCGAGATCTTGCGGCCCATCTCCCACGTGGGATGTTTGAGGGCCTGCGCTGGCGTGACCAAGGGAAGCCGATCTGCGGGCAGGGTGCGAAAGGGCCCGCCGCTTGCCGTCAAAATGAGTCGCGATACTTCTTCGGGGCGACGCCCCTCCACGCATTGAAAGATGGCATTATGCTCGCTGTCGACGGGCAGTACCTTCACGCCTCGACGGCGGGCCGCTTCCATGACCACCGAGCCCGCCATGACGAGAATTTCCTTGGATGCGACGGCGATGTCCTTCCCCGCCTCAATCGCTGCCAGCGCGGGGCGCAATCCTGCCGTTCCCACAATCGCGATGAGAACGAGATCGGCCTCGGGCAGGGTGGCCAGAGCACAAAGTCCCTCCTCGCCCTCGAGAATTTCCGGAGCTGTGGTTCCCAATTTTTCTCGGGCTGTTGCGGCAGCATGGGAGTCAAAAAGTGCGGCAGCCACGGGGCGCCATTCGCGAACCTGGGCCACAAAAGCATCGACACTGCGGGATGCCGCCAATCCGACCACTTGCATTCTTTCCGGAATGTCCGCGGCGACCTTCAAGGCCGATTGCCCGATGGATCCGGTGGATCCTAAGATCACGACACGACGTCGTGAATTTGAATGGGGGAGTGAGCTGGAGACCATTACGCGCCGAGGATAAGACGAAGGTAGAGGTAAAAAACCGGTCCCGTAAACAGCAGCGAATCAATAAGATCCATCGCTCCACCAATGCCGGGAAGGAAATGCCCTGAATCCTTGGTGGTTGTGGAGCGCTTGATGATTGATTCCGCTAAATCGCCGATAACCGCGACGACGCTCAAGAGGAGACCCAAGATAATCCCGTGCGCCGGCGAGATGAGGGCAAGCCGAGTCGGAAAGATTTTGAGCAGTGCCAGAGATCCGGCGACCGATAGGAGCAGAGCCCCGCCGAATCCCTCCCAAGTTTTTTTGGGCGAAATGTGAGGGATCATCCGGTGTTTTCCAAAAAGCGAACCGACGAGGTAAGCTCCGCAATCGGAGAACTTGGTGACCAGGACAAGGAAGAGGAGATAGAAATGTCCGGTGATTGCGCCCGTACCGGTTTGGGGAGTGATGTAGAGGAGCTTTGTGGTGAAAGAAGCGAGGAAGGGGATGTAGACGACTCCGAGGAGGGTGTACGCGATCGATGCTGCGGGGAGCGGTTCCGGCGCGGTCCGCGCCATCTGTCTGGCAAAGACCCACAGCACGCTGAGCGTGAGAGTCAGCGACTCGAATTGCATCGCAGCCTGGCATCCCCAACGCGAAGCGGTCCAGAGCGAGCCCAGGCAGAGTGCGGCGCCCAAGAGCATACCGGTTTTTGGAAAGTGCGGGAGTTTGGCATGGGAAAGCATGCGGAAAAACTCCCAAAGGCCACGGAGGATCAGTCCTGCCAGGAGCAGCCAAAAGCCGGGCTCGTAGGCCCAGAACATGGTCGCCGAGCAAACGCCCCACAAAATGACGGAGCTGGAGAGGCGTGAGAAAAAGACTTGGAGTGCGGGACCCATGCGGAAGTCGGGGAGGCTCCTCAAGCTGGCAGCGGAAAGCAAGCGTGCCAAGGGCACGGAGCTTCAAAGAAAGAAGGCGGCCTCACCTCAGCTTGGGAACCCGAGGTAGGCCGCCATCCCTTCAAGAGCCGCAGAGCGAGGGCTCTAGGGCTGCGTCGCGATCACTTTCTCCGAGATCACCGCAGCGCTGCTCGCCGGCAACTTCGACTCCGAGGGCTTTGCCGCAGGCGGGCGGGGTTGCACCTTCCAGAAAGAGCCGGAGTGTTTTTCCCAGTCGCTCAGAATCTCTCGCGCCCGCGCACTGCCAGTGACCTCGAGGTGCTTCTGAATGAGTTGCTGGAGAGTAACTGAGGTGGTGGCGTTGAGTCGTTCGATCGCAACCAGACCCGGGTTGTAGAGGTCGGGAAATTTTCCGGACACGTCGAAGATGTACGCTTCGCCGCCCGTCATCCCTGCCCCGAAGTTCTTGCCCGTGTCTCCGAGCACCACAATCGTGCCTCCGGTCATGTACTCGCAACCGTGGTCGCCGATGCCTTCAGTGACTGCTACGGCTCCCGAGTTACGCACTGCAAAGCGTTCGCCGCCGCGGCCGTTCGCAAAGAGGCGTCCTCCGGTCGCTCCATAGAGGCAGGTGTTGCCAATGATGGAGTTTTCGTGAGGAGCAAACCGATGTTTTGCGGGGGGACGAACGATGATTTCGCCGCCGCTCATTCCCTTGCCAACGTAGTCGTTGGCTTCGCCCGTGAGTGCCAAGCGAACACCCGGGGCGAGGAAGGCGCCAAAACTTTGTCCAGCGCTTCCTTCCAAGAGGAGCTCCAAGGTTCCTTCGGGAAGCCCGGAGTCTCCCCATTGGTAACCAATCTCTCCAGACACCTTCGTTCCGACAGACCGGTTGGTGTTGCGGATCTTGTATTTGAGAGAGATCGGTCGCTGGTCGGTGATCGCGTCCTTCGCGTCTTGGAGTACAGCGTCATCCAAGGGAGCCTCGTGCACTCCATCGTTGCGGCTGCGGGTGCAATACCGCGGTTGAGTGGGATCGGATGCCGCCACGTCGACCAGCAATTTGGACAGGTCCAGCGTGTTAGCCTTCGGGTGATCAGGAACGTGGCGTTGCCTGAGGAATTCGGGACGCCCGATGATCTCGCTCAAAGAGCGGACCCCAAGCGAGGCGAGGATTTCCCGCACCTCTTGGGCAACTCCATTGAAGAAATTCACGAGCATCTCGGGAGTCCCCTTGAACTTGCCGCGGAGTCTTTCGTCCTGCGTGGCGACGCCCACCGGGCAGGTGTTGAGATGGCACTGGCGGACGTAGACGCATCCCAATGCGATGAGTCCTGCGGTGCCGAAGTTGAACTCCTCCGCACCGAGGGCGGCGGCCTGAACGATGTCGAGACCGGTGCGCATGCCTCCGTCTGTGCGGAGCACGATCCGGTTGCGGAGGTTGTTCATCATCAGAACCTGTTGCGCTTCAGCCACACCGAGTTCCCATGGGGTCCCTGCGTGTTTGACCGAGGAGAGCGGAGAAGCGCCAGTTCCGCCGTCGTGACCCGAGATCAGTACGATGTCCGCATGTGCCTTCGCGACACCAGCCGCCACCGTTCCTACGCCTGCCTCGGCGACGAGTTTCACGCACACCTTCGCCCTCGGGTTCACTTCTTTGAGGTCGTGGATGAGTTGGGCGAGATCCTCAATCGAGTAGATGTCGTGGTGCGGCGGCGGAGAGATCAGCATTACGCCGGGAACCGTGTGGCGGAGGCGGGCGATGAGCGCCGTGACCTTGTGGCCGGGCAACTGGCCGCCCTCGCCTGGCTTGGCGCCCTGCGCCATCTTGATCTCAATCTCCTTCGCACTCGCCAGGTAAGCCGCAGTGACTCCGAAGCGACCACTGGCTACTTGCTTGATGGCTGAGTTGGCGAGGTCGCCGTTTTCGCGGCGTTTGAAACGCTCGGGATCTTCGCCGCCTTCGCCGGAGTTTGACTTGCCTCCGATGCGGTTCATGGCGATCGCCAGCGCCTCATGGGCCTCAGGACTGAGGGCCCCGAGCGACATTCCCGCCGAGGTAAACCGGGTCCGAATGTCCTCGATGGGTTCAACGTCATCGATGGGGATTGGTGCCGATTTTGGGACCAGCTCCATCATGTCCTTGAAGGAGATGGGCTGCTGGGCCTTCACCGCTTGCACGTACTTTTTGTAGTCGTCCGGATTGTTGGTTTTGACGAACGAGTGGAAGGACTGAATGACCGGCGGAGTGACCGCGTGACGCTCTCCGGAGCGGCGGAAGCGGTAGTGGCCCGGATCCTCCAGCTCGGGTCCCTTCCCCTCGGTGGGTACACCACCGAACCCCTTGGTGTGTCGGATGATGGATTCGTTTGCGATATCCGCAAAATCGATGCCTGCGACTTGGGAGGGTGTTCCCGCAAAGCAGCGTTTGATGACGGAATTGCCGATACCGATTGCTTCGAAGATCTGGGCACCGTGGTAACTCGCGAGGACCGAGATACCCATCTTGGACATGATTTTGAGAAGGCCGTCCTCGAGCGCTTTTTTCAGATTCTCCAGAGCCTTTGCGTAAGTGATTGCACTGACCTCGGCCAGCAAAGCCTCTGCCTTCGCAAGCTTTGCTGCGTCGGTTCCAGCCTTCGCAACCCCCGCCTGCGCGGAGGCATGGATTTGCGAGAGCAACTCGCGAGCGGTTTCCAGAGCGAGGTAGGGGCACACAGCGCTCGCCCCATAACCAATCAGACATGCGATCTGGTGCGTGTCACGAGCCTCGCCCGTTTCGCACACGATGCTCGCCTTCATGCGCTTACCGACCCGGATCAGGTGATGATGGACGGCACCGGTCGCGAGCAGCATTGGAACTGGCACTCGCTCGTGGTCGGTCTTCACGTCCGAAAGAATCAGGATTCGAGCTCCCGCAGTGACGGCGGCCTCCGCCTCAGCGGAAAGTCGTTCGATTGCCTTTTCGAGCCCTGCTTGACCCTCGGCGAGCGGCCACGTGGCGTCCAGTGTGGCCGCGGGATGATCCTCAGACGCCAGCCCGCGGAGAGCGGCAAGTTCGGTTTCGAGAAGAATGGGGGAATCCAACTGGACCAATCGCGCGTGTTCCGGGGACTCCTTCAAAAGGTTTCGCCTCCAGCCGAGATGCACCGTCAGGGACATCACAAGCTTTTCGCGGATCGGGTCGATCGGCGGGTTGGTCACCTGGGCGAAGAGCTGTTTGAAATAGGTGTAAAGCAACCGGGGTTGCAGGGAGAGAACGGCAAGAGGCGTGTCATCGCCCATGGATCCCACCGCTTCTGCGGCGCTTTGAACCATGGGTTTGAGAACCATCTCCAATTCTTCACTCGTGTATCCAAACGCGATTTGGCGCTGGCTGAGCGTGAGAATGTCGATGGGCGCCGCCGGCTCGACAATCGGCCCGACGCGATTGGCGAGACGGATGAGATGTTTTTGGAGCCACTCGCCGTAAGGGTGCTCTTCTGCAAGACGTTGCTTGATCTCCTCGTCGTGCATGAGTCGGCCGGCGCGAGTATCGATGGCAATCATCTCCCCAGGCCCAAGGCGGCCTTTTTCAACCACCTTTCCTTCGTCCAGGGCCACCGTGCCGACCTCGGATCCGAGCGAGAAAATCCCGTCTTCGGTTAGTTTGTAGCGGGAGGGCCGGAGTCCGTTCCGGTCGAGACAAGCGCCGACGGTGATGCCGTCGGTAAAGACAAGACAAGCCGGTCCGTCCCAAGGTTCGTTGAGGCAGGCGTGGAATTCGTAAAAGTCGCGGAGCGCCTGCGGCATGCGCTTGTCGCTTTTCCAGGCTGGCGGAACCAGCATGGTCATGGATTGGAGGAGGTTGCGCCCGGACAGAACCATGGCCTCGAGAGCGTTGTCGAGTTCCGAGGAGTCCGAGCCGCCGGGCTGGATGATGGGCTTGAGGAGATCGATGTCCTCGCCCCATTCGTTGGCTTCGAGTTCCGCTTCGCGTGAAGCCATCCAGTTGACGTTTCCGCGCCGCGTGTTGATTTCGCCGTTGTGGCAGAGCATCCGGAAAGGCTGCGAAAGCGGCCAAGTCGGGAAGGTATTGGTCGAGTACCGTTGGTGATAGGTGGCGATAGCGGTCTCGTAGGAGGGGTCCTGCAGGTCGCGGTAAAACTTTTGGAGGGAGGGAGAGATGAGCAACCCCTTGTAGTTGATCACGCGACTCGAGAAAGAGGGGATGTAGAAGTGGCGGATCTTGTTTTCAGCTGCCCGTTTCTCGATTTCGTTGCGGCACAAGAAGAGGGTTTCCTCGTATTCGTCAGCGGAAATACTCTCAGTTCTCGCAATGAGCACCTGCTCCATCCGGGGCAGGGTGGAGGCAGCCTTGTCACCCAGAACGCGGATGTTGATCGGCACTTCGCGCCACCCGAAGAGGAAGAGGCCGCGTTTTTCCAGAACCTCCTCGGTGATGGCCTTGGCTCGGGCCTGGGCGTAGGCGTTGTCGTGAGGAAGGAACATCATCCCCACCCCCAAGTCCGAATCGTGGTAGAGTTGATGACCGAGCTTTTGAACCTCCTTCCGAAACAGCTTGTACGGAATTTGTGTCACCACGCCGGCCCCGTCTCCCGTTTTGGCATCGGCATCCACGGCGCCGCGGTGAGCGAGGGCGCAGAGAGATTCCAGGGCATATTGGAGAACTTGATTCGATTTTTGACCGTTCACCTGAGCGATAAATCCAACGCCACAGGCATCGTGTTCATTGGACGGCGAATAGAGGGAGGAGATCCCGCGGGTGGAGTCTAGGATGACGTGGTTCATGTGTGCAGAGGGATGGTCGGTCCAGGGAGGAGCGGGCCGCGAAAACTAGGTTTTTCAGGGGGGTGGATTCAAGACAAATATGTGTGATTTATAGGCGTAAATTGGTCGCTGCATGGTTAAATTTGAGCAAAAAAAAGCGAAATGTGGGCGAAAAGCGTCACAAAGCGCCATGCTGTGATTGCGCGATCGGCGGCTGTGGGCTTCACTCCGAAGGGATGCGTGACGTGAACCCCACCCAGAACCCTCCCCGGGACCTTGATGAGCAAGAGCGCAAGATCCTGCGGGCGCTTGTGCGCGACCCCCGTCAGTCGGATAACGCCATCGGAGAAGCCACGGGAGTCAATGTGCGGACCGTGAGCCGGAAGCGTCAGCGCATGGAGGAGGAGGGGATCCTCTCGTACTATGCAAACATTGACCTCACAGGGACAGGGACCCGGCAGTACAACACGCGGCACCTGTACACGATCAAGTTTCGGATTGGGGTGAGCCATAAACAGCTCCTTGAGGACATCCAGCGGGAACCAGCTGTTCGTTCGGTGTTTACGGAGGTCCTTTTTGAGAGCCACATCGCCGAAATCGATGGAAAGCTCGCCATGCTGCTTTTCATCGATGGAGAAAGCGACTTGGACATCGTTCAGACCGTCCAGGAAAAGTTGATTCCCAGTTTGAGGCGAAATCATGGGGAGGATTCCATTGAGGAGGTCAGCACGGTGCGCATTCTTTCGCCGGTACGTTGCATGCGGAATTACGTGCTGCCCGTGAACATGGAGGGGGGATTTGTTCGCCCTGACTGGCCCGACGAGGCCATTTACGTGGGGCGTTGAACGAACACTTTCGGACGCTGCCGTTCCTCCCGGGTAAATTCGGCTTCCAAGAAAGGGCGGTTTCGGGGATTCACTCCACGAACCCGAATCTCCCCCCGAGCTATGCGTTTTCCGACCCTTCTGTTCGCGCTGCCTGCGGTTTTTGCCTCATGGAATGCGGTAGCCGCTGACTGGCCCCAGTGGCGCGGGCCGTCCTTGAACGGATCTTCCCCCGACACCGGGTTTCTTGAAAAGTGGTCGGCCTCGGAGGGGGTGCGTTGGAGAACGCCGCTGCCGGGTTTCAGCGGAGCGACGCCGGTGGTGGTCGGCGACAAGGTTTTTGTCAGCTCACCCAATGCGGAGAAGGAGCTGATGTTGATGTGTTTTCATCGTCGTGATGGCAAGGTCCTGTGGCAAAAAGTGTTGTCGACGGGTGACATGACAAAGGGGAGGACGGCTCCGAACATGGCCTCCCCTTCGCCGGTGACGGATGGCAAGGCAGTTTACGCGCTGTACGGAACGGGGGATTTGTCCGCCCTCGATCTGGATGGAAACACTTTGTGGAAACGCAGCCTTGCGCAGGACTTTGGGCGTTTTTCGCTGATGTGGTTGTATGGCTCGAGCCCGCTTCTGCACGAGGGAAAGCTCTACATCCAAGTGTTACAAAGGGACCCAGTTCCCTCGGACTACACCCATGCTTTGGACGGAAAAACGGAGCGTGAATCCTTCGTGCTCTGTCTCGACGCAGCCTCGGGCAGGACCTTGTGGCGAGTGGTTCGTCCAACCGACGCAGGCAAGGAGTCGATGGAGAGCTACGGCACGCCGATCCCGCTGGAAGCGGGGGGGCGGAAGGAGCTGCTCATTCTTGGGGGCGACTACCTGACGGCGCACTCGATGGACTCCGGGGCAGAGTTGTGGCGGGCAGGCGGGTTTAACCCGAAGAAGGGTGAATGGATGCGGATTGTTTCCTCTCCGGTGGTGAGTGGTGATCTTGCGATCGCGGCCGGACCGAAGCGGCAGCCGGTGATTGCGGTGCGCTCGGGTGGCAGGGGGGATGTCACGGATTCCCATACTGCGTGGAAATTTGAGGAGTTTCCTCCGGACGTGTGTACGCCGGTTCTGTATGCGGGGCGTCTTTACGTGCTTGATGGGGATAAGCAGATGCTGACTGCCCTGGATCCGAAAAGCGGTCAGAAGCACTGGCAGATTTCGCTGGGTGTGCGCGAAAACTTCAAGGCCTCACCGACCGCGGCGGATGGTCGGATCTTTTGTGTGAGCGAACGCGGCACCTTGGTTTCGGTCGATGCGGGGAGCGGCCAGGTGCAGCAAAGCGTCGAGATGGGCGGGGGGAGCCCGACGCGTTCGTCGGTGGTGTTGTCCGGCGGGGATATCATCTTGAGGACTGCCGAGGAACTGATCTGTATCGGGAAATGAAAAAGAGTTTGCTCCTTTGCGCTTGCGGGTGGGCCCTGGCTGCGGCGCCGGAAACCGGGATGGCTGGGGAAGTGCTTTTCGCCCAAGACTTTGAAAAATTACCAGCGGGTCCTCTTCCGGGGGAGTTTCTTCCTCTTGCGGGGGAGTTCGCGGTTGTGGAGGAGGGCGGCAACCACTTCGTGCGTCTGCCCGGATCACCCTTGGACACTTTTGGAGCTTTGTTTGGGCCAAGCCACGGAGCGCCTAGCGGGGTGGAGGGACGATTTTTTGGGACAAAGCAGGGACGCAAGTATCCCACGTTCGGCATCAGCCTGCGTGGAGCCGGGGGCTATCGTTTGCAGGTGAGTCCAGGAAAGGGGCAGCTGGAAATTTACAAGGGAGATGAGCCCCTCACTGGTGTTCCGTTTGTTTGGGAATCCGGAAGCTGGACGTGGTTGCGACTGGACGTGGTTCGGGGCGAGTCCGGTTGGGTTGCTGAGGGGCGCGCTTGGAAGGAGGGGGCAAGTGTGCCCGGAGAGGCCCAAGTTCGTTGTGTGTTGGGAGCAGAACCTCCGGCGGGTCGCGCCGCGATCTGGGGGAGCCCGTACTCCGGTACGCCTGTTTTGTTTGATGATCTTCGCTGGTCCACGCCGTGAAGCGTGAGTTCCAGCGCGGATCTTGCTGCTCTCGAATTTTGAAATTCAACCTGACCTCCCAGATATGAAGACTTCTCTATTAGCTCTCCTTGCCCTGACCCCTCTCGTGACGCGTGCCGGCGACTGGCCCCAGTACCGGGGGCCTTCGGGTGACGGGATTTCTCCGGAAACCGTGGCTTGGAAACCGACGGGACTGAAGCAGGTGTGGAAGGCGGACAGTTTGGGAGGATTCAGTTCGTTTTCCGTCGCCCAAGGTCGCGCTTTCACCCAGTCGATTCAACCGGTGGATGGAGCCAATCAGGAGTGCGTGGTGGCTTACGACGCGCTGAAGGGAAAGCCCATTTGGAGTGTTGCCTTGGGGGTTGCGAAATATGACGGCGGCGGAAATGCGGGATACACCGACAAGGACGATGATTCCAAAACCAACACCGGTGGGGATGGGCCTCGCTCAACTCCAACGGTGGTGGGAGATCTGGTTGTGGTGATGAGTTCGCAGCTTTCGCTGCGTGCATTTGATGCGGCGACGGGCAAGTCGGCTTGGACCCGGGACCTGAAGGCCCAACACGAAGGGCGTAACATTCAGTGGCAGAATGCGGCATCTCCCCTCCTTGAGGGCGGTCTCCTGTACGTCGCCGGTGGTGGGGCGGGCCAGTCGATCCTCTGCTTGGAACCGAAAACGGGTGAGGTGGTGTGGAAGGCCTACGACGAAAAGATGACTCACGCCTCGCCCGTGGCAGCCACCATCGCCGGGCAGCGCCAAGTCATTTTCTTCCTGCAGTCGGGTCTTTTGTCGATCGAGCCCAAGTCAGGAAAGGAACTCTGGCGTTATGCCTTTCCTTACAAAGTTTCGACCGCAGCATCTCCCGTGGTGAGCGGTGACGTTGTCTACTGCTCAGCCGGATACGGAGTGGGTGCGGGTGCCGTGCGCGTGAGCAAGGAGGGGGATTCTTGGAAGGCGACCGAGATCTTCCGGGTCCCGGGAAACACTCCGTTGGCCAATCATTGGAGCACCCCAATCGTGAAGGACGGGCACTTGTATGGAATGTTTCAGTTCAAGGAATACGCGAAGGGCCCCGTCAAATGTGTGGAGTTGGCAACGGGGAAAGTAAAGTGGTCGCAGGAAGGCTTCGGTCCCGGGCACGTGATTTTGGTCGGCAATGATGTTGTGGCTCTCTCCGACGCGGGTGAGTTGGTGCGGTTTGCAGCGCAACCCACCCAGTATCAGGAACTGAGCCGCCAGAAGCTTCTCCGCGGGAAGTGCTGGACCACCCCGGCGGTGTCTGGTGGGAAAATCTTTGTCCGGAGTACCTTGGAGGCGGCCTGTTTCGAGTAAGCAGCGCGCTTGTGGGTAAAAGCGGCTACGACCTGCTCTCGGAAAGTTTCCGAGAGCATCCGTCGGCCACTCTCTCCAAAAGACGCAGGAAGGTGTCCGCCTCCTCTGGCGAAAGTTCCTGCAGAATCTCCGTCTGAAGACCTGTGGCTATGCGTTGGGCCTTCTCGAAGACAAGTTTACCCTCCTCTTGAATGCTCACACTTTTCGCACGTCGATCTTTCTGATGGGGAGAGCGGCGCACTAACCCCGCGGTCTCCATCCTCTGCAGGGTGGCTGCGATCGTGTTGGGGTCACTGGACATGAGCCCGGTGAGCTCTTTCTGTGTGAGCCCGCAACCTCCGGTCTCGTTCAGCCATCGCAGGATCGAATACTGGTCGGGCGTGATAGCCAGGTCGGAGATGCGCTGTCTGAAGACTTGGTTGAGGGAGTACCAAGCGCGGCGCAGGAGGGGCGGCATCTTGCGCGAGCCCTCGCTTCGCATCAGTGAACCTTGGAAATTTTCTGCGCCTTGTTAAGAGGCACGTCGTGGTACTCCATGGCCCACTCGCGCATGAAACGGATCTTCGTTGGGCGAATCCGGTAAATGATCAGGGATGGATTGTCCGATTGTCCTAAGTAACGTCTCAGGAGGGGGTTGTCGCGCCAGATGATCTCAAGAAGTTCAGGGTCGGCGAGCAGTTCAGCAACGCCGGTGATGCGGACTTGGTCGTGGGCGTCGTCCAGATAACAAAGTTCGACCTTGGGGTTGTTGGCGATCTGATTGGTTTTGCCGTACCCGCGCAGGTTAGCCACGTATACGGTAAACCCATCGGTACGGACTGGTGAGACGGGCCGGAGGTGAGGCTGATCCCCATCCACGGTGGCGAGCATCGGGAATTTAGCCCGGTGCATAACCTCGAGTGCGAGTTGGGGTACAGCCTCGGCGGAAACGGGAGCGGGTGTGGGAGGTGTCATGGCTTGCACGGTGACCCTAGCGTACGTAGCCGGTCGGTTGAAGCCGCGAAATCGCCCTTCCGCTGCCGGGGCCTAATTTGTTTTGAGAACCTCGATGAAGGCTTCCTGCGGAATGTTCACGCGACCGATCGCTTTCATGCGCTTCTTTCCTTCCTTTTGTTTCTCCAAGAGCTTTCTCTTTCGGGAGATGTCTCCGCCGTAACACTTTGCGGTGACGTTCTTTCGCTGTGCGGAAACGCTTTCACGGGCGATGATTTTGCCGCCGATGGCCGCCTGGATCGCAACCTGGAACAGTTGAGAGGGAATCACTTCCTTCAACTTTGCAGCCAATGCCCGACCACGGCTCTCGGCTTTGTCGCGGTGCACAATGCTCGAGAAGGCGTCCACAGGTTCTCCATTCACCAGAATATCGAGCTTTACCAGCTTCGATGCGCGGTGTTCTGCATGCTCATAATCCATGGAGCCATAACCCCGCGTGATGGATTTTATCTTGTCGACAAAATCCACAAGAATCTCGTTGAGCGGTAGTTCTGTTGTGAGCATTACCCGCCGCGTGTCGAGCGATTCCGTATGTTTGACCTCCCCGCGTTTCTCCATGATGAGCTGCATGAGAGCGGAAATGTTCTCGTTGGGAATCATCAGGAAGCACCGCACCATGGGTTCACGAATTTCAGCAATGACGCTTGGGTCAGGCATGAACTCCGGGTTGTCCACCAAGAGCATTTCGCCGTTCGTCTTGAAGATCTGGTAGATGACCGATGGATAGGTGGCGATAATGTCCATCCCGAACTCCCTCCGGAGCCTTTCTTGGATGATCTCCATGTGGAGAAGTCCCAGGAAGCCACAGCGGAATCCGAACCCGAGGGCGACGGAGCTCTCCGCTTGGAAAACGAAGGCCGCGTCGTTGAGTTGGAGTTTCCCCATGGCGGTCTTGAGGTGCTCGAAATCTGCGGTGTTGATCGGGTAGATCCCACTGAAAACCATGGGCTGAATTTCTTGAAATCCAGGCAGGGGTTCATCGGCAGCCTGCCTGCCGCTCGTGAGCGTGTCTCCCACCTTGACCTCGCTGCTGGCCTTGATGTTGGCGATCACATACCCTACATCCCCGCATTCCAAAGTGGGCTGAGCGACGAACTTCGGATGGGTCGCGCGGAAGATGCCCACTTCCTTCACCTCGTATTGTTGGTTGGTCGCCATCAGTTTGACGGGGTCGCCTGCTTTGATGCTCCCATCCACGACTCGCACGTGAACCACGACGCCACGGTAAGTGTCGAATGCGGAGTCGAATACCAAAGCACGCAGTCGGGCGTCGGGACTGCCCTGGGGCGCAGGGATGCGTGCCACCACGGCCTCCAAGATGTCCTCGATTCCAATACCGGCCTTCGCGCTTGCCAGGACCGCCTCGTCTGCCGGGATCGCGATGATGTCCTCGAGTTGCTTGCGGACCGTTGGGAGGTCGGAATTAGGGAGATCGATTTTGTTGATGACCGGGACGATGGCGAGTCCCTGTTTCATTGCCAGGTGAACATTTGCCACGGTTTGCGCTTCCACGCCTTGAGCAGCATCGACCACAAGGATTGCCCCCTCGCAGGCGGCGAGCGAGCGTGACACTTCGTAGGCAAAATCAACATGCCCGGGCGTGTCCATCAGGTTCAGCTTGTATTCTAAGCCGTCCTTCGCGCGGTAGGTCATCGCCACGGGGTGCGACTTGATCGTGATGCCCCTCTCCCTTTCTAAATCCATCGCGTCCAGTAGCTGCTCCTGGGATTCGCGCTTTTCAATGGTGCCGGTGAACTCCAGCAATCGGTCGGAAAGAGTCGTCTTTCCGTGGTCGATGTGTGCAATGATGCAAAAGTTTCGGGTGCGTGAGTTCGACATAAAGCGAGTGCGGCCTGAATTGGCAGGTTAGAAACTATGGTGGTGTGATGGCGAAGGGTCAACCGGTGAGGCGTCAAGTTGTCAGGATGATGGAGTCGATGGACGCGCCCTTCGGGAACGGTTATGGAAGAGGGATGTCAGGTGGCACTTTATGCGAAGACTCAGTGGTGGAGAGGGTTCTTTCCGGGAGCCGCATTTCCGTGGAGGACGCCAAACAGTTGTACGCTCTTCCGCTCGCTGAACTTGGAGCCCTGGCCCACCGTCGTCGAAACCTGGCCAAGCAGTCCAGTTACGGGGGGCGGGGAACAGAAGTCGTGACCTACATCGTGGACAGGAACGTGAACTACACCAATGTGTGCAACGTTTACTGCAAGTTTTGCGCGTTCTACCGGACGGCGAAGGACGACGACCATTACGTTCTGAGTTTATCGGAGTTGGAGGAAAAGCTCTCTGAACTCGCTGGAATAGGCGGTGTACAAGTTTTGTTGCAGGGGGGGCATCATCCCAGTCTCGGGATCGACCATTACCTGACCATGCTGTCGTTTATTCGGGAGCGTTTTCCCCAAATCAACGTGCACGGTTTTTCGCCGCCCGAGTTCCACCATTTTTCCCAAGTCTTTGGAATGCCCGTCGCGGAGGTTTTGCGTCGGTTCAAAGAGGCGGGGTTGGGCTCGATCCCCGGTGGAGGTGGTGAAATTTTGGTGGATCGCGTCCGGACGCGGATCTCCCCGTTGAAAGCCAACAGCGAACAATGGCTTGGGGTGATGGAGGCTGCGCACGATCTCGGTTTGCGTTCCAGTGCCACAATGATGTTTGGCCACGTGGAGACTCTGGACGAGCGATTGGAGCACCTTCTGAAACTGCGTGATTTGCAGGACAGGACGGGAGGTTTTACAGCGTTCATCTGTTGGACTTTTCAGCCTGAGAACACGGTGCTGAAGGCCTCGCCTGTGGGTTCATCGGAGTATCTCCGGATGCAGGCGCTCTCGCGCATTTTTCTGGATAACATCGAAAATCTCCAAAGCAGTTGGGTGACCCAAGGCCCCAAAATCGGTCAACTGGCTCTCCAATACGGGGCGAACGATTTCGGTTCGGTGATGATGGAAGAGAACGTGGTTTCCAAGGCGGGTACGAGCTTCCGTCTGCAAGTCGAGGAGATCGAACGGCTCATTCGCGAATCGGGATACGAGGCCCGCCGACGGAACACTTGGTACGAGCTGCTTCCGTCCTGAGTTTCTTGGGCTTCTCGAATTCTGAGCGGTTCAAAATGGCATCTTGACGCTCAGGAAGAGCGTCTCTCTGATACGGCGCCCTCGGACCTCCGATGTTTGCCCGGGCCTATGTTTGAATTGCTATGAAATTGAGCTCCTTCCACCCAATTGTCTGCGTTGCGACGGCGGCGGCCGTCCTGCCGGCCTCGGTTTACGCCCAAGGAAAATCCCGCGTGGTGCAGGAGATTCAAGTGGAGTACGCGGGTCCGGCCGGAGTTTCCAAGGAGCGGCTTCTCGCGAACATGCGCACACGGGTCGGAAAGCCGTATTCGGAGCAAGTGGTGGAAGAGGATATCCGCAACCTGTACGCTACCGGTAACGTTCTCAACGTCAGAATTTATGGGGAACCACTCGGTGAGGAAGGCGTGAAGGTGATCGTGGTTTTGCAGGCCAAGGCCCGCGTGGTCGCTGTGGAACTCGAGGGGGTCCGGGAGTTTAAGCCGAGCCGTGTCAGAGATA
>JBANFR010000003.1:0-64101 GCA_037975925.1 Verrucomicrobiota bacterium
GCTTCAGCTTACCCACCTCCGTCATTCCGTAATGATCCAGCACCTCGGCTCCGGGCCAAGCGGCTTCCAACTGGGCTCGCACCGCGGGCAGACTGCCCCCGGGTTCCCCCGCGACAAGAATCCGCCTGACTGCGCTTTGCTGGAGAGAAATCCGCTCGGCTCGAGCCACTTCCGCCAGGTGAAGAGCATAGGTCGGGGTGCAGCACAGCACTTCTGCACCAAAGAGGAGCATCGCATGGAGTCGCGCCACGGACGTCAGCCCGCCTCCCGGAAGACAGCGGAGCCCGAAACGTTTTCCAGCCTCAAATGCGGTCCAAAAGCCAAGAAAGGGGCCGAAGGAAAAAGCAAAATAGGCCGTCATTCCCGGATGCACGCCGGCGAGTGCGTACCCGCGTTGCCAGTTGCCCAGAAGCCACTCCCAACTGTCCTCGGTGTCCAGCACCGCGAGGGGCCGGGAGGTGGTGCCGCTGGTCTGGCAAAAATGAGGGTAATGCGCCGCCGGAAAAGTGAGGTTGCGCCCAAAAGGCGGATAGGCCGCCTGATCCGCAACAAGCTCGGCCTTTTGCGTTCGCGGCACCCGCGCGACAAACTCCTCCAGGGATTCGGGCAATCGAGGGGCAAAGTCCCAACGGGAGCGCTGGAAGAGGTTTTTTTCCATCGCCTCCTCCAGCAGGGAACGGAGCAAACGCCACTGCAGCGTACGCAAGGGCTCACTCATAAAGATCCACCGGGCAGCCGGGGCACCCGAAAGGGCTACGGTTTGGGCAACTGAACCTGAGCGGCAGGCTTCGCGTGCGGCTTACCGGGGGCAGGCTTAAAAAAGGTGACCAAACAACCACCGGTCGCCGCCAAAATGATGCCGATCCAAAAACCGGGTTTGATCGAGGCGATTCCTCCCGCGGGCGGATGCATGAGCAGGGAAACAGCGGCGTTCACCACCGGAGCGCCCGAGAAAACAATCGCCATGACCACCGAGGGCGAGCCCTTTGCGCCGAACGCGAGAAGCACGCCGAACGCGCCAATGGCCCCGACAATTCCGGCGACCAGAGACCATGCCATGCCCCCCGCCGGGTATTTCCAGTCAGCACCGCTGGTGACCAGCATGATCAGAGGGGCCAGGACCGCGACGAGGAAATAAGCGATCCCGACGAAGAGGAAGGCCTTGTAGCGGCCGTGAACCGGATCCTGCATCTGCACCTGCCCGTTGTGCAGGAAAACGCCATAAACGCCCCAACTGACGACGGTGAGCAGAGCGAAAGCGAGCCAGGTCATTCCGGGTTGGGAGGGGGCATCGGTGGGGTTCATAGGGAGTGAGGAGCGAGGACGAAAGGATACACCGCCGAATTAGTACGTGCACGTACTAATTGCCCCGCCCACTCAACGTGCCGGCTCCCGATACTCCGGAATCGTCGACTCCGTGCGCACCACCTCGTTGCGCTCATTGAGTACAATCACCCGGGGCCGGTGCCCCTCAGCCTCCTCCGCCGCAAAAAGCGCAAAGTTCATGATCGTCAAGCGGTCGCCAATTTTCCCGAGATGCGCCGTCGCACCATTGAGTTGGATCGCGCCGCTGCCAGCCTCGCCATAGATCACATACGTCTCAAAGCGCGCTCCATTGGCCATGTTCCCCACGAGAATCTTTTCGTAAGGAAACAGTCCCACCCGCTCGGCCAAGTCAGAGGCGATGGTGAGGCTCCCTTCGTAGTGAAGGCTCGCCCCAGTCACGGCCGCACGGTGAATTTTACTCTTCAACAGGGTCAGTTGCATCAGATCGAAGACGATGATTCCAGAGGCGACGGATTTCAAGAATGCCCAGCAACCGATGCACTCGCGCTACTTCTGCCGGGCCAGAAACTCCACAAGATCACGAATCTCCCGCTTGGTTAGTAACTGCCCGAGGCCCTCCGGCATGGGCGATGGCAGGCGCTCCCTTTTTACAATCTCAGGCTTGGAGACCGACTGCTTCTGTTTGGTGCCCGGCAGGGTGAGGACGAGCTTGGTCTCCGTCTCGGACTCCAGCATTCCCGCGACCACGGAACCGCTGTTGAGGGTCAGGAGCACCGTCTCAAACCCCGGAGCGTAATCCGCATTCGGATAAAGAATCGCTCGGAGCAAATACTCGCGCGAGGCGCGCGAACCGATGCCCGCCATGTCCGGGCCGACATCTCCCCCGTTCCCGGCCGCCTTGTGGCATCGGTAACATCCGACCTCGTCCTTTTCTCGAAATACTTCGAGGCCGGCCTTGGGGTCCCCTCCCTCCAGGCATTCCCGGTAAGCGGCAAGAGGGTCCTCCGAGGAAAGCCCTCCCTGATAGCTGCGGACCTTCTCCAATAGCGCCGGAGTTCCGCGCTTTGCGGCCGCCTCCAGAACATCGAGCATCACCGCAGGCATCACCTTGCCCATCTGTAGCTTATCCATCCAACGCTCCAAAATCGCGTCTCCCTCTTTGGTTTTGAGTTGGACCAGCGTCGGGAGGGCACTTTGGACATCCGGAACACTTCCGGATTCCATCAACTGACCGCAAAGCTGGCTTGCCTTTCCCGGCGGAAGCTTTCCGAGCAGCTTCTTTGCAGCATCGAGCAGTGTCCGATCCTTTTCCTTGAGAGCACTTTCTAAGTCCTCGGCAAAACCCGGACCAGAGATCTTCGACAAGGCCATCAGCGCGGCCGCACGGAGATTCCCCGGCGCCTTCGCGTCCCGCAACACGCCTCTTACCAAGGGAGCCACTCCTTGAACTTCAAAAGCCGCCGCCATTTCCACCGCAGCGAGTCTGACTGCGGGCAAACGGTCGCCCAAAAGACGGCTCATTTGCTGCACCAGCAGGGTCCTGACCGGACCAAAATTCCGTTCCTCTGCAAGGGGCCACCATTTTCCCAGAAAGACATCCCTCCCATCTTCCGGCTTCCATTGCCGCAAGAGCACCAGTGCCGCAATCCGGGCCGATTCCGGCAGCTGTTGGTCCAGGGCCTCGGAAAGAAGACGCTCCGCGTTTTCTTTGCCTCCCAGGCGATGTCGGGCAGCCTGTACCCGCTGAATTAAAGCCGTATCTTCCGTCGGTGTGACTCGCAACGCGGCAAGTTTGGGGAGCTCAGACTCCACAGGCGCATCATAAATCGCTCGCGCCGCCTCGAGTCGGACACGGGCCGAGGAATCCGCAAGGAAGGCCGACACGCCGGCGTGCGACTGCCCGCGCAGGGCTTGCACCGCAACCAGACGGACCGCCTCCGAGGGACTCCGCTGGAACTCCAGAAGCGACTCAGGTTTGGCCAGCGCCGCGAACACCTTGACCGCTGCATGGCGGATGTAGGCGTCGGCCAAAGCGTCGCGTTCGATCAACGGCAGCAAATCCGCCACCAAGCTCTCTGAGCCCACCCTGCGCAAAGCCTGCGTCGCAAAAAAACGCACCCGAGGGGCGTCATCCCGCAAAAGAGCCGCCAAGGCGGGACCGTCCGAAGCGTCCCCATTTTCGCCCACGACCTTGCAAGCCTGTGCTCGAACCTCCGGGTCGGAATGCTTCAAAGCACCCCGCAGGGCTTTCAATGCCTCGGGATGACGTTGGGCCAGTTGTCCCAGCCCCCAAACGGCGTGAAGGCCAGAAAATCCGCTCCCCTGGGACAAGGCCGAAGACAGTGCCTGGACACCCTGAGCGCCCTTTTCCGCGAGAGCCCACTGCACCTCCAATCGAACGCGGTAGTCCCGATGCGCCAGCAGGCGCTCTAACTCGGCTTCGGGCAGGTTCGCAAAACGCCCCGCGAGCAGATCCCGGGTTTCCCGCACTGCAAGGCTCGCGTCCACCTCCTCGGAGTGCAGGTGAAAAATCCTCCCTTTGTTTAACTTCCCGTATCCCGGAATCCAGTCGATGCAGTCCAGCACATACAGCCCCCCCCCGGGGGCGAACGCTATGTCTGGCGAGTTCAAGTTCCACACGGCTTTCCCCTCCATTTTCTGGGAGGAGTTGTCCGCCAACAGCTCCGCAGGCAGCTCCGCGCGGTAAGAGGCACCGCTTTGAGTGAGTCGAAACGCTCGGACACCGCCCGGAAAATCCGCCATGAAGAAATGCTGTTCGTACCCGGGTGGCAGGCCCGTTCCCGGATAATACGCAACGCCCGCCGGACCATGCCCAACATGTGCGACCGGTGGCAAGATGGACGATGTCCTCAGGGCAGCATCGTCCTGCCACATGCCCTCCGAGTTCCAGACCCCCAACTTGGGCGTTTTTAGAAACTGGTACCCGAGTCTCCACCCGTAGTCCCCCCCCTCCACCAGATGCAACCAACGAGCCTTGTCCCCTCCGTCCGCGTTGTTGTCGCCCGTAAACAGATCACCCAACTCATTAAAGACCAGGGACTGCGGATTCCGTAATCCCACCGCATAAAGCTCTGCCTGCGAACCGTCCGGCCAGCAGCGAAACACCGCTCCCGAGGCCGGCGGCGCCAACACTTGCCCACCCACTTCGATCCTCGCACTGCAATCCGCCACGCTGAAGTACAGCCTCCCATCGGGCCCAAATTTCGCACCGTGGCAATCGTGCCCGCTGTAGGCGATGTGCACCCCCAATCCCTGCAAAATCGACTCCTTCGTGCCGTTCTCCCGAAAGCGCCACACGTCCGGAGCACAAATGTACCAAGCCTCGCTCCCTCGCGTCACGATGCCCGCCCCCACTCCCGTCGCCACCGAGTCAAACCCTTGCGCCACCACCCTTGAGGAGTCAGCCACCCCTTTTCCACTCCGATCCTCCACCAGACGCACCAACTCCGATTCCACCTCCAGGTCATGCCAGTCCACTCGGCCATCCCCGTTCAAGTCTCGCATCCCCTTCGGCGACTCCAGCGCTCCCTCAGGCAACGCCTTTTTCAAAAACGCCACCCGATCCTCGACCGACCGAAAGGACAAGCTATCCGGAATCCACGACGGAAAACTGCGGATATCCAGCGCCGAAGACTTGCGGCGGTTCGTTTCCGCGACCCAAGCACGCCCGCGATTGTCTACCGTGAAAGCCACGGGATTCGACAAGAGGGGCTCCTTCGCCCACACGTCCAGTTTCAACCCGGGCGCCACGGACGCCCCCTGAATGACCTGCTCAGGCGAGGGCGGCTCTTTCACTGTGACCGCCTTGGCTTTCGGCGCAGGTTCGCCAAGCGCCACCGCACTCATTGCACCAAGAGAGGCCCAGAACAGAACGAGGGGGGAAACCTTCATACTGAAAAGTTAGCAGATTGCGACTTCCCTCAGGCACTCCAAACTTGAAGCGGTGCTCCGGTGTCCCCTCACAAAATCCCTAAGAATCGTTCCCCTGCCGGATTCCCTGCACCACACCGCTCTGCGAAGCGCCCGCTGTGTACGGGCCATCACCCAAACATGCGAGAGACCTCCCATCTCCCGCCGGATATCCTCCGCGTGGCCCTTTTGGGCCATCACTCAGCTCCCCCCCTTACCCCGTCCCATCCTCGAACTCATGAAGTCAGCCCTCCTATCGACCACGATCGCCATCTATGCCCCCAGCATGCTGCTGGCAGCCGCCACCGCCCCTCTTGAACTGAAGAAGGGGGACCACATTGCCATCGTCGGCAGTGGATTGGCCGATCGCCAGCAACACCATGGCTGGCTCGAGTCCCTCATCCATCGAGCCTACCCAGACCTGGAATTGACCGTCCGCAACCTTGGCTTTGCGGCGGATGAGGTGAACCTTCACCCGCGCTCCGACGAGGTCCCCACGACGGAATATTTCTTGGGAATGAAAAAGGGCGCTGTCCAAACCACCGTGGGTAAGGCCGAGGTGGTTTACCGCGCCGGCACGGATTTTCACGCCAGCGTGATCCTTGCCTACTGGGGCTTCAACGAGTCATTCAGGGGAGCGGAGGGCATCGCCTCGTTTAAGGATGCCCTCGGCAGCTACCTGAAGAATCTGGCCGCGGCAGACTTCGGAGCGGGACGCCCCAAGGTCATCCTTTTCTCTCCGATTGCCCACGAAAACTTGCGCAGTCCGAATTATGCCACGGGCGAAAAGAACAACCGCAACCTAGAGCTGTACACGGCAGCGATGGCGGAGGTGGCCAAAGAAAACAACGTCCCTTTTGTAGACCTCTTCCACGCCTCCAAGGAGCTCTTTGAAAAATCAAGCAAACCATTGAGCATCAATGGCATTCACCTCACAGAAGAGGGTGACAAACAACTCGCATCCATTCAGTTCGCCGCGCTCTTTGGCAAAGCTGCCCCGAAAGCCGAGGACCCGCTGGTTGCCAAGATTCGCGCAGCCGTCCTCGACAAAAACACGGAGTGGCATCACCGCTACCGCACCGTCGACCAGTACAACATTTTCGGGGGACGCTCCCGCATCAAGTACGTCGGCATCGACAACGCCACCATTCTCGGACAGGAGCTCGCCCAGCGGGATGTCAAGACCGCCAACCGCGACCAGGCGGTCTGGGCAGCCGCTCAGGGCAAACCCTTCTCCGTAAAGGACGACAATCTCCCCCCGGTGGACCCCACCCCAGCCAATCGCGACACCGCGGTTCCTTATCTGGATGGGAACGAGGCCATCAAACACCTCACCCTTCCCGAAGGCTGCAAAATCGAACTCGTCGCCTCCGAGAAGGAGTTTCCAGAGCTGGTGAACCCCGTGCAGATGAATTTCGACACGAAGGGACGCCTCTGGGTAGCCGCATGGCCGTCCTACCCCGAAACCACCCCCACCACGAAAGACTTCGATAAACTCCTCGTTTTCGACATCGACCCCAAGACCGGCAAGTTCACCAAGTGCACGACCTTTGCAGACGGACTGAACTGCCCGACCGGTTTCCAGTTCTACAAGGATGGTGTCTTGGTCATGCAGTCGCCGGACATGTGGTTCCTTCGCGACACCAAGGGCGAGGGCAAAGCCAACTGGAAAGAGAGGATAGTCCACGGACTCGATGCCGCAGATTCCCACCACGAAACCAATTCCATCTGCTACGAGCCCGGGGGCGCCGTGTTTTTTAGCGATGGGGTGTTTCATCGGACCAACGTCGAAACTCCCAGCGGGCCAGTCAGAAACGTCAACGGGGCCATCTACCGCTACGAACCGCGCACCAGCAAATTTGAGCGCTACATTCCCTACGGCTTCGCCAACCCCCACGGACGCGTCTTCGATTACTGGGGGAACGACATCGTCACGGATGCCACCGGAAATGCGAATTACTTCGGTCCGGCCTTCAGCGGCCACCTCGACACGGGAAGCCACCCCTCGATGAAGCAGTTCTGGACCCGCCCCTCCCGCCCCTGTCCAGGCACCACCCTGCTCAGCAGCCGCCACTTCCCGGATGACTGGCAAGGCCAGTTCCTCAACTGCAACGTCATCAACTTCCAAGGAATTTTCAGGGCAAAAATCACCGAGGAAGGCGCCGGCATCAAAGGCGAGACACTCGAGCCTGCTCTCGTGCAGACCGACGTAACGCAGAATCCCAACTTCCGTCCCTCGGGAGTTGCGGTCGCTCCCGATGGCTCCATCTACTTCATGGACTGGTCGCAGATGCTCATCGGCCATCTCCAGCACCACCTCCGGGATCCGAATCGAGACCACCAGCATGGCCGAATTTACCGGATCACGTATCCAGGTCGCCCCTTGCTGAATCCAAAAAAAATCGCCGGCGAACCGATCGAAGCGCTCCTCGAATTGCTCAAGGAACACGAGGACAACGTTCGCCAGCGCGCCAAAATCGAACTCGACACCCACGACACGGACAAAGTCATCGCAGCAGTTCAGAAGTGGGAAAAAGGGCTCAACAAGACCGAGGCCACCTACGAGCACAACCGCCTCGAAGCCCTTTGGGTTCACCAATGGCACAACGTCGTGAACCTCGCCCTTCTCAACGATGTGCTCAAGTCCCCGGAACCACGTGCCCGCGCCCAAGCCGTTCGCGTCCTGTGCTACTGGCGCGACCGCGTCCCCAACGCGATGGATTTGCTCGCGACTGCGATCAAAGATGAGGCTCCCCGCGTCAAACTCGAGGCCGTCCGAGCACTCAGTTTCTTCGCTGGATCCGACACTCCGAGGGCCATTGAGCTGGCGCGCTCCGTCGAGTTCGAAAAGGACTACTACCTTAACTACTGCTTCAAAGAGACCATGAAGCAGCTCGCCTCCCTGCCCGAAGGCAAGGACATCGTCGCAAAGGACCCGCACCTTGTCGCCAAACTCCGAGCCAACCCCGAAACCAAATACGGTCCCACCCGCAAGGACCTCACCAAAGAGGAGCTAGCCTCCTACAACCTTGGCAAAGAGGTGTTTAACCGCGAGGCACACTGCGTCACCTGCCACCAAGCGGACGGAAAAGGCGTCGACAACGTGTACCCGGCTCTCGCCACAAGCGAATGGCTCCACGGAGATCCCGAGCGCGCGATCAAGATCGTGCTGAAAGGCCTATACGGTCCGCTGGAATTCCAGGGCAAAAAATACGGCCCCGAAAAGGGCACCCCGCCCATGATGGGCTTCGCTGGCCTCCTCAAAGACAAGGAACTCGCCGCAGTCCTCACTTATGTGAATCAGTCCTTCGGTAACAACCTCCCACCCGTGAAGGAGGACCTGGTTAAACGGGTCCGCGCGGAAACAGAGTCCCGCAGCGCCTTCTACATGGTCGACGAAATCCTGAAGGAGCACCCGCTCAAGAAAGGGAAATAAACGTCCGCTCCCCTGGAGCTAAATCTGAAGCGGCCCCGTGGATTTTTCCAAATCCCGGGGCCCTTTTATTGACCCGATCTTGATTTCTCCCCCCCCAGCCTTGCCGACTTACTCGGCTCAGAGGCCCTTTGTCAGACGGTAAATGCGCTTGGCATTTTCCGACCAGAGCTTCGCCCGGTCCGCCTCGGGGCGACTCGCCACGATTTCCGAAAGCGCCCTCACCCACTGCGCCAGCGTCCCACCAATCAAACAGACAGGCCAGTTTCCCCCAAAGACCACCCGGTCAGGCCCGAACGCGTCCAGACAATGGTTCACAATCGGGGCCAGATTCTCCACCGCCCATCCACCGGGCAGGCTCTCGACGACTCCAGAAATCTTACAAAAAACATTCGACCGCTTGGACAAACGCTCGATCGACCTCTGCCATTCCGCTGCATCGTGCGCCGGTGCGGAAGGCGGGGTTTTCATAAACGCCTTCGCATCTCCGTTGCCGCAGTGGTCCAACACCAAAGTTGTCTCCGGACACTCCGCCGCAAGCTTGTCCGCGTCCGCCAACTCCCCAGCCCGCATACAGAGGTCGAAGGAAAGACCGCGCGCACCCAGCGCGCGCACCCCCCGAACAAAATCCGCCCCGAGGCACGCCCCCTTGGGCGTTTCATCCGTGTGCAATACACGGCGAATCCCCTTCAGAAAACCCGCGTCCATGTGCGCATTCACGTAGTCCAAAAAACCAGCTGCTTCAGGGCGCCCCCCCAAAATTGCAGCAAACGTTTGACTGCCAGGCTTCGCACACGCTTCCCGCACGATGGCAGCCTCCGCATTTAAGTCCGCCTCCGCCACAGCCACTTCCATGTAAACCGCCCGGATTGGAAAGCCCCCCGTGGCCTCCGCATAATCCGAAGGCAAATAGTTCCGCCGGAGAATCTCGGGAGCCCCGGAGAGCCATGGCAATTTCAGCTGACCAAGGTCCCAGAGGTGCTGATGCGTGTCGATGATCTCACGAGCGCCTGTACTGGGGGCAGCTCCCGCGGCTTCTGCCAGAAGCCAAGGCACAGACGCCGCTCCTACGGTTTTGAGAAATGAACGACGAGAAATCGGAGATTGCATGGCAGTAAGTGAAGGAAAATGGATGCGGCCTGCGCAGGGAGACCTCCCGGAAAAAGGCCCCCATTGCGCCACCCGCAGTCTAGGCAGACCAAGACTTCGCCTTCTGGCGCGATTCGCCCAAGCCCTCAATCCCCAACTCCACCACATCCCCAGCCCGCAGATACACAGGCTCAGGCTTGATTCCCAAGCCCACCCCGGGAGGCGTTCCAGTGCTTATGACGTCCCCCGGCAGCAAAGTCATAAACTGGCTGATATAACTAACCAATCGGGGGACGTGAAAAATCATCTGCGCCGTGGTGCTGTTCTGGCGCAATTCACCGTTCACCTTCAGCCAAAGCTTGAGATTGTGCGGGTCAGCGATCTCATCGCGCGTCGCCAAAAATGGCCCCATCGGCGCAAACGTGTCGCAGCTTTTTCCCTTCACCCATTGCCCTCCCCTTTCAATCTGCCATTCCCGCTCGCTGTAATCGTTGTGCAAGGCATAACCAGCGACATGAGACATCGCCTCTGACTCTTCCACGTAACTCGCCTTTTTTCCAATCACCACAGCCAGCTCGACTTCCCAATCCGTCTTCCGCGAACCCCGGGGAATGATCAAATCATCGTTTGGCCCACACAATGCCGTGGTGCTTTTGAAAAACAGAATCGGCTCCTTGGGAATCTCTGCCCCGGACTCCTTTGCGTGGTCCGCATAGTTGAGCCCGACACACACAATCTTGCTGGGCCTCGCAATACACGGCCCCAGACGCTCGGACATGCCCAACTGCGGCGCAGTTGCCGCATGAGAGAGAGCCCATTTCTCAAGGCGCTCAAGCCCGTCCCCCGAAAAAAAGCTCTCGTCGTAGTCTGCGCCGAAGGCCGACGCGTCGATCCGACGACCATCCTGCAACTGTAGTCCTGGCTTTTCCTGCCCAGCGGAACCGAAACGAATCAATTTCATAAGCTTACTCCAAAAAACATCTCATCGGCCTGACAACTCAAGCCCTCTCTAGCCCGCAATCCACCCACCGTCCGGGGTCAGCGTGCTCCCCGTGTAGAAACTCGCCTCGTCACTCGCCAGATAAAGCGCCGCCGCCGCGATCTCCTCCGGCCTGCCCATTCTGCCCATCGGCTGGGTGCTGCACATCTCCTCGTAAGCCTTCTGCGGGTCCGGGTACTCCTTGAGCCTTGCGCTCACAAAAGGCGTCTCCACACGCCCAGGGCAAATCGCGTTCACACGAATCCCGTCCTTTGCGTGATCCAGAGCCATGGCCCGGGTCAACCCCACCACCGCGTGCTTGCTCACCGTGTACGCTAGCCGGTCCCGAACCGCCACCAGCCCCCCAATCGAAGCAATGTTCACGATCACCCCGGAACGACGCTCCAGCATGGACGGAAAAAACGCTTTGGTCACATTAAACACCCCGCGCACGTTGACGTCATAGAGCCGATCCAAATCCGCCACCGTCGTGTCAACCATCGTCCCTACGTGCCCAACACCTGCGTTGTTCACCAAAATATCAAGGCGACCCGCCATGGAAATCACCTTCCTGGCAACCTCCTCGCACGCATCCACATTCGCCACATCGAGTTCAAAATAATCCGATTTTCCTCCACTCTGCCGGATGCGTTCCACAGTCGCGGACCCCCCGGAAAAATCGCGATCCGCCACCAACACCCAAGCTCCCGCCCGCGCAAACGTGTCTGCAATAGCTGCACCAATCCCAGAACCAGCCCCCGTCACGAGGGCAACTTTTTGTTGAAGCGAAAACATAAATTAAACGGGCAAACACCCCGGACCAACCGGCTCGAAACTCTTGTAAACTACGGCACATTCTTGATGCCCCAAAGCCTCACTCGCCGAGGGCTCCCCCGAGGCCACGCGCACCACCTTTTCAAAAATTTCCGCCCCCACCTCCTCCAGCGTCGCTCCCCCCTCCAAAATTCGCCCCGCATTCACATCCATGTCCTCGCTTAACCTCCGGTACGTCTCCGGATTTGCGCAAATTTTGATCACCGGCGAAATCGCCGACCCCACGACAGAACCGCGCCCCGTCGTAAACAAGGTCACGTGACACCCGCACGCGATAAGTTCCCCGATTTCCTGAACATCATTGATATTCGGAAACCCCCAACGAACCTCCCCATCCGGAACCACATCCAGCAGATAAAGCCCGCCTTGGGGCGGGACATCCCCCGG
Organism: Verrucomicrobiota bacterium; assembly: GCA_037975925.1. Classification (GTDB taxonomy): domain Bacteria; phylum Verrucomicrobiota; class Verrucomicrobiia; order Chthoniobacterales; family Chthoniobacteraceae; genus Chth-196. The sequence goes on from JBANFR010000003.1 coordinate 11,940, forward strand.
TTTGAGAATCCCAGAAATCGGGGAGTTTCCGCTTTTGCAGTAAGCCCCCATGGACTTCTCCTCCTGCGTACTCAGCCCCCCCTCCGCATTGCCCGGTGCAAAACTCCCGTGCCCCAATGCCGTGTAATAGCGTGCGGCCTTATCCACACACCGAAGTAATTCAGGCGCCAGCGCTGCCCGCGCTGCCCGCCCCGCCATTACCTGCTCACAACCAATCAGTTCACCGGACTCCTCAAAAATCGCGGCCGCCCCCTCCGCCACAAAACGATCAAACGCAAGACCCACCGCAGGATTCGCAGTAATTCCACTGGTCGCGTCAGATCCACCACAAACCGTCCCAACCACGAGATCGCTCACAAAAAAATCCACGATTGGCGTCCGCTCCATCTGCTCCTTCGCCGATTCAATCCACCGGCGCCCCTGGTCGATGCTCCGCCTCGTACCTCCCTCCTGCTGAATCACTAACAAATCGGCCGGACGACCAGTGGCCCGAATCTCATCCAGAAGGGCTGATCGATTGAAACCTTCGCACCCCAAAGACACTAACAGGGTCGCCCCCACATTCGGATGGGTGCACAGGCGCTGCAGCATGCGATAGGCATAAGCATTTGGATAACAGCCCGAAAACCCGATGAGATGCACCTGTTGTTCACGGAAAGGCAGCACAATCTCGCGAGCTACATGGTGCGCACACTCCACCAGATAAACCACCGCTACCACATTCCTAATCCCCTTTCTTCCGTCACTCCGAAGATAACCTTTCATATCTTTTCCTCAAAAAAACGGCTCTGCGTTTCCCGCTCAAAAGTCGGCAGGTAGTCGCTCTTCAAATTGTGGGTATGCACATGCTCCCCCAGCGCAATCTCGGCCGTGGCTGAACCGATCGGCACGCCGTACTTGATGATCTTTTCGCCCACTCCGATCGCGCGAGCCGCAACTTTGTGGCCAATTGGCAAACGGTTCCGCACCGGAACTTGCATGCCCTCAATTTCAAGCAACTCCTTTGGCTCCATCGTCGCAATAACCGTCAGAACGTTGTCAGCACTGTGCAAGCGCAACAACTGGGGTGGGGTGTTTTTCATAAGAAAAAGGTTCCTCTCAAGAGACCATTCGTCGACCTCATTCAGGTCTGGGACGGCGGGGGAAAGCACATGGGGAACCTAGTGGCAAAGAGTTGCGTCACTCGCAAAAAGGGCAACCAGAAAAGCACACTCAGAGCATTCGCTCACTGCTCAACTCGGAGGCCCCTCACGTTATCAAGAGTCTCGCGCCCTCTGCGAAACGACAGATTTTGGTCCCAGTGGACTTTAGGGAGTGCCGAAGGTGGGACTCGAACCCACACACCCTCGCGGATACCAGATTTTGAGTCTAGCGCGTCTGCCATTCCGCCACTTCGGCTTTCATGTGAGTAGCGACGGTACGTCCTGCCTCACGGCCGAGGCAAGTCTTGAAGAAAAAAAGCCCCATTTTCTCACGCGCGCGTGGAGCCTCGCTCTTTGCGCTTTGCCACAGTGCGGATGCGCGAACATTTTTGCCCAATACCCATGGATCTCCAAGCTTACCTCCAATCCGCAGCACAACAGGTTGATTCGGCGCTCGACCAACTGATCCCATCGGAGAAAACCAAGCCCAGCACCCTCCATCGGGCGATGCGATACAGCATCTTTGCGGGAGGAAAAAGACTCAGGCCCATCCTTTGTCTCGCCACCGCCGAGGCTTGCGGAGGACATGCTGAAGAAGCGATTTGGGCAGCTTGCGCCGTGGAGTGCATTCACACTTACTCCCTCATCCACGATGACTTACCGTGCATGGATGACGACGACCTGCGGAGGGGCCAACCGACCAATCACAAGGTTTTCGGGGAAGGCGTGGCAGTTCTTTCAGGGGACGCCCTGCTCACTCTCGCCTTTGAAATTCTCTCAAAAGCGCCTCCGAAGCCCCGGTACGGGAATTCCACGCAGATCCGAGAGCTCGCCAGCGCATCGGGCAGTCGCTGGCTGATTGCAGGCCAAGTCATGGATTTGGAGAGCGAGGGAAAATTGATCTCTAAACAAACACTTCAGTTCATCCACCAAGCAAAAACGGCCGCGCTCCTCACGGGTGCGATACGCCTCGGAGCGATGAGCGCAAACGCAACTCCCGCTAAACTCAGCTCCCTCACCGAATTCGGTCAGGCCCTCGGCCTCGCGTTTCAAGTGATCGACGACATCCTCGACGTGACTCAAACCACTGAAAAGCTCGGTAAAACTGCAGGCAAGGATGTGGATGCCACCAAGGCCACCTACCCGGCTCTTGTCGGGCTCGAGAAGTCCCGAAAGATCGCTCGGGACCTCACCCAAAAAGCGCAAAGTGCACTCAAACCCCTTGGCAAAAAGGGAGCCACTCTGCGCGCCCTCGCAGATTCGCTCCTCGTTCGAGAATACTGAGCCCGCTAACTGAAAAGGCGGAAGTTGGGCTCGATCTCCGCGCCCAACTCCGAAGGACCTCCGCTGGCAAGCCTTAGTGCACCCACGTAAGCAATCATCCCGGCGTTGTCCGTGCAGAGCTCCGGGGCCGCCAGACAAAGTCTCACGCCCCTCTTTGAACACTCCTCGGCAAAACGCTCGCGCAATCGCGAATTGCAACTCACTCCTCCACTGATCGCCAGTGTGTCCACGCCTGCGCGACTCACAGCGCTCATCGTTTTTTTAACCAAAACATCCACGACCGCCTCCTGAAACGAGGCACAGACGTCCGAAACCGGAATTGGATCACACTGAGGCAGTAGGTAACGGACCGCCGTTTTCAGGCCGCTAAACGAAAAATGGAGGTCCCCAGAGCCCAACATGCTCCGCGGAAAATCAAAGCGGCGGGGATCGCCGTCCCTAGCCATTCGGTTCACATTCGGGCCACCGGGATAGGCAAGCCCCAAGAGTTTTCCGACCTTGTCAAAAGCCTCTCCGGCAGCGTCATCCAAAGTTTTTCCAAGCAGTCGGTATCTTCCAAATCCCTCGATGTGGACCAAAAGCGTGTGCCCTCCGCTCACCACCAAGCCTACGGACGAACAAGGACCACCCTGCTCGAAAACGAAAGGAGAAAGAAGATGCCCCTCGATATGGTTCACCGCTAAAAATGGTTTCCGCAGTCCAACCGCAATACCCTTCGCCAAAGAAACCCCGACCATCAAAGAGGTCGCCAACCCCGGACCACTCGTCGCTGCCACCGCATCTAGATCTTCCAACCGGATCCCGGCCCGATTGAGCACTCGATCTAATACAGGCCTGAGCGTCCGGAGATGATTCCGCGACGCCACTTCTGGGACCACTCCGCCATACTTCGCGTGGATCGGAATTTGAGACGCGACTTCACTGGCAAGTAATCGCGTCCCGGAAATAATCGCTGCGGCGGTCTCGTCACAGGAAGTCTCCAAAGCCAACACCAAGGCTTCACTCTTTCGAATGGAGGCACAGGGCCTCTCGAGATCTCTCATTTTTTTCTGGGAGAAACTCCCCCAGCCTCACCCCTCCCAGAATACAAAACCACAGATCGCATCACGTCCACCGCCCGCTCCAACTGGACATCTCGGAACTCCGCCAGCTGTTTTCGTTCGGTCTCCTCCAAGGGACCCTCGCGACGCTGCAGGGCCAGAAGACGCTCTTGCTCTGGTGTTGCCATCACCCGAATCGTCGGCTCGATGCCGCGCTCGTGAATCACTTGCTTTCCAGGCGTAAAATACTTGGCCGTCGTCAAACGCACGGCCGATCCGTCAGATAAAGGAATCACACTTTGCACGGAGCCCTTCCCGAACGTGGTCTCTCCTACGAGGATCGCTCTGCGCAGATCTTTCAGTGCACCAGCCAAAATCTCGGCGGCACTGGCACTCGCTGAGTTAATGAGAATGGCCATCGGGAAATGCCGACGCGTTTTGGCGTCCGCCGCGGTCCGATAGGAGCGATTCTGGGAAGCCACGCGCCCCTCAGTGGACACCACGAGGGAGTTGGGTGGCAGAAACTGAGCGGCCACCTCGACCGCAACGTTAAGAACCCCACCCGGATTATACCTCAGGTCGAGTACCAGCGCCTCCATCCCCTGCCGATCCAACTCATCCAAGGCCTTGGTGAGCTCTTGGGATGTAGGCAAGTTAAATTGAGAAAGTCGCACGTAAGCAACTCGTGCGTCCGGTGCCAATTCCCCTGGCAAAAGTCTCACGTCTTTCACGGTCGGCACACGAATCTCCTCGCGCACCATTTCCAACTCCTGAACCTCCTGACTTAAAGGACGGTAGAAACTGATCCGAATCGGACGACCGTTTTCCCCGCGGAGCAACTGACCGGCCTCGGGCACCCCCATCCTCTCGACCAGTCGATCACCAATTTTGAGAACTTGATCACCTGGGACGACTCCCGCCCTCGATGCGGGCCCCCCCTCCAAAACGCTAACCACCACCATCCGCCCATCCCGCTGGGTGAGCACAATTCCAACCCCATCGAAACGCCCCTGAGTGTCATCCTGGACAGACTTAAACTCCTTTGGGTCCAGATATTGGGAATGAGGATCAAGACTCGAGAGCATCCCCTTGAGCGCCGCCAGAACTAAGGAGCGATAAGCTACCTTGCCCTCATCAACATAATCATGGCGAACCAACTCCAGCACCTTGGCAAAAACACCAAGGTTTGAGTAGGCCGCCCCCTCCGAATCGACCTCCGCAGAGGTCACCCCTCTCACAAGATCGCCTGTCCCAAAAGTCAACGCCCCAGCCAGAGCAAGGACGCAAACCCCTCGAAATCGGCTAAACATCGGATATTCCAAAGCTCGTTGGCTATCCCGAGCGAGTCTTCAGCGGGAGGGCCAAAGCACAAGGACAAGCCCTAGCATCAAAGCCGGCACGCTGCTCGCAGTTAGGCTGCGTCTTTGTCCTGCTTTCGTCGAATAGTCGGCCCCCGTTTCCCCTCGACTACTCCGCGATTCACTGTGACCTCCGACACATCCTCGCGACTGGGAATGTCATACATGACGTCTAACATGATCCTCTCGAGCATCGAGCGAAGCGCTCGAGCACCCGTGCCCTTCTTGGCGGCCTGCTCCGCCAGAGCCCGAAGAGCATCCTTAGTGATATTCAGGTTCACCCCTTCCAGAGAGAGCAGTTTGGCATACTGCTTCACCAGAGCGTTCTTTGTATCCGTAAGAATCGCCATCAACTCCTCCTCCGTCAAAGGATCCAGTGCCGCAATCACCGGCAACCGACCGATGAACTCCGGGATCATTCCAAAACTCAACAAATCCTCAGGCTCAGAAAACCGAAGCATTTCGCTCAACTGAGCCTCCCCACCCTCAGCCGATGCCACCGCCCTAGCCGCAGCAAAACCCAAGGTATTTCTGCCACGCCGCTTTTCGATGATTTTATCCAACCCCACGAATGCTCCGCCACAGATAAAAAGGATCTTATCCGTGCTCACCTGAATGTACTCTTGGTGCGGGTGCTTCCGGCCACCTTGCGGCGGTACGTTACAAACCGTACCCTCCAAAATTTTCAAAAGCGCCTGCTGGACCCCCTCCCCGCTGACATCCCGGGTAATGGAAACATTCTCAGTCTTGCGGCCGATTTTATCGATCTCATCGATATACACGATTCCGATCTCCGCCCGCTTGACGTCGTAATCCGCCGCCTGAAGGAGACGCAAAATGATGTTCTCTACGTCCTCGCCCACATATCCCGCCTCGGTGAGCGTAGTCGCGTCAGCGATACAGAAGGGAACATCCAAAACTTTTGCCAGAGTGCGCGCTAAAAGAGTTTTCCCCGAGCCCGTAGGGCCGAGTAAAAGAATGTTACTCTTTTCGATTTCGACTTCTGCCAAGGAGTCTACCTGCGGGGTTACCGAGGGGACGGAACCACCGCCGGTATTGTGAAGGATGCGCTTGTAGTGATTGTGCACCGCCACCGAAAGAACCTTCTTGGCACGGTCCTGACCGATCACGTGCTGATCCAAAGCCCGTCGAATTTCCACGGGTTTAGGGACGCGCAAAGCGGTGCTCTGCTTCCGCTTTTCCTCACTCAACTCCTTGTCCAGGATTCCTTTGCAGATGTTGATGCAACTATCGCAGATATAGACGCCTGGACCAGCAATAAGCTTGCGCACCTCCGCGTGACTCTTACCGCAAAAACTACACATCGTGAGATTAGAAGCGCGCGCCATGAGATTTAAGGAAGACTAATAAACACAACCAACGAAACCAATTCGACCGGACTCTCCTCCATTAGTCAAAACTACTCGGGAGCGGCTTCCGGTTTCGGCGGGGCACTTTCCGCACGCACAGCGGCGGAATCCGACTTGACGGGACCACCGGGGATCTCCTTGCGACTCTTCACCACTTCGTCCACCAAACCATACTCCTTTGCCTCTTCTGCAGTCATGTAATAGTCGCGATCAGAGTCAATTTTCACCTGCTCATCGGACTTGCCGGTATGGTGCGCGAGCAAACTAATAAGGCGTTTTTTGAGCTTAAACATGAACTCCACGGTCCGCTCAACGTCGCTCGCAGTCCCCTGTGCGCCACCCGAGACCTGGTGGATCATGATGTCAGAGTTCGGCAATGCGAAACGCTTCCCCTTGGTCCCGGCAGCCAAAAGCACGGCCCCCATGCTCGCCGCCATTCCGATACAGTAGGTGTTCACGTCGCAGGTCATGAACTGCATCGTGTCGTAAATCGCCAAGCCGGCGGTGACCGAACCACCCGGCGAATTGATGTACAGATGGATGTCCTTTTTAGGGTCTTCCATCTGCAAAAATAGCAACTGGGCGATAATCGAATTTGCGACTGTGTCATCCACCGCGGTTCCCAGGAAAATAATCCGGTCCTTCAACAACCGAGAGTAGATGTCATAGGACCTCTCCCCTCTCCCGGTTTGCTCCACGACCACCGGCACGTAATAGTTCGATTGAGGTGAGCTCGTTGGACGGTCAGAAAAAGAATTCATGATGATGTTTGCCCTTTTACCCAAAAAATTCGCTTAGCTAGTGGCGAGGGCCGCGAGGGCCCTCCGCAAGGCCCCCCCAAAGGCAGCCCAGCGAATAGGCAACAGCCTAGCCAGCAGCTTCCACCGTCACATTAGCCGCAGAGGCCACGAAATCAAGGGCCTTGGCCGTCAGGATTTCGGACTGGATCTGGGGGAGCAGACGCCGCTTGGAGACTTCCTTCAACGCCTTATCGAGAGACATGTTCGACTCTTTTGCGATCGCAGCGATCCTTCCAAGCAACTCCTCCCGAGTCACCCTGATTTCCTCCCGCTCCGCAATCCGGCTCAGGATAAACGAGGATTTCAACCGATTGCGCGCCGTTTGCGACGCCGTCGCCACCAACTCCTTTTCGTTCTCTTTGAGCATTTCCTGAGTCACACCGCGCGATTGATTCTCACGGATCACTTCGGACAAGACGCGGTTGGACTCGGCGCGAGCCATGTTTTCTGGCAGTTCGCATTCCACCTGGGATAGGAGGTAGTCCATCACTTTGTCGCGCTTCAGTCCCTCGACCTCCCGTTTTTTCGAGGACTCCAACTCCCCTCGCACCATTTCGCGAATCTCGGAAAGCGTTTTGCCTTTCACAAAGCCGCTCGCAAACTCGTCATTGAGCTCCGGCAACACCCTTGTCTTGATCTCCTTCAAGGTTACCGAGTAGTCGATCTTTTGTCCCGCGAACCCCTCGACCGGAAAATCAGCCGGCACCTCAATCTGAAAGGAGCGCGTCTCTCCGGGCCGAGCCCCCACGAGCGGCGCACAGAAGCCCGGGAAGAAAGATTCCTCCGTCATCCGGATCCAAAAGCCCTCGTTCGAGGACAAAATACTGCCGACTTTGGGAAAGGCTTCATGGACCGCCTTTCCGCCAATAGTCCCCTGGTAATCGACCACCACAAAGTCCTCCATCAGCGCCCCGCGATCCTCTTTCATATCCACGAACTCGGCGAGTCGTTCCCGCATCCCCTCAAGGGCACGGTCAACATCCGCCTCGCTAACGGAGTCCGCAGGTAAGGTCACCGCAATCCCCTGGTAGGAAGGCAACTCAAACTCCGGAACGGTGACCAGCGTCGCGGTAAAGGACAGGCCTTCCCCCAAGCCTAACTTCACGTCCTCGACATTGCTCACCTCAATCACTTTGAGCCCCTTCTGACGGATGGCATCATCCAAAGTCTTGCTAACCATCCGAGATTCAAGTTCCTCGGAGATTTCCTTCCCGAAGCGTTTCTCCACCATGGCTCGAGGGACCTTTCCTTGCCGGAACCCGGGCAATTTCACGTCCTTTGAGAACTGCTTCACAAGCTCCTCGCGGGTTTGGGAAACGAGTTCGGGACCGACCTCCACGCGGAGTGTCGCCAAGCAGTTCGGGAGAGATTCAACGGAAGCGTTCATAAAAAAGTGGTTGGGGAAGATAACCCCTCTGGAAATTTTGCAAATGTTGAAATCCCGGCGCGAGCAAACTGGGTCATCCTCCCAGGTAGGCTGCCTGGACCTGCGGATCAGCCCTGAGGGCCGCAGCTGTATTTTTGAGCAGCAAACGCCCCGTCTCGAGGACGTATCCGAAAGACGATACGGAGAGTGCAAGGTGGGCATTCTGCTCTACAAGCAGCAGGGTGAGCCCCGTCTCTTGATTCACCCGCACGATGGTTTCAAAAATCGACTTCACCAGCAGCGGCGCAATTCCAAGCGAGGGCTCATCCAACATCAGCAATTTCGGGCGCGTCATCATCGCCCTTCCGATCGCCAACATCTGCTGCTCCCCACCCGACAGTGTCCCTGCAACCTGCTTTTCGCGCTCGGCTAATCTCGGAAACAGACTAAGCACTAAACCCAAATCTTCCGAAATCTCCCGATTCCCCCGCCGCAGGTAAGCGCCCATCCGCAGATTTTCGAGAACGGTCAAATTGGAAAAAATCATGCGCCCCTCCGGCACATGAACTAACCCCCGCCGCACAATTTCGTGGGGAGGAAGACGCGAGATTTCCTCCCCGCAGAAGCGAATGCTTCCTGAGCGCAAGCGGACGAGCCCCGACACAGCCCTCAACGTCGTCGATTTTCCCGCGCCATTGGCACCCACCAGAGCCACCATGGAGCCGGCATCCACCGACAAAGTGACTCCATGAAGGGCTGTAATGGCCCCGTACCCAACCACCGCGTCGGTCACCTCAAGCATCGCGCTCAATTTCCTCCCCTAGGTAAGCGGCGATAACCTGCGGGTTCGCCTGAATCTGATCCGGAGTGCCCTCGGCAATCTTCCGCCCGTACTCGAGAACGGCGACCCTTTGGCAGATGCCCATGACCACTTTCATATCGTGCTCCACAAGCAGAACGGCAAGTTTGAAGCGCTCCTGCATGAAGCGAATCAACCTCATCAGTTCCAGCTTCTCGGTCGCATTCATGCCCGCAGCCGGTTCGTCTAGGAGCAGTAAACGAGGCTCGGTTGCAACCGCACGCACGATCTCGAGCCGTCGCTGATCGCCGTAAGAGAGGCTCTCGCAAGGCAAGTCCGCCTCCGCCCCTAGCCCGAACATCTCAAGCAACTCCAATGCCTTCTGTCTGTAACTCTCCTCCTCTTTCCGGAACCGACGCCCCCGCCAGAGCGCATCCAAAACCCCGCCCCTCTGGTGCAAGTTGCAGGCGACGCACACATTTTCTAACACCGTCAAAGACCGAAAAAGACGGATGTTTTGAAAAGTACGGGCGATTCCAAGGCCGGCCAGTGCGGAGGTTTTTTGCCCCTCCAAATTCCTCCCTCCAAACAAAACCGAGCCAGCGGTGGGGGTGTAGACGCCGCTGATCAGGTTGAACAAGGTGGTCTTTCCGGCCCCATTCGGCCCGATCAGCCCCACCAACTCGCCCTCCGAAACCCGGAAATCCACTTCTTGGACGGCAACCAAGCCGCCAAAGCGCATCGTCACCCCCGTCAACTCCAGCAGGCACTCACTCATAAAGTCCGCTTGCCGCCAGAAAACCTTCGGAAGGCCCCCCCAATCAGCCCCTGAGGGCGCCAGATCATGAGGACAATCAACATCAACGAAAACACGATCATCCGAAATTGTTCAGTCTCCCTCAGCACCTCGTTCAGCACCGTCAGGAGCACTGCGGAGAAGGTAACGCCGAACGTTGATCCCATTCCCCCCAAGATTACCATCACCACAACATCAACCGACTTCAGGAAGTTAAAACCCTCTGGAGAGATATAACCGATAAAGTGAGCATACAAGCCGCCGGCTATCCCAGCAAAGAAGGCGCCCAAGACAAATGCGGTCACTTTGTAACGAGTCGCATTCACTCCCATCGCCTCGGCTGCAATTTCGTCGTCGCGAACGGCCATGAATCCGAGGCCGTAATTGGATTTCACCAGGCTGCGGACCACATAGATTGAAACGAGCGAGAATCCAATGGTCCACCCCAGCGTCGTATGCGTCGGAATACCCGTCAATCCGCGGGCACCCCCGAGAAACTCCGCATTTTGAATCACCACCCTGATAATTTCGCCAAAGCCGAGAGTCACAATTGCCAGATAGTCGCCCTTTAAGCGCAAAGAAGGTGTACCGACTAAGATACCCGCGACTCCAGCAAGGACCCCACCGAACAGCAGGGTCCCGAGGAAAGAAACAGGCCCGCTCGTTTGCGCAACATGGAGCCATTCGATGGAGCTACCTTTCACCCAAATACTGAGGGCGGAGGACGCGTAAGCTCCCACGGCCATGAAGCCCGCATGCCCCAGCGAAAACTGCCCCGTGTAGCCGTTCACCATGTTCAGGCTCACCGCTAGAATCACGTTAATCCCCACAAGGATTAGAACATTTAAGAAATAATCGTCAATTTGCGCCACCGTCCAAGACGCCTCGGGGTGCCCAGTAAAAACAAAAGACAACACACCGCCTAAGACAAGCCCGATGAGCAGTAGCAGACGAGACGACATCAAACCTTCTCCTTCTGACTTTTCCCCAGAAGCCCTGTGGGCTTGAAGAGAAGGATGAGAATCAGGATCACGAAAGCAACTGCATCCCGATAACTAGGCGAAATTCCTAAATTTTTCGAATAGCCGACGACAAGCGTCTCAATCAATCCCAGCAAAATCCCTCCCAGGGCCGCGCCCGGCAGGACCCCGATGCCGCCCAGCACTGCCGCCACGAAGGCTTTCATTCCCGGGAGCACCCCCATGAAAGGGTCGATCGCCTGGTACAAGGATGCGTAAAAGATGCCACCCGCAGCCGCTAACGCAGAACCTAGACCAAAGGTAAACGAGATCACCCGATCCAAGTTCACTCCCATGAGTGTCGCCGCCGTGGGATTGAGCGACACCGCACGCATGGCCAACCCCATTCGCGTGCGCAGAACCACGCCCCTCAAGGCCAGCAGCAGGCAAGCCGTCACAACCACGACCATCAGCTGAATATTGCTCACGCGCACGCCCCAGAAGGCACCACTCCGGGATTCGATCAGCGATGGAAATCCCTTCGGAGCCGCTCCAAAAATCAACTGACACGAGTATTCCAGAAATAAAGACACGCCTATGGCAGTAATCAGCACGGTAATTCTCGGGCGGGCGCGCAGCGGCTTGTAAGCCAACCGTTCCAGTAAGATCCCGAGGAGGGCCGCCAGAACCATCGCGCCAAGCAACACGACTATTCCAAGCAAGAAGCCGCATTGTTCCGGAAAGATGGGTTTTAACCATTGATAAAGGCACACCCCCATAAATGCCCCGAACATAAATACATCTCCATGGGCAAAATTAATAAACCTGAGAACTCCGTACACCATGGTGTATCCCAGTGCAATCAGGGCATAAACAGCTCCCAATGACAGTCCATTGACCAACTGCTGGATCAGTTCCCCCAAAGCAACGTCTCCCAAATGATTGCCAAGAACTAAGGCTGGACAGTCTCCACGTAACGGAAGGCTCCGTTGTCTACCTTCAAAATCACCGCCGCTTTCGTTGCATTCCTCTCCGCGTTCAACGAAATTGCTCCGGTTACTCCGGGAAAGTCCCGGGTGTTTGCAATGGCGTCCCGCAACCTTTCTCCAACAGCCCCCTCCGCACGCCGCATCGCGTCCACCAGCAGCATCACTGAGTCATAGCCCAGAGCCGACATCGCATCCGGTTCGCCCTTAAATCGGGTGCGGTACTTTTTTAGAAACGCTTGGATGGTGGGAGACGGATCCTCGACTGAGAAGTGATTGGAGAAAACACATCCCTCGATAGATTTACCGGCCACTTCCACCAAGGACGGGGAATCCCAGCCATCCCCGCCGAGAAGAGGCGCGTTGATTTCCAACTCGCGGGCCTGCCTCGCAATCAACCCCGCTTCTGTGTAGTATCCAGAAGCAAGAATGGCATCCGGGTTTGCGCCCTTCAAAGCGGTAAGCTGCGCTTTAAAATCCTTATCGCCGGAAGCGTAGCTCTGCTCGGACACCAACTGCCCTCCATTGGCAGTAAAGTGGGATTTAAAAAACTGCGACAAGCCCACGCTGTAATCCTGCTTCGCATCAGTCAACACCGCCACGCGTTTCCAACCTTTAGAGAGAGCGTACTTCGACAAAACCGTCCCCTGAAAAGGATCGATAAAACAGACTCTAAAAATGTAATCCCCGACAGCGGTCACTTTCGGGTTGGTGGAAGCTGGAGAAATCATCGGAATTTTCGCCGCCTGACAAATGGGCGCAGCCTCCAAAGAACGGGAAGATGCCACCTCTCCCAACAGGGCGACAATTTTGTCTCGTGAGATCATTTTACGAACCACAGTCGCGGCTTCCCCTGCCTTGCTTTGGTCATCCTCGGTGACCAACCGAAGTTTCTTACCAAGGACTCCACCTGCCGCATTGACCTCCTCCACCGCCATCAGCGTTCCATTGTGGGAAGCCTGACCAAAGCTCGCAGTCGCCCCAGTCAGCGATGCAAATTCCCCAACCACAATCTCTTCCGACACTCGGACTCCGGGGTCTTTTTTGCAGGAACCACAAAACAAAGAAACCCCCACAACTAATTGAATCCAAGCGGCCTTCATAGCGGCGGGGACCTTACAGAAAGGTTGCGGGAAAGCAAAGCACACACGCACCCCCCCTTTGACCGTAGAACCTGCAAAACGCCAAACCTTCAGGAGTCCAGCCATCCCAAGACGTCCTGCGGGCTGCAACCGGGAGTGATGAGAGCGAGGCCGAGCTTTTCGGCTCTCAGGCAGAATTGCGCCATCGACTGAACCTCCGCACTCGTGACCTGCAGAATCTGCTGCTCCACCTCCTCCGGGCAAACAACCCTTCCGTGAGCCATCAGCGACTCCGCCATCCATGAAATCTGCTGCGTTGCGCTATCCAGCGCGACCTGGGTCTGGCCAATCGCGAAGTCTTGGGCTCTTCGCAGCTCCCCCTTGGGAACCCGCTTCTCGCAAAGACGCCTTAACTCGCGGGACAACGCACGGAGAGCCCCGGGCAGTTTGTCTGGATCCAAATCCGCATAAATCGAAAGCATCCCAGCCCCCTCCATCAAAACAGTGGAGCTTTGCACCGAGTAGCAGTCTCCCCGCCGCTCTCGGAGAATCTGGAAAAGCCGCGAACTCATGTTCTCTCCGAGAATCACGGATAGAAGGCGAAGCGCCATCCGCCTCGGGTGCGTCCGGCCGACCGCGTGAAAGCCCATCGCCAGATGCGCCTGCTCCGTCTCGTCCCTCTCCACGCGCACGCGCCGTCGACTCTTCCGCGGAACAGGCATCGCCCGCGCCTCAACACCCGGAGGAATCCGACTCAGCCTCTCCGACATCAGACGGAGGACGTCCCCGTGGCTCATCGGACCAGCCACAGTGAAAACAGTATTCCTGCCGGTGTAGAACCGATCTCGAAAGGAACGCAGATCCGCCACTGTCAGGCGCTTCAAGCTCTCGGCCGTTCCCGCCAGAGGGCGGCCCAGCGGGTGACGAGGCCACAGGGTCTCCGAGAGCAAGTCTTCAACCCACTGCGCGGGCGCATCCCGGATGGAGAGAATCTCCTCTCGAATAATTTCACGCTCCCTTTCGACCTCGGCTGCCGGGAACTGAGAATCGGTGTACATTTCAAGCAGGACATCGCAAATCCGCTCGAAGTGGGAGGCCCCTGCCTTGGCGTAAAAACACGTGTGATCCTCTGTAGTGAAGGCATTCAGGTAGCCCCCAACGGCCTCCACGGAGACCGTCAACTCACGAGCGCTCCGGCGGGAAGTCCCCTTAAAAACCAAATGCTCCAAAAAGTGCGCCAGGCCGCATTCTCCCTCCGCCTCGTGCCGTCCTCCCACAAGCGCCCAGAGTCCCACACACACTCCCCTGCGCTCCTGCATCTGCACCGTGGCAAGCCGCACCCCATTGGGAAGAGTGGAGCATTCGTAAGGATACCCCTCGCTCACAGTTCCCTCCCAGCCCGAAGCGCCCGTCGGAAACGCAAAACCTGTTCCGCCCGCTCCACATCTCCCGGAAAGGTGATTTTGAAATTCCAATCCGCATTCCCATAAAGCCGAACCGCCCCGCCCGCCCTCTGAACTGCAGACACCTCATCGGAAACCGTCTCGTTCCTTTCCAACACTTCCGAATACGCCCGAAGTATGAGTTTGCGTGAAAAAATCTGGGGCGTCTGCATCGCCCAGAGCCCTGCCCGATCGACGCTTTCGGACACCACGCCATCCGCTGTCGCTCGCTTGACCGTGTCGGGAATCGGCGAAGCACAGCAGGCAGCGCCATCCATGCGTGCAGCGTCAAAACACCCCCGAATCGCCTCTACCGTCACCAATGGACGAGCGGCGTCGTGGATAGCGACCCACTCCCAGTCCGAGTCTGTCTCCGCCCGGAGGCCTGCCCAAACGGACAGGTGCCTTTCCCCGCCTCCGGAAACTACACTGAGAGGCAAAGATCCCGCCGCTCTCGCCGCTTCCGCCTCCAACTCCGCTCGGTTCTCCGAACGCGCCACCAGCACCAACTCCGAAACCTCGGGACAGCCCGCGAATGCCCGCACCGAGTGCCACAGGACGGTTTCCCCGCCCAGGGGTGCCAGCAGCTTATTGAACCCCATGCGGGTCGAACTACCTCCTGCCACAATGATCGCGCGCATCTGGTTTGCCTCCGTCCGAATCTCCTGGACCGCCCCGTTAATTCAGCTTCTTGGCAATCACCGCACTGAGAGCCCGGCCGTCCGCCCGCCCCCCGGCCTTCTCCACCGCAAGCTTCATGACTTGCCCCATCTGCGCCTTTGATTGAGCCCCAATTTCGGTGATGCACCCGTCCACCAAGGACTCGAGTTCAGCAGCGGAAAGTGGCTGCGGCAGGTAGGCATTGAGCACGCTGATTTCCGAGCGCTCCCGTTCGGCGAGCTCCTGCCTCCCGCCTTTCTCAAATCCCTCAATTGCGTCCTGTCGCTTTTTGACCTCCTTCCGCACCACTGCCATTGCGCTCGCATCGTCCAAGCGGGCATCAGCCCCCCCGAGTTCGATGGCAACGTTTTTGAGGGCGCTCTTGAGCATCCGCAGAACGCCGAGACGATCTGCCTCCCGCGCTTTCATCGCCGCCTTGATGTCCCCGTCGAGTCTCTCCTGAAAATCCATAAGGGCTTGGAGCCTAGAGGAGGCTTACTTGGGAGAAAAGGAATTGCCGGGGGCAGCGCTCGGCAAACACGCTCGGAAGATTCGCAGCCGCCTTTGCATTGGCATTCGCCCCTTCAAATTCCTACCCTCCTTCCCATGATCGACCTTCAATCTCTCCCGGACAAACACGGCCACTTCGGCCCCTACGGTGGAATGTTCGTTCCCGAGACACTGATGGACGCTCTCAACACGCTGGCCGAAGAGTACGCCAAGGCGAGAGAGGATCGCACCTTCCAGGATCAACTTTCAGCCACGCTGAAGGATTTCGCGGGTCGACCGACCCCTCTGTATTTCGCGGAGCGCCTCACCAAACAACTGGGTGGCGCCCAAATTTTTCTCAAGCGGGAGGACCTTCTCCACACAGGCGCCCACAAGATCAACAATGCGTTGGGCCAAATTCTGCTGGCCCAGCGCATGGGAAAAAAGCGGATCATTGCGGAAACCGGGGCCGGCCAGCATGGGGTCGCTACAGCCACGGTGTGCGCACGGGCCGGCTTGGAGTGTGTGATTTATATGGGGGCCGTCGATATGGAGCGGCAGGCGCTCAACGTCGCACGGATGCGTTTTTTGGGAGCAAAGGTCGTCGGTGTCACCGCAGGGCAGGCCACGCTCAAGGAGGCGATTAACGAAGCCATGCGCGACTGGGTCACCAACGTGCGCAGCACCCACTACATCCTCGGCTCCGCCCTCGGATCACACCCTTACCCGATGATCGTCAGGGACTTTCATCGCGTCATCGGAGAGGAAGCCCGACACCAGATTCAAGAGAGGACAAATCGTTTGCCCGATCTCCTCGTGGCCTGCGTGGGAGGCGGCAGCAACGCCATCGGGCTGTTCTGGCCCTTTCTCAACGAGGAAACCGTCGCCATGGTCGGGGTGGAAGCAGGCGGGCGAGGCATTCGTAAAGGCGACCATGCCGCGCGATTTGAAGGCGGACAGTTGGGGGTTCTTCAGGGAACCAAAACCTACCTCCTCACCGACGAAGATGGCCAGATCCAGCTCACCCACTCCGTGTCTGCGGGACTGGACTACGCGGCGATCGGACCGGAGCACGCCTATCTCAGAGATCAGGGCCGCATCCGCTACGACTACGCCACGGACCAGGAAGCCTTGGACGCCTTCGTACGGCTCTCCCAAACCGAGGGAATTATTCCAGCCCTCGAGAGTTCCCATGCCATTGCCCACGTCCTGAAGGTCGCTCCCGCCATGGCCCCTTCGGAAATCATCGTGGTGAATCTCTCCGGAAGAGGAGACAAGGACGTGGCTCAAGCGGCTGAGATGCTGCTGCACTAAACGGCAATTTCCTCTTCCCCATGCCCATCCAAAGCATGACCGGTTATGGTCGCGGCGAAGCTCTCCGAGAGGGGACTCGTTTTACGGTCGAGCTTCAGTCCGTGAACCGAAAGCAGAGCGACATCTCCATCGCGCTGCCCCGCACGCTCCAATCGCTGGAGGGGCGGGTGCGTGAGTTGCTGCAAAGCGCGATCACTCGAGGCCGGCTGAACGTCTCGGTGTCAGTTGAGACGCCGCCGGGCCAAATCAGCGCTTCCGCGATTAACCAGAGCCTCGCCTCGGCTTACGCGGCCGCGATGCACGATCTCAAGGCGCGCCTCAATCTGGCTGGCGAAGTCACCCTTGATGCGGTGCTCCGGGCGCCGGGGGTACTCCTTTCCACGACCCAGGAGCTTGAACCGGAGGCATCCTGGCCCGCCGTGGAGAATGCGCTTCAGAAGGCCCTCCACGGCCTGCTCCAGATGAGGCGAAACGAGGGGGCCCACCTCGCGAGCGATCTCCAATCACGGCTCTCTCAACTGAGAGAACACGTTCAAAATATCCGCCAGAGATCTCCTGAACTTCCGGTTCATTATCGCAAGCAACTCCTGGAAAGAATTCAGACAGCCGGCCTCAGCGTCCCCGTGGATGAGGAGAGAATTGCACGCGAAGTCGTCCTCTTCGCCGACCGCTCCGACATCAGCGAGGAACTGACCCGACTCGAAAGCCACACGCTCCAATTTGAATCCCTGCTTCAAAGCAACGAACCCGTCGGCCGCACCCTGGAATTTCTCACGCAGGAAATCGCCCGGGAGTTAAACACCCTCAGCACGAAATCTTGTGACGCCCAGATCTCGCAGTGGGTCGTTCAGTCCAAAGCTGAACTGGAGAAAATCCGCGAACAGATTCACAACATCGAATAGGCCACCGTGAACTCGTTTGCCCTTCCCTTTCAGCTCCGTCGCCACGGAATTCTTTTTGTGCTCTCCGCACCCTCCGGAGCTGGCAAAAGCACGCTCCTCCAGCAACTGCGCCCGTTTGCAGACTTTCAGTACTCGGTTTCCTGCACGACTCGCTCCCCGCGCTCGGGCGAAACCCATGGTGTCGACTACCACTTTCTCTCCCGGGAAGAATTCGAGGCGGAGATCGCCGCCGGAAACTTGCTCGAACACGCCGAGGTTCATGGCAATTACTACGGCACCCGAAAGAACAGCATCGCCGAACTTCTCAGCCGGGGCATCGACGTACTGGTCGATGTCGATGTGCAAGGAGCCCGCTCCATCCGGTCCTGCGCCGATCCCGTGATCACCGCCGCGCTCGTTGAAGTGTTCCTTTCTCCGCCGAGCATGGAAATTCTCACCCGAAGGCTCCGCTCGCGCGGTACCGAAACGGACGAGCAAGTGGCTCTAAGACTCCGCAACGCCACTTCGGAAATGGCGTGTTGGGAGGAATATGATTACCTCATCGTGAGTGGGACTCCGGAGGCAGACATGCGCCAGTTCCGGTCCATCATGGAAGCGGAACGGCTTCGGATCGAGCGGCTCCGAACGATGGGGGTGCCCGAGTGAAATCTCCCGTGGTGGTGCTCGGTGTCAGCGGATCCATCGCCGCTTACAAGGCAGCAGACATCGCGAGCCAGCTTGTGAAAATCGGAGCGGAGGTGCGCGTGGTCATGACCGCTGCGGCCGAACGCTTCGTTACCCCCCTGACGCTCCAGACCCTCTCGCGCAATGAAGTGATCCGCTCCACCTCCGACATCGAGGCGGACTGGAAGCCGGTGCACATCGATCTGGCAGACCGGGCGACCCTTCTTCTCATCGCCCCCGCTACCGCAAACCTTATCGCGGAGCTGGCCCTTGGACTTGCGGGACATCCGCTGGCGGAAATTGCTCTGGCCACTCAAGCACCCATCTTGGTTGCCCCCGCAATGAATGGCCACATGTGGGAACATCCCGCGACCCAAACCAACGTGCAAACACTCCAACAGCGCGGAGTGCGCTTTATCGGACCGGCCAGCGGCCAGTTAGCTTGCGGATACGCGGGAATTGGACGCCTCGCTGACCCCGTCGATATTGTTGCCACCGCTAAAACTTTCCTGAACAGCTGACTTTTACCCCGATCACGCCCCGCGTGGTCGAACCCATGTCTTATGAAAACGCCTCTCTCCACTGCCATCTCCGCCGCAAAAGCTGCTGGCGACCTCATCCGCAACGCTTTCGGCAAACCGCTGGACGTGAACTCGATGTACTCTCACGACATCAAGCTGGATCTGGACGTGAAGTCGCAGGAACTCATCACCCGCATGCTGCTCGAGGCTTATCCCGAGCACGCCCTCTACGGCGAAGAGGGAATTGCGGGAAACCAGGACAGCGACTCCCAGTGGATCGTGGACCCGATCGACGGCACCGTGAATTTCTTTTACGGCATCCCCCATTTCTCGATTTCCATCGCACTCCGGCGGGCCGGGGAGATCCAGCTCGGGGTGATTTATGACCCCATGCGCGACGAGCTCTGGGAAGTGGAACGCGGCGGAACCCCGAAACTCAATGGAGCCCCCATCAGGGTCAGCTCAAGGGACACCCTCGCCGATTGCATCGTGTCGGTGGGGATGTCCAAGTCGCCCTCCACGATCATCTCAGCAACAGCCCTCTTGGAGAAGTACGTGCGGCGGGTCAGGAAATGCCGGTTGATGGGAAGTGCCGCTCTGGATCTGGCCTATGTCGCATGCGGTCGTCTGGACGCCTACATCGAACAATCCGTCAGCCTGTGGGACGTCGCTGCGGGTCAATTGCTAGTAGAAGCAGCAGGCGGCACTTTTCAATCCATACCGCGCGCCGAAGATCCCGACAAATTGTCGATCCAGGCGTGGAATGGAAGGGTTCAACTCGCCGTCGAATGAATCCCTCCGATTCTTTACCCCTCCTCCCGCTGACCGGGGTCGGATACGACGTCCACCGGTTTGTTTCGGGCCGCCCGCTCTTCCTCGGCGGCGTGGAGATTGATCACCCGTTTGGTCTCGACGGCCATTCCGACGCAGACGTGCTAATCCACGCGATCGCGGACGCCATTCTGGGCGCCATTGGGGAGCAGGATATTGGTCATCACTTCCCGAACACGGATGCCGCTTTTCGAGGGATCAGCTCCGTGGAATTGCTCCGCAGGGTGGTGGATGTGCTCAAGAGGGCCGGCGGGCGCCTTGTGAACATCGACTCTTCTTTGGTTGCCGAGGCGCCCAAAATCGGGCCCCACATTGCAAGAATGCGAGACACGCTTGCCCCAGTGCTGGGATTGTCGCCGGCTCGGGTCGGAATCAAGGCCACGACCAATGAACGCTTGGGCTTCCTCGGTCGCCAGGAGGGTATTGCGGCGTTTGCAGTTGCAAGCGTCCTGATGCCGGACGTGCCAAGCGCCGGGCACTAGGCTAGAGTCGCGCTTCCCGCTCATGTCCGTTCATTTGTTCAACACCATTTCGCGCAGCGTCGAAGCTCTGCAACCGCTCGACCCCGAGGGGAAGAGGGTGAAAATGTACACCTGCGGCCCAACGGTTTACAATTACGCGCACATCGGAAATTTCCGGGCCTACGTTTTCGAGGATCTCCTCCAGCGCCACTTGGAAGCTCGTGGTTTCCGGGTCGAACGCGTGATGAACCTCACCGACGTAGACGACAAAACCATCCGCGGCTGCCGCCAGATGGGAGTGCGTCTTGCGGAATTCACAGCGCGCTTCAAAGAAGCTTTTTTCGAAGATCTCCACACCCTGCGCATTCGCAAAGCGGAGCATTTCCCGGCAGCCACGGAGCCTCGTTACATCGAGCGGATGATCCAGATGATCCGGGAATTGGAATCGGCGGACATCGCCTACCTGGCCGAAGACGGCTCCGTGTACTTCCGCATCGCTCGATTCGCTAACTACGGCAAACTTGCCCACCTCAACCTCGATGAATTACGCCCCTCCGGCCGTATTCAGAACGACGAGTACGAAAAAGAATCCGTCGGAGACTTTGCGCTTTGGAAGGCTTGGAGCGAAGCCGATGGGGACGTCTGGTGGGAGAGTCCTTGGGGACGTGGACGCCCTGGGTGGCACATTGAGTGCAGCGCCATGGCCACCGCGATTCTTGGACCCCAGGTGGACATTCACTGCGGGGGAGTAGACAACATCTTCCCGCACCACGAAGCGGAAATTGCTCAATCCGAATGCGTCACGGGGAAACAGTTTGTCCGGCATTGGCTCCACTGTGCCCACCTGATGGTCGACGGCCAGAAGATGAGCAAGTCACTTGGTAACTTCTACACGCTTCGCGACCTTCTGGCGCGAGGGTACAGCGGACGCGAGATCCGGTACGCTTTGCTGACGGTGCATTACCGCCTCCCCCTCAACTTCACCCTCGCCGGACTCGACTCAGCCCGCTCTGCGCTCGCGCGCATCGACGCGTGGTTGCAACGGCTCAAAATCCTCGCAGCCAATACCCCCCCCTCGACAGCAGCCGTCCCCAGTCCTTCCGTGGCGCTTTTTTTCCAGGCTTTGGACGACGACCTCAACATCTCCCAAGCCATGGGTGTCTTGTTTGACTGGATCCGTGACTCGAACCGGTCCATGGACCTCGGGACCTTCCCACCGGAACAAGCCACGCAGACGCTTCAGGATTTCCAGAGCCTAAGCACCGTGCTCGCTTTGGAACCGGAAACTGCACGTGCTCCAGAGGAGGTCCTTCGTCTTGTCGAAGAGCGTCAGCAAGCCCGGCAGGCGAAGAACTGGGCTCGCTCCGATGAAATTCGAGACATCATCGCCGGTTTGGGATGGAATTTAAAGGACACCAAGCAGGGCCCACAACTGTCTCCCTTGAGCGCGTAACGCATTCGACCGCAAAATCATGTCAAAATCGTTCTCACCGGAGGCATTCCTTGATCTGCAACACACGGACCACCGGATGCTTTTTGAAAATGCACCGCAAGTCTGGGATGCTCTCTCACAAATTCCGAGCTATCTCCAGTTCCGCCTGAAGCCTGGCATCCATGGAAGACTCATAGGCAAGCCCTTCGTCAGCGGCGCCGTCTTTGTGGGGCGCGGGACCGTCATCGAACATGGCGCGATGATTAAAGGCCCGGCGTGGATCGGAGAGGGATGTGAAATCCGCAACGGATGTTACATCCGCGAAAATGTGATCGTGGGTTCGGGTTGCGTCCTCGGGAATTCGTGCGAATTCAAAAATTCCATCCTGCTGGATGAGGTTCAGGTTCCCCATTTCAATTATGTCGGAGACTCCATCCTAGGATTTCGAGCGCACTTGGGAGCAGGAGTCATTCTGTCGAATGTTCGGCTCGACCATGCCGAAATCGTCGTACCGAACGGATCGGGGGGCTTCATTCCCACCGGCCTCAGAAAGTTCGGGGCGGTCATTGGCGACCGAGCTGAAATCGGCTGCAACTCGGTGGTGAATCCGGGATCTGTCATTGGCCGAAATTCCGTTCTGTACCCGGGAACCCAGTGGCGCGGCGTTCTGGACTCCAACCGGATTGTTAAAACCCTCCAAACTCAGCAGATCGTTGAGTTCCGCTCTTGAAGCTTGCCGTCTTTTTCACCCTTTGAAACTTTGCCACCTCATGTCTCAAGCCCCCGAATCTCCCACGCCCAAAATCACCGCCGAAGAACAGCCTTTCGACCTGTTTGATTTCTGGTTGCGTCACAAGGCCAGCATCCAGACCGTCGCTGGCATCGTTGTCGTCGGGCTTACCGCTTACGGCGTCTTGGAATGGCAGACCGCTCGAAAAACCGCCGCCGCAGCCGAGGCCTTCGCCACCGCAAAAACGCCCGAGCAACTCGCCTCCTTTGTTTCGACCTACCCCAGCATGCCTCTTGCGGGCAACGCCGCTTTGTTGCTGGCCGAAAAGCAACGCTCGGAAAAGAAGTACGATGAAGCGCAAAAAACCCTTCGGGAGTTCATTTCCAGATCTCCAAATCACCCTCTGATCTCAGCTGCGAGGCTGAGCGTCGCAACGACCTTGGAACAACAGGGCAAAACAGAGGACGCTCTGGCCTCCTACCGGAGTCTCGCTGCGAGCGATCCTCGGGGGTTCGCGACTCCGGTGGCATGGCTCCGAGTCGCCCGAATTCTGCGTTCCGAGGGAAAAATCGCCGAGGCAAAAGCTGCTTACGAAACTCTCCAGTCCCAGTTCCCAAAGTCGGTGTTTGCCAGCGATGCTCTCCTCGAAGCGCAAGAACTCACGCCGAAGACGACGGACTCCGCTCCAGCTCCAGAGGCGAAGCCTGCCACGCCTTAACCGCACTGATTCACGGCATCCACGGAGGCCTTCACACAGAAAAACGCCCCGGAGCGCTTTCCAAAGTCACCGACGGGGCCGCATCTCACCCCTTCCGAGCACCCCTTCCCGGAGGCCCCGAGCGGGAATCACCGTCCCCGGCGCCGCGGCCTCCTCGGCATGAGATCGAGCTGGGGTTGGTGAAGCGCTTCATCATCCCCTCCAGACCCTGAGGAACCCATCCCGCCAAGGCTTGGTGGGATGTCTCCAAAGTCTCCCGATGTCAGCGGCGTTGGAGAACTCCCACCTCCCGCAAACCACGTCCGCTCGTCAGCTCTCCGGAGCTCAGCGGGCGGCTCTTCACCAATGATGAGGGAACCGGAAAAAATCCCTCCCTTCTCGACGGTGATCGCACGGGCATAAATGGTGCCCTCCAAAACACCTTTCTTCTGGATAGTTACGCGGCCGTCACACACGAGAGTCGCCTTGGTTTTTCCGTTCACCTCCACCTCTCGGGCGTAAACGGGACGATGAAAATCCACGTTGGCTTTCTTGTGAACGACCACCTTTGCGGCATCGATATCCCCTTCGTAGTGGCCATTGGTAAGGATGACAGCTTCACCGGAGCAAACAATCCGCCCCCGGAAGCGCCCCTCGATTTTTGCACTTCCGCAAAGCAGCCGGTGACTCGCCACATCCGCCTTCGGGGAGAGGTGTACGAGGCCCTGAGTCTGAACGGAGCGCGCAAAGGGGCCGTCGATTCGAAAATCGCGGATATCGATGTAAGAGCCGCACTGCGGGCAGAGGCTTGATTGAGCGGAACTCGAGACCTCGTGCGTATGGCGGCAGCTGAAGCAGTGAATCTCGCGGGTCGTCTCCCTCGAGATGAGCTTGCTCAGCCGGTCGAAAAACGAAGGCTCTTTGAGACTCGCAACCTCTTTCGCCAAGAGCTTCTCGATCGAGTAGTGCTGACCGCACTGCCGACAGAATGTGCTCTTGGCGCTTACCGGTTCAAGCTGACTGAACCCGCAATGCGGGCAATCCGCCCCAATTTTTTCGGGCGGCTGTTTGCGAGAATTGGCCACAAAGGCCGGATTCAAAGATTAGCGAGGGGGGAGACCACCCGTCGCAGGCCGGTTCTCCGGAGCACGCACGATCTCCGGCTGCTTCATCGCGATCCGGTTCGGCGTCACCTCCGACTTACCGACGAAGGTGGCTCCGTCCTCGATCACAAGCCGGGAGGCCTTCAGGTCCCCTTGGAGCACCGCCCGAGCTTTGAGTTCGCAGCGCTCTTCAACGGTGATGTTGCCATGAACCTTCCCGTAAACCGTCACGCTCTTCGTTTTGATCTCACCCCGGATTTCAGCATTTTCGCCCACCGTCAGTACGCCGGGACTCGCAATTTCCCCCTCGATTTTACCGTCAATCGTGAGGTCGTTTTGGAATTTCAGGGACCCCTTGATCTCGACATCAGCAGCGAGGAGGTTCTTGGCGTTGGGAGAGACGGGAATGTCAGACATGGTGAATGGCGACGCCGCATTCAAAGCGGCATCAGGGTTAGTCAAGTAAGTGGAAGTTTCTGGAGTGGAGCTGCGCGGCTCGTCCCTCTCGGGAGAGGGGTCACCGACCGCTCTTGGGGGCAATCTAGGCGCGCCCAAAAGGGAGTCAACGCCCCGTTAGACTTTACATGCAAATACCTCGTCATTAGAATATTAAAAAATCGATCAACCCCCGGCTGTTGATTTTTTCAAACCCTTTATCCAAGGCATCTCCCTCAACCCATGTCCCGCCCCCCTGCTCCAATTCTCGATCTCCACGACCTTTGCGTCATTCGCGACGGCATCCACATCCTCGACAACCTCTCATGGACCGTTCGTCGTGGAGAGCACTGGGTCATCCTAGGGCCCAATGGATCGGGTAAAAGCTCGCTACTTTCGGCTCTCGCTGGATACCTGACCCCCACCTCAGGCGGCTGTCAGGTCCTCGGGGAGACCTTCGGAGAAAGCGATTGGCGCGAGCTTCGCACTCACTTGGGTATCGTTGCGGCCTCCATCGCCGCCATGATCCCCCCCGAGGAACCGGCTGCATCCACGGTGCTGACAGGACGCAACGGGGGGATCGGGCTCTGGGGCCCGCCCAAAGCCCATGAGAGGCAGGAAGCTCTACACTATCTTGCCGAAGTGGAAGCCACCCATCTAGAGGACCGCCGCTGGGAAGTTTTGTCGCAAGGGGAAAAGCAGCGCGTGTTGATCGCACGGGCACTGATAGGGAAGCCTAAGATTCTGGTTTTGGATGAACCATGTGCCGGGCTTGATCCCGTTGCTCGCGAATGCTTTCTGGCATTTTTAGAGCGTCTTCTACAACGCCCTCGCAGTCCTGCCGTCGCCCTCGTCACCCACCATGTGGAGGAGATTGTCACGGGATTCACTCACGCTTTGCTCCTCAAGGGAGGCCGATGTGAAGAAAGCGGACCGCTCGACGCGACGCTCCGAACCCCCGTCTTGGAATCGATTTTTGAAACTCCCTTGGAGCTTCGAAAGCGCAATGGACGCTACCGTCTCAAAATCACCACCTCTCCCCGGGGTCTGCTCTCGGTTCGCGCAAATCGGTAGCGATTACTGCTCTTTCAAGCCTCTAGAGCATCCTTGCCGTTTTCACAGAGAGAGGTTAGGAAGAACGCCCAATGAAAAAGGTCGAAGCGATTATCAAACCCTTCAAAATGGAGGACGTGAAAGAGGCTCTCGGAGAGGCGGGCGTGGAGGGAATGACGGTCACGGAGGTCAAAGGGTTTGGGCGGCAAAAAGGTCATACCGAAATTTACCGTGGGAGCGAGTACACGGTGGATTTTCTTCCCAAGGTGAAGTTCGAGATTGTGGTCCCGGATGGCCATGTGGATCGCGTGGTACAGGCGATCGTAAAGTCTGCGCGCACCGGAAAGATTGGGGATGGCAAGGTTTTCATTCTCCCTATCGAGGAGGCCATTCGGATTCGCACGGAAGAGCGCGGCGAAGCTGCGGTTTAGGCCCGTTTAATCTCCCCCACTCCGTCCCGAGCGCAACCGATAGGCGCTCAGAGTGTTCTCCGCCCCGGATCCACCGGGGCGATCTGTTTCTGGAGCAGCCCTCTTTTTCTCTCGATGATTGAATTGCCTTCGTGGCTCACCGCCGTGCTCCTCGGTTGCATCGAGGGCCTCACAGAATTCATTCCTGTCTCGTCGACAGGTCACCTGCTGATTGCAGAACATTGGCTCCCGAGACAAACCGACCTTTTCAACATCGTGGTGCAATCCGGAGCGGTGCTCGCAGTGCTGCCACTTTTCCGTCACCGGCTTGAAACGATACGGCGCTGGCGGGAAGCGGAAAATCGTGTGCTGATTCTCCAGGTACTGACGGCTTTTGGTATCACGGCGATCGGTGGGCTCATTTTGGACAAACTGCACTTTCGACTCCCCGAAAATCCCCAACCCGTAGCGTGGGCCCTCCTCGTGGGGGGGCTTCTATTTCTGGGGGTGGAAGCTCAAATCAAACGCCGTCGGCTCGCCGAAAAACACAGTTGGTTGGCTACCGTCCTCGTCGGGCTAGGGCAGCTGGTAGCGGCCATTTTTCCGGGAGCCTCCCGATCGGGCACCACCATTCTGGCGTCCATGATTGGAGGAACCCAGCGAGTGTCGGCCACTGAGTTTTCTTTCCTTGTGGGGATTCCCACTCTCCTTGCGGCCAGCAGCTTAAAAATCTGGAAGGCCTTGAGACACGGGGCACAAGAGGACTGGGGGATTTTGGCTCTCGCATCTCTAGTAGCCGCACTCGTGTCCTTCCTGAGCGTCAAGTGGCTGTTGCGGTTTGTCCAAAGCCATTCGTTCTTCGCCTTCGGAATTTACCGGATTGCAGTGGGGCTCACCCTCCTGCTCCTGCTCTAAAAGGAGGCCCCGCGCCATGAAACGCTCTGAACTTCAGGAGATGCTCCACCAAATCGGAGCGTCACCAACAAAAAGCCTCGGACAGAATTTTTTGCACGATCAGAACTTGGCAGAGTGGACCGTGGCCCAGCTGGGAATCCAGCCGGAGGACTCTTGGGTCGAGATTGGTCCGGGGCTGGGCTCTCTCACCGTCTTTGCCAGGAAGCTCTCCTCTCGCGGAATCCTCATCGAAAAAGACGACCGCCTCATCTCCCACCTCCGGGATCGATTTGCAGATCTCTCTGTGATTCACGGAGATGCATCCCGATTTGACCTACGGGAATTATTCCCATTCGGCCCCTGTAAGGTTTTGGGGAATCTGCCCTATTACGTCTCGAGCCAGATCCTGTTCAACTTCACCGCCGATGCATCTCCCGTCACGGGAATGGTTTTCACCCTCCAACGTGAACTTGCTGAACGCCTTGCAGCTGAGCCCAGCTCCAAAGCCTATGGCGCCCCCACCGTGCTGATTGGGCGCCGCTGGAAGGTGCGCCTATTGCGCATCCTTCCACCCCAAGTATTTTTGCCAGTTCCCAAAGTCGATTCCGCGATCGTATCCCTTACGCCACGGGCTCCGGGCGAATTACCCGACTGCGATGGCGCACGGTTTAGAGAACTCGTCAAACTGGGGTTTTCCCAACGACGCAAACAACTAGGCAACCTTCTCAGCCCCGCACTGGCCGATTGGCGAGACGCAGCCGATGCCTTAGGGGTGCCGCAAACCGCGCGTGCCGAAGCACTTTCGATTGAACAATGGTGCCAGCTGAGCGCCTGGTCCCCACGGACCTCCGGCTCTACGGAGGGCCAGGATGTCCACGGAGAGATTTTCGATATCGTCGACGAGGAGGACGAAGTGATTGGGCAAAGAACCCGACACGAGGCCCACTCCCAAAATCTCAATCACCGGGCTGTGCACGTGCTGATCTTCAACCGCGAGGGCGAGGTTTTTCTCCAGCGGCGTTCACGATGGAAAGACGTCGCACCTTTGAAGTGGGATTCGAGCGCGGCCGGTCATGTGACAACCGGGCGGAACTATGACGAGACGGCGGCACGGGAGGTAGCCGAGGAATTGGGGGTGTCGATGCCATTGACATTCCGGGGAAAGCTCCGCCCCTCACCAGCCACGGGAAACGAATTTGTCGCGTGGTATTCGGGGACCCACGAGGGCCCCTTTCTTCTGCCACCCTCTGAAATCGAGTGCGGGGAGTGGTTTCATCCGACCCTTCTGGAACGCTGGATCGCAGCACGGCCCGGGGACTTCGCCCCCGGTTTCCTTGAGTGCTGGAAGGCATGGCGAAACACGCCCTAAGGATTCCTCTTTTTTCGGGGTTTGTTAGAACACCCCCACCCACCGATTCGCCCCAAACCCTCTCACCCTCCCCTCCAATGCGCTACCCCATCGCCTCCCTCTCAGCCTGCTTTCTCCTTTTCTCAGCTCCTGCGTGGGCTGCAGAAAACAATACTTTGTCCGAGCAGGAAAAATCCCAGGGTTGGAAACTCCTCTTTGACGGGAAGTCCACTCAGGGATGGATAGCGCTTGGCAAAACCGTCTTCCCCGAAAAGGGTTGGAAACTGGAAGACGGCGAGTTGCGCCATGAAAAAGGTGGAGGTGGAGGCGATATTGTCACCAAGGATGCGTACACGAATTTTGAATTCACCTTTGAGTGGCAGATCGGCGAGGCCGGAAACAGCGGCGTTAAATACAACCTTCCCGACCCCGCAAAGAATCTCGGTTTCGAATACCAGTTGCTCGACGACGCCAAACACCCCGACGGCGTCAAAAACGGAACCTCCCACCAGACTGCAGCTCTCTACGACCTGATCGAACCCAGCCCGAATCGCAAAGTCCGCCCCGTGGGCGAGTGGAACCACAGCCGCTTGCTCGTGGATGGGAACCACGTCGAGCATTGGATCAACGGCGTCCAAAGTCTGAGTTTTGAAATGGGAAGCCCAGACATGCAGGCGCGCATCTCCAAAAGCAAATACAAGAAAGTCGCCAATTTCGGAGTCAAAACGGCGTCCCCCCTTCTCCTGCAAGACCACGGAGACCAGGTGAAATTTCGGAACCTCAAACTCCGCGAGATACCCTCCCCACGCTGACCTCTAGCGCACCCGGGACGGCTCAATGCCCTTGGGATGAGCCTGATACATCGTTACTCAGGGAAATGCGTCGCCTCAAAAAGGTCGGCACATCCAAATCTTGGCCGTCAACAACCGTGGGATCTGTTTTCTCGAATCGGCCACGACTGACCGGCTCAAATCGCATTTGCTCTTGAACGGTCGATTTTGATTTTGCCACGTGGGTGCTCGCAGCCGAACCCGCTCCCCGTTGGTCGCCCAAGCCAGACGTCAAGTCTCCCTGCGGGGGCTTCGGGGCGGGAGCATCCACCATTTTTTGAGGAGCTACCTGCGATTCAACCTCCGTAGGAGCAGCCGCTTCCGGCGATTGAATAGACTGTCTCACCCGGGCCGGATTCTGAGCCAACTGGGCCTCCTCGGCCCGAGCTGTCGCTTCCGCGTTTCGGGCCAAAAGTCGCCGTTTCAAAAATGACGCGCCAATGTCCCGACGAAGATCAGGGGAAGTTCTCGGGCGCAATCCGCCTCCCTGCGGCGCTGCGGGCTCCGGTTCAGGAGTTGCAGGGGGCTCTTGCGGCGGCGTCGATGGGTTCGAATCGGCGACGGGCTCCGCCTGTTCCGATGAATCAATCTCCGCGCGGGCTTCAGCACCCTCGAACTCAGGGACATTCACCTCAGCATCCAAGGGAGCGCTTGGATCCTCCTCGGATTTCCATTCCTGAAGGGACTCCAATGGCAGCACCGGCATGGGTTCGGGAGCCTCAGGGACGGAAACGGCGTGAGCGCGAACTTGCACGGGCAGACCCGCGCATGCGCCAGCCAAGAGCGTGACCGTCGCGGATCCCACCAAAAGCGGATCCACCACCGCTCCAAAAAACAGGCGAACACTCGCTGGAAGCCGCTGGCTGAGCTCCTCCATGACACCCTGAACCTCGGACCAGCGCAGGTCGCTACCACCGGAAATGGAAATCCAAAGCCCCGACACCCGCTGGAGTGCCTCGTAGCCTCCGAGAAGCGGGCTCTGAAGAGCCGCCTCGAGCGCCTGACGAACACGGTTTTCCCCCTCGGCTCTTCCAAAACCGCAGAAAGCGGAGGCTCCGCCGGCGGAGAGCGCGGCAGCGATATCATCAAACCCGCTGTGCATGACACTCCGGCGGTGGGTCATCGAAACCAGAGACGCCACTGTCTGGGCAAGAAGGGAATCCACAACCCCAAAGGCCTCCTCCACCCCCGCCGAGGAGTCCACCAGAGAACTCATGCGATCGTTCTCGAAGCAAATCACCAAATCTGCGGCCCGCTGCAGCGCGGCAAGGCCCTGGGCGGCTTGCTCCGCCCGGCGCCGTCCTTCAAACGAGAAGGGCAGCGTGGCAAGGACCACGACCTGGGCACCCATCTCGCGGGCAATCTCCGCAACGCGCGGCGCGCCGCCCGAGCCGGTTCCCCCACCGAGCCCGGTCATCAGCAGCACCAGAGAAGCACCTTCCAAATGTCCGCGGAGCGCCTCCTGACTCTCCTCCACAGCCGCGCGCCCCAGATCCGGATCTCCACCGACTCCCAGGCCTCGAGTCATCCGCTGCCCCAAGGCGAGTCTTGTGGGGACAGGACAAAGATTCAACGAGCGCGAATCGGTGTGGGCGGCAATGAGATCTCCTCCGGCAAAGCCATCCGTCGCGAGGCGGGTCAAGGCATGAGTGCCCGCCCCCCCCAAGCCGACCACCTTAACCGACCATTCCCGGTCCTGAAACGTGTTACGGGTCATCTCGATCATGAAAATTCGATGTTGGGAGTGCTCGGGTTCAGCGGAGAGGCCAGAGTTTGTTCAGGAACTTGCGGACCGAGCGTTTGGTTTCGGTGGGCTGAATCGCCTGAGCGTACTTGATCAATCCGATAGCTGCAGAGAGCTGCGGGTTTTCAAAAGCCGAAGTAGGGCCGGAAACGGCATGCGCATGGGTGAGCCGCACCGAAAATCCGAAGACTTCCTCAGCGATTTCGTCGATGCCCTCCAGCAGGCTGCATCCGCCGGTCAAGAGAAGTCCTCCGCCGAGGTACCGAAGCAGGTTGGCCTGATCGAGCTCGCGCTTGACCAGTTCGAGGGTCTCCCGAACGCGGCAGGCAATGATGGTGTTTAGGGTGATGCGGTCGACCACGCACCCTGCAAAACCCGCCTCGGGTTTCAGAACAACCCTTCCCTCCGCCGCTTCCCCCCGAGTGAGAACACTACCCTCTTCCACCTTCAGCCACTCAGCCCTCGCCATGGGAATCCGCACCCCGATGGAAATATCGTTCGTGATGTGGTCTCCGCCCACCGCCAGCGAACCGCATGCCTTCACGGCCCCATTGCAGTACGCCACGTAATCGGTGGTTCCGCCCCCCATGTCGATCATGACGGCGCCAGCGTTCTTTTGGTCCGCATTGAGAACCACCTGGGCGGCGGCGATTCCATTAAACACCGGAAAAGTCACCTCCACCCCCAAATCCCGCACGCAACGCATCGAGTTCCCGATCCGGGTACGCGCCCCGTAGATGATCTGAAAATCAGCCTCCAACTTGCTTCCCAGCATCCCCACCGGGTTGAGCACCTCGTCCTGTCCGTCGACGTAATAGTGCTGCAAAATCGTGTGCAAAAACACGTGATCGTGCGGAAGCGCCACCTGACGGGCGCTTTCCTGCACTTGCTCAAAGTCCTCGGCGATCACTTCGCCCCTTTCCTCCGGAATCAGGACCGAACCTCGGCTCTGACACGACTTAATGTGCGCCCCGGAAACGCCGAGAAACACCGCGCGGATATCCACGTCGCTGACGCTCTCGGCATCTGCCAAGGCGTCACGCACGCAGCGAGAAGCCGTCT
The DNA here is from genome assembly GCA_037975925.1 of Verrucomicrobiota bacterium. Taxonomy (GTDB): domain Bacteria; phylum Verrucomicrobiota; class Verrucomicrobiia; order Chthoniobacterales; family Chthoniobacteraceae; genus Chth-196. Next base: position 43,943 of record JBANFR010000003.1, read on the forward strand.
CAACGTCCACGATCTCCCCCTTGCGAACCCCCCGGGACGGCGTCAGACCGGTACCCAGGATCCGGATGGTTTGATCGGACTTTAACTCACCGACAACGGCCGCGACTTTGGATGTTCCGATTTCGAGACCGACTACAATTTGGTCTTTAGCCATGGGGTTGGAATAACTTCCGCAGCCGCTCGTTCGGAGTCAGCGTGCCGGACGGGGCGGGAGCGGGGGCGGACTTTGGAGAGGAGGCCGGCTTTTCGACCGGCAATGCTTTCGGGGGACGTTCGTCCGGAGAGGACTCCGCCTTTTTGCGGGCAATTTCGGCGGGAACCGATTCAGGCTCTCCACCTTTGCGCACGGGTTTGGGCTCAGGGGCCGGCGCTGGTTTTGCCTTGGGCGTGGCCACCCTCACTGGATCGCTGACCGGTGGCGGAGGAGTGGGAACCGAGGAGGCTTCGCGTTTGGCGAGTGGAGGAACCGCAAGACTTGCAGGTGCCACGGGTGCAGGAGCAACAGGAACGGGTGCAGGAGCAACAGGAACGGGCGCGGGAACTGTGGGAGGGACGGGCGCCTGGGCGGCCTGCGCAGCCTGCGCTTGAGCACGCGCAATTTGTTCCGCTGTGACTGCATGGGAAACCGGAGCGGGAGGCGTCACTTTTCCAGCCGACTTTGTTTTGTTTTCCTTGGACTTCGTTTCTGGAACCGGCGGCGGAGGCAGGGGGACAAAAGTCACGGGAACATTCCGCTCCAGCATCAGGTTTACCGTCTGAAGATCCCGCTGCATGGGTTCGACGACATCCATCAGTTGCTTTAGCCGCGCCAACTGCTCCTCGAGCGCGTCAAAGCCGAAGGTGATTTTTGCGCGCCGATGATCGGTCACCACCAAACAGTACCCCTTGCTCACATCGACCACGCGTGGCTGCCAGCGAAGGTCATCCGCACTCAACCGCAAGAGATCCACGGCCGCCAGTGATTCTGGTGAAGGAAGCCGCTGCCCGGGAGCCACATCCTCCATGTGAACCCCCACGATCAGAGGAAGGGTCAGGTGCTCGGGAAGCACCTTGCGGGTCCGCATCACGATCCCGTGCGAATCCACCAGGAAGGCATTTCCGCCCGGCGCAATCTCGACGTTGGCACTGGCCGCCACCCACGCCACGGGCTGACGCTCCATCACCGTGATATCAATCCGGTCGGGCAAGGTCCGGCGCACCTCCGCCCTCTCCACTTGAGGCAGCAGGTCAAGGCATGCACGGATCTTTGCGAGATCCACCGTAAAAATGTTACGCCCCTCCCACAAACCGACCGACTCCAGCACCTGGGCTCTGGTCAACATCCCATCGGTCGCGAAGCGAATATCGGAAACCGCGTACTTCGGGTTTTCCCAAATGAGCCGCTGGATGGACCTCCGTCCGCCGACAGCCACAACGCTGACCAGCGCCACCGCCAGGATTCCTTTGAGGCAAACACCCACCCGCCTTCGCAGCACCATTTGCTGCTCGCGATCAGGACGCGCACTGACTTCCAGGAGACTCTGCGAACGCCTCGGACCACCCCGCTTGATGCGCCGGTTTGGATTGGAGTTCGAAAAGAGACTCATGAAACAAATGTTCTTGCAAGTGAAAGAGTTACAACCCGCTCGCAGAGCCCGGCATAAGATATCCCCGCCGCGGCGGCGGCCTCCGGCAGGAGGCTGGCCTCGGTCATACCCGGGATCGTGTTAATCTCAAGCACAACGGGCCCTTGGCTCTCACTTAAAAGCACGTCCACACGCGAGTACACCTCCAGGTCCAACGCACGGTGTGCAGCCAGCGCCACCGCCTTCACCTGATCCGACACAGCGTCCTCCAAAGGGGCCGGGCACCAGTGATCTGCTCCTGCCGCGTTCGGGTTGAGAAAGGGATACTTGTTTTCAAAATTGTAGAAGTCTCGCTTCGCACGGATCTCCACAATCGGCAACGCCTCGCCGCCCAAAATCCCCACCGTCAGCTCGCGTCCCTCCACAAACGCCTCCACCAACACCTCGGAACCAAAGGCACGCACCTCCGACAGCGAAGGGCGGACCTCGCCGGAATCCCGCACGATATAGATCCCCACGCTCGACCCCTCTTTCGGAGCCTTCAACACGTACGGCAGAGGAAGCGTCGGCTCGTCGCTCCCTCGTAAAACCTCAAACGCCGCCGTCGGAACCCCCCGCTCCACCAGGCGCCGCTTGGTAGCGATCTTATCAATCGCCAGCTCACTTCCCGTCACACCCTCGCCCGTGTAAGGCACACCTCTCGACTCCAGAATGCGTTGAATCTGACCGTCCTCCCCAAAGGTTCCGTGCACGACGTTGAATGCAACATCCACCCCGGTAGGCAAATCAAACTCCGGACCACGAACGTCCACCTCCGTCACTCGGGCCCCGAGCTGCCGCAGCGCCTTGGAAACTCCCGCACCCGAGGCCAGCGAAACCGGGCGCTCCGAACCCGGCCCCCCCATCAAGACGGCAATGTGCATGCCAGCGATTCCCCCATCGAATTGACTATTCATGAAATCCTTTGTCCTCCCCAACGATTTGAACCTCGGTCTCAAGGGCAATCCCCCGCGATTGAAGCGCAGTCGCCTGCACCCGCGCGATCAGCTCCAAAAATTCCGCGGCGGAAGCCCCGTTCTCATTCACCAAAAAATTCCCGTGCACCTCCGAAACCTTCGCTCCCCCGAGCCGCACCCCCTTGAGTCCTAACTCGTCGATGAGACGCCCCGCCGGCATCGAATCGGGATTTTTAAAAATGCATCCCGCACTCGATTCCCTCGGCTGACTCGTGCGCCGTTTGTTCATGGAAGCCTCCAGCTTCGCCTCAATTTCCTCAGCACTCGACGCCACCCCGCGAAACGTCGCCGAGACCGCATAGTTCTGACGCAGCAAAGGCACACTCCGATAAGCCACCTCCATCTCCGAGGGAGTGCGGGTGTGAAACTCCCCCTCCGCATCCACGAAGCGGACGCTCACCACCTGCCCAAAAGTCTCCGATCCCATCGCGCCCGCGTTCATCCGCAGCGCCCCTCCGACATTCCCCGGAATCCCTTCGAACCACTCAAATCCACCGATCCCCGCATCCCGCGCCGCAAGAGCAAGTTCCTTCTGGCGAACCCCAGCCCCGGCCGTGATCTGTCCATCCCGGATCTCGATTTTCCGAAACTCGCCCCGGCCCAAGTGCACCACCACCCCGCGAATCCCGCCATCTCTCACAAGAAGGTTCGAACCACGTCCGATCAAAAACAAAGGAATCGCGTGCTCGGTGCAGTAACGGACGACCCGCGCGAAGCCCTCCTCGGTCTCGGGTTCCAGCCAGAACTGCGCTGGCCCGCCCATCCGCAGCGTCGTGTGACGGGACAACGGTTCGTAGAGACGGGCGACTCCGGCGCCCATGACACGCTGCAACTCCTCGAGGCGCGCCACATCCCTGCCCAACTGACTCGCCTGCTCGTGGATGTTCCCCGCGCCCAGCGCCACCACACAATCGCCCGGTTGCAGGCTGCGTCCCACTTCCAAAAGCATGCGCCGCCGATCCGGAACATCGTGAGCGGCCGGATGCCCTTCCCGAATGAGCGCCTCCACAATCGTGCCCCCATTCACGCCGGGAATCGGCACTTCACTCGCGGCATAAATCCCCGTGATCCACACCTCCGCAGCGTCCTCAAAAGCCCGCCCGAACTCTTCTCTCAGCGCCGCAGTCCGGCTGTACCGGTGTGGCTGAAACATCGCCAGTACCCGGCCCCGGCCGCAGTTCCGGGCGGCAGCCAAAGTGGCCTTCACCTCGGTCGGATGATGCCCGTAGTCATCGACGACCATCCACTGCTCCGAGCGGTACTTGATTTCAAAACGGCGACGCGCCCCGCGGAAACTCTCCAAAGCCGCCGCGATTCTCCCAAACGCCATCCCCAATTCGGTGGCCAGCCCAATGACCGCGAGTGCATTCGAAACATTGTGTCGCCCCGGAATGTTTAAGGTCACAGCGCCCAGAGGTTCACCGTCTCGGAGCACGCGAAAATGACTCTGAAATTCCTTCAGGTGCAGGTCATCGAACCGGTACCGCGCTGAAACCTTCTCCCCATACGACACCGCCTCCGGGGTATCCCGGCAGACCCTCGACGCGTGGAGATCATCGGCGCAGAAGAAGACCTTTCCTCGGGTATTCTGCATCAACTTCCGGAAGACGGATTCGATGGCGGTCAGATCAGCGTAAAAATCGAGATGCTCTTCCTCGATATTCAGAATGATCGCGTGCTCTGTGGGGTAAAGCGCGAGAGTTCCATCGCTTTCATCTCCCTCGGCTACAAACCATTCCCCCTCCTTTTCCCAATGGGCATTGGTTCCAAGAATCGGGATCTCAGCCCCGACGTAGTGCGAAGGCCGAAGCTCCCCATGCCTTAACACATGGGCGACCATGGCGGAGGTCGTCGTCTTACCGTGGGTTCCCGCCACCACCACGCCACGTTTGCAGGCCATCAGAGCCGCAAGCGCCTCTGCACGGCGCATCAGAAATTTCCCCAATTCCAAGGCCTTGTCGTAATCCCCATTCCCCGCACGGATAGCCGAGGAATAAATCACCAGGTCCGCCTTTTCGACGGCAGCCAGATTCGCTGGGCTCTGAAAATCCAACCCCAAGGATCTCAACCGCTCAACCTCGACCGTGGAAACCTTGTCGGAACCACTCACCTGGTGTCCGATCTCCAGCAATAACCCGGCGATCCCGCTCATGCCCGAGCCGGCCACGCCAATCAGATGCACCCGGCGCGGGGAACCGCTCAGAAAAGCGCTCCACTCGATCTCCTGTGCAGATTGCTCACCGCAGTTCATCGCGCGCCTCCTTCCCGAGACGTTGTTGCCGCCAAAAGCACTTGGGCCACCCTTTGCGCTGCATCGGGGACATTTAACCTGCCACAAGCGCTCGCCATGCGTGCGGCGATTTCCGGCTGCAGCATCTTTCCAATCTCCTCGGCCAGTCGCTCCGGCGTTGCCTCCCGCTCCGGAACCAAGACTCCCGCGCCAACCCGCTCAAAAACACGAGCATTCAGAGTCTGGTGATCCTCCGCCGCGTGCGGGTAAGGGATCAATATCGAGGGCAACTGGAAATGCGCTAACTCCGTCAAGCTGGCCGCCCCGGACCGGGCGATCACCCCATGGGCCGCGCTGTACGCATCCTGCATCGCATGGTGAAACGCCCCAACCCACGCAGGAATTCCCAGCGCGCGATACCCCTCACGCACCCGTACCTCATCCGCTGCCCCGGTAATATGAATGATCTGAATGCCTTTTGCGCCCAGTAACTTCGCCGCCCCCAGCGTCGCAGTGTTGACCCCCTGAGCCCCCTGACTTCCCCCCATCACCAACAGCGTCACCCGGTCAGGTCGAAGCCCAAAACGCTCACGCGCCTCCTCCGCGCCGGGATGCAGGCGAAGCGCCTCCCGAATGGGGGTTCCTGTCCATTGACAGCGAACCCCGCCCGCTTTCGCAATGCAGTCCTCGAATCCAACGAGGAGTCCCCCGGCAATCTTTGCATTGAGCCGGTTGGCCTTACCCGGGATGGCGTTGGACTCGTGGACAAATACCGGCAGACCGCGGAGTCGCCCGGCCAGGATCGGAGCCGTGGAAGTAAACCCGCCCATCCCCAGAACCGCTGCCGGTTGAAATTCCGAGAATAACGAAAAGCAGTGCATCACCCCTCGGGAAAAACGGAAGACACAGCGGAGAGCCTCAAGGGACACGCGGCGGGGTAGACCGATCCCCGGCAGTCGCTCGATCCTGAACTCGGAACGGCCCTCGGTTGCCACGGCATCGATGTGTTTTTCGGAAGTCAAAACCATGACCTGATGGCCGGCAGCGTGCAGCACTTCCGCCACCGCCAATCCTGGAAACAGGTGTCCACCGGTCCCGCCGGCCGCAATTGCGAATCGCATAAGGCTAAAGCTTGACCACCCTTCTGTCGGCTTTGAGAGCCATCTCGAGTTGTTCCATTTGATGCTCCTCCTGCTCGCTGACCCCCTGGCGGTAGATGTTGATCAGAACCCCCACGCAGGCCATGCAGAAAAGGAGATTCGAGCCACCGTAAGATACAAAGGGCAGGGGCAGGCCCTTGTTTGGGAGCAACTGCGTGGTCACCCCCAAGTTCACCGCGGCCTGGATGGCAATAATCATCACCACCCCCATTCCCATCAACAAACCAGCCCGATCGCGCGCTTTCACGGCGATAGAAACACCGGCCAGCACAAAAAGAACGTACATAAACACGACCCCGAGCGACCCCATCAGCCCCAGTTCCTCCCCCACCACCGGGAAGATAAAATCCGTGTGCGCAAAGGGGAGATACATCAGTTTCTGTCGGCCATTCCCCAAGCCGAGTCCGCTAATTCCCCCGGCTCCAAGGGCGATGAGCCCCTGCTGGGTCTGGTAGGCATCGGCCGGATACTTCTCCGGATTCAGGAAAGCCAGGAAACGTCCCATCCGCTCGGGCATCATCAAAATCGCACCCGCAATCACACCCGCGCCGAGGGCCAGAACCGGCAGGACAAACCGCTTGGGAGAGCCAGCCGTCACCAGCAAAACCAGCGATGTCGCCCCAATCAGGGCCGTAGAACCCACGTCCACCTCAAGCACGATGAGAAACATCAATGCGCCTACCGCAGTGAGAGGTGCCAGGAAGCCGCGCAGCCAATTCCTTTCCACCCGATCCTCCTGCGAGTACCACCATGCCAGAAACGAAATGGCGCTCCATTTCGCCAGTTCAGAGGGCTGAAACATACTAAACCCCAATCGGATCCAGCGGTGCGACCCGTTAATCTTTGCCCCAATCGGAGGAACAAAACACAGAATCAGAAGTACGGCGGAGACCCCATAGATCCACCCGCAATGGTCCAGCCAGAAGTGGTAATCGACCCTCGAAATGACGTAACAGGCACCCAGTGAAATCCCGATCCAGATCAGCTGCCGCTTGATAAAGAAGTAGGGTTTTCCGTGGGCGTCTCCTGCAAACTCTCCGGTGCTTGCCAGCATCACCGCTCCCAAGGCCAAAAGCGCTCCGACTGCGATCATCAAAAGCAAAACGCTTTTCCGGTGCATACAGCGCTTTTCCTCGGAAACTCCCCGTCCTAGTTCGCCCCCTTCTTGGCAGGCACCTTCAGCACCTGTCCGATCTGGAGCTTTTTGGGATCTTCAATCCCGTTCACCTTCAAAAGCTCGTCGTAACCGACCCCAAGCCTCTTCGCGATCAGCACCGGATTGTCTCCCTTGGCCACCGTATAGGTTTTGCCCGCCGCATGGACTTCCGGATGCGCTCCGCCGGACGCATTTGCAGCGATCCCGGAGGCGGCCGCGGGATTCGCTCCCTTGCCCTGCGGGAGCACGGGCGCGGGTTCTGTCTTTGCGGGCGGCTTCTGCGCCGGAGTCTGCACGGTGCTCGCCGGAGTGTTCACGGCCGGGCTCACTGGCGCCGCCGGCGCTTTCGCCGGGGATGCAACCAAACCCGGGGCGGCAGGCGCTTTCGCGGCCAGCGCAGCAGAGGGCGCTGCAATCGGCGGGGTTGCCGGAGTCGTTGGTGCGGCCGCTTTCGGAGCGGCGGTCCCCTTGGCTACCTCCGCCGCAGAAGGCGTGGGATCCGCCTGTCGCCGGTGTGATTTGATTGAGTGGAATGCGTAAATCCCCCCGACTGCGACGAGATGGAGCACCAAAACAACCAGGAATGCCGTGGAAAGCTTCGTGGTGGGTTCTTCGTCATAGTCCTCGTAAGCAGGCGGGGTCAGGCGATGTGCGGCATTGGCTGCAAGCTTCTGAACCTTTTTCTTCGGTTGCGGAGCCAGTGAACGAAGACGCGGCAGCGTCAGTTTTTTCATGGATTGGGGCAGTGGTTGGGATGGTTAAAGTTCCGAGGAGGAAAGGGATTGCACGATGGAGCGAAATTGGTTCCCGCGGTCGGCGTAGCTTTGAAACATGTCAAAGGAGGATGTCCCGGGACTGAGCAGCACCACGTCTCCGGGCCGGGCCAACTCGCGGGCAAAAAGCACAGACTCCCGGAACGTCGCAGCCCGCCGACACGGAAGCGACGCCCCCCAACTGGCCTCAATTCGCGCAGCCATCTCTCCAATCAAAACCGCAGCACGACAACGCTTCGCCACAAGTTCGGTGACCGACTCGAACTCGAACCCCTTGTCTTTTCCTCCCGCAATCAAAATGACCGGGCGGGTTTCCGACTGAAGCGCCTTCTCCAAAGCATCCAAATTCGTCGCCTTGGAATCGTTGACGTAATCGACGCCATCCAAATTTCTCACCCACTCGCAGCGGTGAGGCAGCGCGCGATAGGTGCTTAAAGCGGCTGCCATCGTCTTCCAATCCAATCCCCAGGCAAACCCGACACCCAGAGCGGCCATGAGGTTTTCAGCGTTGTGCGCCCCGCGCAAATGGGTGTCCGCCATCGCCAATACCGGCTGCCCACGAAAACAAATCGTCCCGTCCACCCACTCAAAGTCCGCGCCTGACTCAAAGGCACTAAATCGGAGGACTTTTGATTTCAGTACGGGCAAGGGATCCCGTGCGTTGACCACAGCCCAATCCGATTCATCCAGATTTTCAAAGATCCGGAGCTTGGCACTCCGATACTCCTCGATGGAGGGGTAGCGGTCCAAATGGTCCGGGGCAAAGTTGAGCCAGACGGCGACCTTGGGATGGAATGTCCGCACCGTTTCGAGCTGGAAGGAAGACGCCTCCACCGTGGCCACACCCCATTCGCGACTCTCGCTCACCCGGGCGGAGAAGGCGGGACCGATGTTTCCACAAGCCACCGAGCGCACACCGGCCGCATTGAACATGGTGTCGACCAATTGGGTGGTCGTTGTTTTCCCATTGGTTCCCGTAATCGCGACCACGGGGCAGGCACACCGTTCGAAGGCAAGCTCCAGTTCACCCACCATCTCAATCCCGGCGGAAACAAAGGCACGCACGAGGGGAGTGGCGGGATCAATCCCGGGACTCAGCACAGCCCGCTGATACTCGTGAATTCCCTCCAGTGTTTCAGAGCCGCATCGCAGCCCAATCCCCGCAGCGGCCAAGTCCGCCGCTCGCGCCCGAAGGGCATCCGGCGACGCTGCATCGACAACGGTGACGCTCACCCCCTCCGCAGCGAGAAGCTTGGCTGCCGCCACACCACTTTCACCGGCCCCCAAAACCGCGACCCTGGAATACTGCTGAAAACCCTGATTCATCACCATGTTTACCGAAGTTTGAGTGTCGCAAGCGCAAGAAGGGCGAAGAGGAAGGACAGGATCCAGAAACGCACGATGACCACGTTTTCCGGCCACCCTTGGAGTTCAAAATGATGGTGAATCGGCGACATCCGAAACACCCGGTAGCCCTCGCCTCGCAGACGCTTGGTGATTTTGAAAACCGTCCGCTGAATCAACACGGAAGTCGCCTCGATCACAAAAACACCCCCCACCAGAACCAGGAGAAGCTCCTGTTTGCAGCAAATCGCCACCACTCCCAAAAGACCTCCGATTGCAAGGGATCCCGTGTCCCCCATGAACACGCGGGCCGGGTGAGCATTAAACCAGAGAAAGCCGACCGAGGCCCCCACCAGAGCCATACACACAATCGAAAGCTCACCGGCCAGCGGATAGTAAGGGATCTGCAGATACTGGGCCACACGCACATTCCCTGCGGCGTACGAGATCACTCCGTAGGCAAAGGCGCTTGTCGCCGTGCACCCCGCCGCCAAGCCATCCAAGCCGTCGGTGAGATTCACCGCATTGGAGGCTCCGACGATGACTAGCGCAAAAAAACCGACCGTCCACCAACTCAGATTTTCAATAATCGGAGCCTTATAGAAAGGCACGTAAAGGGCCCGCGCCTGGATGTCCGTCGCCGGATTGAGCAGGAAAAAACCGGCCACTACGGCTGCGACTGCAACTTGGCCCAGTAATTTGGCGCGCTCACTCGCGCCTGCAGAGCTCTTCTTGGAGACCTTCAAATAGTCGTCCCAAAATCCAAGCGCCCCGCAGGCTACCACCGTGAACAGGGCCAACCACACCGCTGCATTATCCGGACGGGCCCACAGCAACGTGGCTCCAATCAGTGTCCCGTGCAGCAGGACACCGCCCATCGTTGGAGTCCCCGCCTTTTTTCCGTGCAACTCAAACAGGCGATGCACCTCCTCAGCCGTCCTCACAGGCTGACCTAGCTTGAGGGAAATCAATTTCCGAATGACCCGGTGCCCGAAGAGGATGGACAACAAAAATGCCGTCATTGCCGCAGCCACCGCCCGGAAGGTGATGTACTGGAAAACGTTGAAGGCTTTGAGCCACTCCGCACCGCTCTCACTCAGCTTGTACAGGTAATACATCATAGCTTGGCCACCTCCTGGATCACTCGCTCCATTCGGGCCGAACGACTCCCCTTCACCAAAACGAGGTCCTCTGGCGTCACCTTCTCCTTCAAGAGCCGCCCAATCACCTCAACCTCCTCACAGTGGTCGACCTCCAACACCCCGCTTGCACGAGCTTCCTCGGCAATCCAGCGCGCTTCCTCCCCAAGGGTCACCACCCAGTCTGCCGCATAAAACCCTGCAGCCTTGCCCACACGCCGATGCCCCTCTTCGGAAAAATTCCCCAATTCACCCATCCGCCCCAAAACCGCAATCCGCCTCCCCTGCACCGGCCACTGCGCAAGTGTCGCCAACGCGGCAACCATGGAATCGGGATTGGCATTGTAGGTGTCGTCCAGAAAGCGAATCCCACCCACCCGCTTCGATTCCAGGCGACCATGCGTGATCGCAAGGTCCCGGAGCCCATGAGCCGCCATCTCCAAAGATCCGCCCAACGCCAACCCCGCCGCTGCGGCCAGCGCCGCATTCAGCACCATGTGGCTTCCAGGCACACCCAGTTCGACCTCCACGCGCTCCCCCTCATGGACCAGCCCAAAACGTGTACACCCATCTCCCGGAAAAAGATCCACCGCCTGCACGTCCCCACAACCAATCCCGGCCGTCAGCACACGGGCCCGGGTCATGGATGAAATCAGCGGGGTAAAATCGTCCACAGCACTCAGCACGACCGTTCCGGTTTCAGGGAGCGCCCGCGCAAGAGCGCCCTTCTCGACCGCAATCGCCTCGCGACTCCCCAAGTTCTCGATGTGGGCCACCCCCACATTAGTGACAATCCCCACCTCGGGCATCGCCATCCTCGCCAAGGGCTCAATCTCCCCCGCGTGGTTCATCCCCATTTCCACCACCCCCATCTCATCCATCCCTCCACCCGCCAAAAGCGTCAACGGAACCCCGATGTGATTGTTCAGATTCCCCTGCGTGCACCATCCCCGGCCCATCTGACTCACCACCGCAAAAGTGAAATCCTTCGTGCTCGTCTTCCCGCTGGATCCCGTGATTCCCACCACACGTGCCCTGAGGGTCTTTCGGTAGGCAGAAGCCAACCGCTGCAGACCTTTCAGAGTGTCCTCGACTTCAATCACCGGAAAGCCCTCTTTCCGTACGCCCACCCCCCTCTCGACCAGAGCGCCGGTGGCGCCGCGCTCGGCCACTTCTGCCAAAAAGTCGTGCGCATCAAAACGCTCCCCCTTCAGCGCGACAAACAGGTCACCCGGCTCCACCTTGCGCGAATCCGTGACGACGCGCCCGATCTTTGCCGAAGACATCCCGGAAAAATGTCCACCTGCCCACTGCGCAACTTGAGGAATCGTCGTCCAATCCATATCCGCTACCGCGCAAAATTGGCCGGCGTTGACGCGATCGCAGCCTTGGCCACCGCCAAATCGCTGAACGGCTCCAGTTTTCCCCGAAACTCCTGCGTGGTCTCATGACCCTTGCCAGCGATGAGCACAATATCGCGCGGTCCAGCCATTTCCACCGCCCTCACAATCGCCTCTTTCCGGTCCAAAACCACCTCGTAACGGTTCCGGGACATACCCAAAACCACATCGGCAACGATCTTCTCGGGCTCCTCATCCCGGGGATTATCCGAGGTCACAATCGCCCAATCGGAAAGCTCCTCCACAACGCTCCCCATCGGAGCCCTCTTTCCTCGGTCCCGATTCCCCCCGCACCCAAAGACCGTCACAATTCGCCGAGGCTTCAACTCCCTGAGGGTCCGGAGCACATTCCGGAGCGCATCGTCCGTATGGGCGTAATCGACAAAAACGCGGAAAGAACGCTTGCCCGGGACCGCCTCGAGGCGGCCGGGGACGGAAGGCGCGTCCGCCAGAGCCTGAACGGCGGATCGTACATCCACCCCGATCACGTGAGCTGCAGCGATCGCACCCAGCGCGTTCATGACGTTGAAGTTGCCGATCAAGGGAAGCCGCACGAGCCACGAACGCCCCACCGCATCCAACTGGAAATTGGTGCCGTGGAGGTCCGAACGGACCGCACTCGCCCGAAAATCGCAGCGCACCCCAAACCCGTAACTGAGCAGAGGAACACCCGTCTGAAGCAAACGACCGTGCAAAATTGCGCCGTACCGATCCTCGAGATTCACAATGGCGGTCCCCCGCTTGAATCGCTGCAAATCGAGCCCGGTGAAGAGGGAAGCCTTCGCCTCATAATAGGCGTCCATCGTCCGATGGAAATCCAGGTGGTCCTGGGTCAAGTTCGTGAAGACCGCCGCATCAAACTCGACGTTCCGAACCCGTCCCTGGACGAGGGCATGCGAACTCACCTCCATCGAGACGGTCCTGCATCCCGCATCGCGCATGGAGGCCAGCAACTGCTGCACATCGGCCGATTCCGGGGTTGTGCGGGAGGCCGGAAGAACACGGTCGCCCACCTTGTAATGGACCGTCCCGATCAAGCCGCACCGCTGTTGGGCATGATCACAGATGTGCTGCAAGAGAAAGGCCGTTGTGGTTTTCCCATTCGTACCGGTGATTCCGGCCACCTTGAGGGCATCCGACGGCCGTTGATAAAAACAGGCGGCAAGATCTGCCAGTGCCTCACGCGCATTGGAAACCACCACCAGCGTCGCGCCCGGTGTCTCGACATTTTGCTCACAGCACACGGCCACAGCCCCGCGCGAGATGGCTTCCGCAACAAACTGCACTCCACTCGTGTTGGCCCCGGGAAGGGCAACAAAAAGCGCGCCGCGAGAGACCTTCCGCGAATCAAAACAAATCGATTGAATTTCAACCCCGCGCTCACCCTTCACAAACACCGTGCGGACCTGGGAAAGTAGCTTTTCGAGGTTCATCGGCGTCCTTTCGATTCGGTCTGGGCCAACGGAGCGGGAAGTTTCATCAATTCAGGAGAAGGAGTCATATTCAGGTGCCTCGCAGCGCGTTGTCCGATTCTCGAAAAAACCGGAGCCGCAATGAGTCCACCGTAGTTGAGGTTCGATGGAGCCACGGCGTCGTCGATCAACACCAACGCACACAACTCCGGTTTGTCAGCGGGAAAAAAGCCGGCAAAGGACACCACGTACTTGTTGTGCTCGTAGCCCCCGCTCGGTGAGAATTTCTGTGCCGTCCCCGTCTTACCAGCGACCAAAAATCCGGGAACGTGGGCCTTCTCCGCAGTCCCTTTTTTGCTCACCACTTCCGTGAGCGCTGCGACCAACTTCTCCGCAACCTCACTCGGAATCACTTGGCGCACCTCCACCGGAGGAAACTCCGTCGTCCGCTCATTAGTGGAATCCGTGATCGAGGAGACGATCTGGGGAATCATCAGGCGCCCGCGATTGGCGATCGTGCACATCGCGCTGATCACCTGCATGGGAGTCGCCCCCACCTCATGCCCCATCGGAATATGCGTGATCGAAATTTTGCTCCAGCGGTGCGGCGGATGCACGATCCCGGGAATCTCGCCGGGCAACTGCACCCCCGTTCGCTCGCCGAATCCAAAACGGCGCGCGTACTCGTACAAAAGCTGGTCCTTGAGCATCAGCCCCATTTTGGCGACCCCGATGTTGCTCGATTTCACCAAAACATCGTTCACGCTCAGTTCGCCATACCCATGACCATGGTCGTGTAAGGTACTTCCACCATAAGTAAACTTGCCGCTCTCGCAATTGATCACCGTGTCCGCCCGGACCAGTTTTTGATCCAAAGCCGCCGCCGTGGTCACGATCTTAAAGGTCGATCCCGGCTCCACCTGATCCATGATTGCGCGGTTTTTACGAACCTCATCCTTCACGCCGTCCCTCTGATTCAGATCGTAATGCGGCCGGTTCGCGAGTGCCAAAATCTCCCCAGTCGCCGGGCGCATGACAATGCAGGTCGCCATCTTGGGCCGATACTGTTTCACCGCCACATCCAACTCGCTCTCCACAATGTCCTGAAGAGCCATGTCCACCGTCAGACGCACCGTATCTCCGTCCCGAGGCGGTCTTTCCAGCCTCCGGAAAGCCACCAACTCTTTCCCTCGGCGGTCGCGCTCGGTGTACCGAAATCCATCGTGTCCCTTGAGCCAGTCGTTCATCGAACGCTCCACCCCCTCCTGCCCGACCCCCTCGTGGTTCAAAAAACCCACCACGTGACAAAGCATCCCCCCATTGGGATACACCCGAATGGACTCCTGCTCGAGTACCAACCCACGCTGCGATTTTTCCGCAAACTCCTTCTGCAAGGCCTCCGCCACATGCTCCGCCACCTCGTGTTTGATCACAATGTACGGACTGGGATGCATTTTCTGATCCGTCGCGGACCAAACCTGCTTCCCCAACCTCTCCAAAACCGCACTCTTGGGCATTTCCAGGTGCCTTGAGAGAATCTCAGCCCCCAACTCGGGGTTGCGCAACAGAGTCGCGTCAATCACCACCGTTTTCACCGGCTCGTTCGCCGCCAAAGGCACCCCGCTCCGATCCACGATGCTGCCCCGCCTCGCGTAAATTGTCTGCCGCGTGGAATGAATCTCCATCGCCAAAGCACTGTAGTAATCGTGCTGGGAAACCTGCAGGTACACCAAGCGCCAGGAAAACACGGTGAACCCCAAGGCCACACAGCCCCCTAACCACAAAGCCCGTCTCCTGGAGGATACTGCCATGTTCAGCGGACCGGCTGCAAATTGGACACCGTGCGAACCTCGGAATTGGGGGAAGAACGAGGACGCTCCTGGATGCGAAACACCAGCGTGTCATTCACTGGAATCAACTGCGCAAAGGCCTCCCGCTCCTGTTGCTGCCTCTTCCGCAGAGATTCGAATGAGGAAAGCTTGGCGATCCTCGCCATCACCACCTCGTCCTTGGTGATGCTCGCCTGAATCTCACGCTCCAACTGCTTCACCCGCTGCCCGAGGCGGTGCACCTCGTTTTTGGCATTCACGTAGTACAGGGCCCCCCCGCCACATGTGGCAATCAAAGTCCCCAAAAGGAGGATTCTGGCCACTGGCAGCAAATTGGCGTTTCGGCGGCGGTTGAAAGACATGGGGTGAGACAGTTTCTGGGATGTTAAAATTGTAAGTGATTCTCTTAGCGGGAGGCGGGTCCCCCCGCAGCCGCAAGGGGCAGCCTTTCAACCACCCGAAGCTTCGCACTGCGGGAACGAGGATTGGCGGCCTGCTCCTCCTCGCTCGCCACCAGCGGCTTGCCAGTCCATTTCCTGAAAATGCACTCCGGGTTCGGACGCGGCCCGCTCCACTCGGGACGATCCAGCAGCGGCGTGGAAGTCCTCTGAAAATGCTGCTTCACGACGCGATCCTCGAGGGAGTGGAAACTGATGACGGCAAATCGCCCCCCCGGTCGCAAAAGGTTGCCGAAATTTTCCAACCCCCGCTCCAACACTTCCAGCTCACGGTTCACTGCAATCCGAAGCGCCTGAAAAATCCGGGTCGCCGGATGCGATTTCCCTCGGCGAGGCACCACCGACTCGACCGCCTGAGCCAGTTCCAGCGTTCGGGCAAAGGGCTTCACCGCCCGCTCTCTCACCAAGCGCGAGGCAATCCGACGGGACTGAGGCTCCTCTCCAAACTGGCGAAAAATGCGCTCCAACTGCTCCGCGCTTGCCGTGTTCACCAAATCGGAAGCGCTCACCAAACCTTGCGGGTTCATTCGCATGTCCAAAGGCCCGTCAGCTTGGAAGGAAAACCCACGCGAAGGGGTGTCGAGTTGATGCGATGAAACGCCCAGATCCATCAGAACCCCGTCCACCCCGGAAACCCCCAGCTCCCGGAGACTCCCGACCGCATCGCCAAAACTGGCGTGTACCGCCCGGAATCGGGAACCAAAGGATGCGAGACGTGCGGAAGCGAAGGCAATGGCCTCCGGGTCCTGGTCCACCCCGACCACCTCGGCGCCCGCCTTCAGTAAAGCTTCACTGTGCCCGCCCCCTCCCAGAGTGCAGTCCACAAACACACGGCCGGGAGCCGGTTCGAGCGCGGCCACCACCTCAGATAAAAGCACCGGAGCATGGTACTCCGAAGCCCCGGGCAACCCCACCGCTCTGGGCAGCTTCGCCATCATAACCCCACCAGGTCCGCCACCTTGTCAAAAGTGTCAGCCTCCGTTTGTTTTGTCTTCGCCCAAGCCTCGGGATTCCAAAGCTCAAAAGTCTCGTGCGCCCCGACCAAAACGGCCTCCCCCTGGAGTGCCAAAACCTTGCCCAACTCTTCGGGAACCAGCATCCGCCCCTGCTTGTCCACCACCACCTGCTGGGAACGGGAATAAAAGTGGCGCAGAAAAACCGCCCGGTCCTTGGGGGTGATCGCAGGGTTGGAAGCCAGTTTTTCCCCCACCGCCCGGAATTGCTCCGGCGGCATCACCCTCAAAAACGAACCAGAACGGTCCGCCATCAAAAAAAACTCATCCGCATCCGTGCTCCTCCAACGGGACGGGACCGTGACCCGGTTCTTCGAATCCAGCGAGTGACAGAACTCACCCGAAAAAATGGGCGCGTTGTTCTGTTGCGAATTCATGAAATCGGAAGGGAGAGAGCTTGTGAGCGGGTTTCAGAGGTGGAACTTCCACCACAGC
Organism: Verrucomicrobiota bacterium; assembly: GCA_037975925.1. Classification (GTDB taxonomy): domain Bacteria; phylum Verrucomicrobiota; class Verrucomicrobiia; order Chthoniobacterales; family Chthoniobacteraceae; genus Chth-196. The sequence continues at coordinate 60,873 of JBANFR010000003.1, forward strand.
GCCCCACTTCGCCCCACTTTGTGCCACCGTGCCCCATTTGGGTCAATGCTCGCGGCACCCCATTTCCATGTTTTTCACTCTGAAAAACGCGCAATCCGACGCCGACACGCGAATCCCTCCCTCGCGGTGGTTTTTAGCCGCTTCCGCCTCCGAATTTTTCCGCTCCAACGGCGCGGCAAACGTACAAAAACCTCCGCATGGAGGTCTGCTCGGCGCCCCGGCTCAACCCGTCGGGCGATCTACACTCCCGCCGACACCCCCCAGGGGGAACACCTACCCGCTCCTCTCCCTCGAACGGTCAGGAGTCGTGCCTGCGCCGCCACTCGGCGCGGCTGGTCCCCATCAACTCCACAATTCCATCACGGATCTGAAAAAGCCGCGTCCGCAACTGCCGGGAGCGCACTTGCGAAAAAGCCCTCTGCTCCTGAAGCTCCGAGATCGCTCCCAAAACCCGATTGGCCGCCCGAAGCGCCCGCTTCAGATAGGCGATGGTCATCCCAAGCTCGGACTCTTCTGCATCACAAACTGCGGCAGCCACCTTGCCACTCATGTAACAAATCTGCTCCGAGAGCTCGCCTGCCAGCGGATTCACCGCAAAATCGTCGCCCTCTTCCTCGAACAAGTCGTCCGTCCAGAGGGTCAGCTCCACACAGAGACGGTACAGGGGGTGTACCTCCAGGAACTCCTCCCCCTCCACTTCTTCCTCATCGGCGTGCTCCTCCTCCTCGTCCCCCTGCGAAAACTCGATTTCGACCTCCTCCATCCACGCCCGGGCCTCGGCATCCTCCGTCCCATCCCATCCCATTTCTTTGGCTACAATCGCATCCCTTTCAGGGTGATCATTGTAACGCTCCAGGAGCTCCAGGTAACGCTCCGCCTTCTGGTCCTGCTGCTGAAGAAAGCGCTCCCAGTCGTATTCATCCCAGACCTTCTCCGGCTGCTCGTGCTCGTCGGACATGCACCCGCTTGTTAGCCAGAGCGCACCCCGAAGTGCAAAACGCTTTTTGATCTATTTGGGCTCCGGCCGCTCCCCACTCAGATTTTGCCGCCTCAACTGACCGCATGCAGCCGCGATATCATGCCCTTTTTCACGGCGAATCGTAGCCGTCACCCCCCCGCGACGCAGAATCGCCATAAACGCGTCCTGCCTGTCCTCCCCAGGGCGCCGCCAGTCGAGCCCCTCCACCGTGTTGTAGGGAATACAGTTCACTTTGGCATCCACCCGGCGGGCCACTTTCACCAAGGCTGCCGCGTCCAGGGGACGATCATTGACGCCCTCGATCAAAATGTACTCGAAGGTGATCTTTTGCTTTTTCCGGGACACGTAGTACTCGCAAGCCTCGATCAGGACCGGCAGCGGATATTTGCGGTTCACCGGCATGATTTGCTGGCGGACCTCGTCGGTCGCCCCGTGCAAAGAGATCGCCAATCGGATTTGAAGCGGCATTTCCGCCATCTGCCGGATTTGGGGAGCCAAACCGCTCGTGGAAACCGTGATTCGGCGGGCACCGATTCCGACACCCCAGGGGGCGTTGAGGATTTCGAGCGCCTGCGAGAGGTTGGCGAAATTCGCCAACGGCTCGCCCATTCCCATAAAAACCAGATTACTCACCCGCTCGCCGGCCACCGCCTCCGCCCGCAGAATTTGGCCTACAATTTCGGCCGGGCTGAGGTTGCGGCTCCAGCCATCGAGGCCGCTGGCGCAAAATTTACACCCGTAGGCGCATCCCACCTGCGTCGACACGCAGAGGGTCAGGCGATCGGACGCCTCCCCATACAGCGCCGGGTTGGCGGGGATCAGTACCGACTCGATCAGCGCCCCGTCGGCGAGGCGCAGGAGAAACTTGCGCGTGGTATCCTCCGCACCCTGCACCCGCACCAATTCCAGTGCGGCGAAGGAAAACGCCTCGGAGAGCGCAGATCGCAGCGCAGCCGGCAGATTGCTCATGTCCTCGAAGCGGTCGACTCGCTTTTGATACACCCACTGCAGAACCTGCTCTGCCCGGTAGGCCGGATGCCCCATCGCGGTCAGCTTTTCTTTCAAGGCTGAAAGCGTGACGGCGTGGATGGATGTTTTGCCGGGAACTGGTTGCATCGCCCCATTGTTCCCCGAAAACGGGGGGCGCGTCAAAATGCTGTGGGGAAGAATCTCCCCGGCTGCGCATAAATTCGCCTTCCGAAAATCGCCCCGCTCCTTAACCTCCCGGCCCTTCGTATGCTCCTACCTCACGAGATCTTCGCCAAGATGCCCGTCGAAACCGCCTTGGGCCTCTTTCATTTTTTGCAGGAAAACGAAAAGCCCCTGTACCAGACCGCCGTCAACTCCCTCGCCCAACAGCGCAAATTCCGGCCCATTTTCATCACCCGCAAACCCCGGAAAGAGCAGCACCTCTGGGTGCGTGAACAGATCAGCCGCAAAGCCAACGCCGATCTCGCCGCTCATCTCCTCCAAATCTGGCTGGTGAGCGCCCACAAACAACTGCTTTGCGACTTTCTGGACGGCTTCGGCATCCCTCACGACGAAAACGGGACCATCGAAACGTTGCCCGCCCCTCCCGCAAAAGAACTCGTTGCCGGCGTCGTGAACAATCTTCTCACCCGTTACGACGCGACCCTGCTCGCCGTCTACCTCCACGCATTTCAGGGCATCGATGGAACGGGCTGGCCAACCCTGGGCGAAGTCCTTGCCGAAGACCCGCGTCTCCAGTTGGGCGCCTCGTAGAAGCGCCCCCTCCAAGCGAGCCCGAAAGAATTCGGGACCAAGTGTGGTTCCCCCCGGAACACCCCCACGACCCTCGCGCCTCAGGCGCCCGCCGCACCCAACGCCAGAATCTCCCGATACTCCTGTGCGGAAATCGGGATCACCGACAGCCGCGACTGCCGCACCAGCGCAATGTCCCGCAGCCTCGGATGCGCCTTGAGCACTTCGAGGCTCACCGGCCTCTCCAAGGGACGCTCCGGCTCCAAATCCACACAGACCCACTCCCCCTCCTCGGCCGTCGGGTCCGGGTAAGCCTCCGCCTTCACCCGCGCCTCCCCCACAATCGCCTTGCCCACAACGCTGTGGTAAAAAAGAACCGCATCTCCCCGGCGCATGGAGAGGAGATTCTTTCTCGCCTGAAAATTGCGAACCCCGGTCCACGCCGTCCCGCCGTCGCGCACAAACTGTTCCCAAGAATAGGCCGTCGGTTCCTGCTTCACGATCCAGTGCTGGGTGGCGTCACTCATG
>JBANFR010000004.1:0-61349 GCA_037975925.1 Verrucomicrobiota bacterium
GTTTACTGAGCTCGGGCATTTCTTTGGCGAACGTCTGTTTGCCGTCGTGCCATATCACCACCCACCATTTCAAAAAATCCGCAGGCAGCGGTATCCAGTCGCTCATGCCGAGCGCGTCGAGAGCTTTGGAGGGCAAAAAGGTGGAGGCCGTGTTGTACGCAAGGGTTTTGGAATAACTGGGTTGCTCTCCCGTCTTTGTGGTGATGTAAAAACTTCCAATGGTAGTGTTTGCGGAGAGTGATTGTCGGATTCCCAAGCTTGCAAAACAGGGGGCAAACCAACTCGATACGATGGCTGCGGAGGCCAGGAGGGCGAGAGCCGCTGTGGAAAGGCGCGAGCGGTCTTTCCGTAATTTGGTTAGCGCATAGTGACCCCAAACAAAAAGTGCGAAGGGAAACGCGAGGTAGTGGGCGAGAAAGGCGAGCGCGAATCCCGCGAGTCCAATGCCTTCAAGGCGCCGGTTCTGGGAGCGGATACCGTGCAGGTACACCACGAAGCTCCCGAGGGTGACTCCCGCGACAAAAATCTTCGTCCACGGGTAGATGATTGACCAGCTGACGTCCTGTGAGGCGAGCGGGACGCAGGCTGCGAGTACGAGGGATGCTGCGGATGAGACTCCGGAAAAACGGCGGAAGGCAATGGCGAGCGGAATGACAAACCACGTGTTTAACGCGCAGGCTGCGACCTGGTAGCACCAGTAATCGGAGGTCGAACAAAGAGCCATGACCTGAGCCGAGAAGGTGTTGAATAGCGGCCCGCGTGCAGCCATGGAGTATCCGCCAACCATTGATTTGAGCGGTTGATTTTCCAAAAACACCCGTGCGCGCTGCCAGTGTTCGATCCAGTCCCACATGCCGCCCGGGGCTCCCGGAGCGAAAATGAACAGTTGGACGGCCACGAACGCCAGTGTTGTGCCAAACCAGAGGGCGATGAGCTGCCATTCGGGGTTCTCTTCGCTGGCGCGTGCCCTCAGCATTTCGACGACGGAAAACGCGCTCAAAATTCCCATGATCCCGACGGCCCACTTGGGGTCTCCATGGAGCAGATAGACTCCGAATGAGCTCAAGTAGGTGAGGAGGAAAGAAATCATTCCGCTCAGCAAAAGAGCAACGTCTCGCTCGCCGGTGAGGCGTTTCGCAAACTGCCATCCCGGGAGAATCGCAAGACCGAGGGTTGCCCCGGTGATTGCGAGAATTTGGAGAAGGTAAGTCAGAACCGAAAAAAAAGGGGGGTCCGCGGGTTGCATGGCTGGCGTGTCGGATGGGACTGAGGCTGTGAGGGTGAGGGCCCGTTCCGTTACTTGGGAAGCTCCTTGTTAAGACAGGAGCCCCCCCTTCAGTCGGAGTTCTTTCTGGGAGCGGGAGAGTTTTTTGAATGCGGCCTCTGCACGGAGCGCTGCAGAGCGTCCGTCCATCGGCCAGACCTTGAGCACGGAGATGGGCCTCCTGCCTCTGGTGTATCGGGCCGCCTTGCCGTTCTCATGCATCTGGAGGCGTCGTTCCACATTGTTGGTAATACCGCAGTAAAAAGAGCCGTTGCTGCAAAGGAGAACATAGAGGAACCAGGACGAGTTCGCTGCGGACATCGTGGCGGGTGGGGGGACGTTTTTGGACGTTATGATTAAGGGCGTTGAGCGTAAAGAAGGGGAATTGGAACGGGTTTGGCTACATTTAAGGTGGCTTCGGCCGCTCCGATAAAACCCAGACAGTTCCCAATCCGATTCCTTGTTTACCCCGTGAAACTCTTTTCCTCTCTCCTGTGTTCGAGCCTCTGCCTCGGTCTGATGGCATTTCCCCTCGAGGCTGCCGACAAATTGAAGGCCCTCATCCTGGACGGACAAAATAACCACGCCTGGCAGAGCACTACGCCGGTTCTGAAATGGTCCTTGGAGCACAGTGGCCGGTTTGTGGTGGAGGTATCGACGACGCCTGCTGGAGCGCCCCGAGCTCCGCGTCCGCCGAAGGATCCCTCTCCGCAGCAGACGGCCGCGTTTGAGGGGGCCAAAGCTCGATGGAAGGAAGAGCTGAGAGCTCATGAGGCCCAGAGGGAAGCTCAGTGGAAGGAGTGGAATCCCCAGTTTGCAAATTTTGACGTGGTCATCTCCAACTACAACGGGGAGATGTGGCCCGAGAGTGTGCAGAAAGCCTTCGTGGATTACGTCCGGGCCGGCGGGGGATTTGTCTCCGTGCATGCTGCGGATAATTCGTTTCCGGAGTGGCCCGAGTACAACGAGATGATTGGAGTCGGCGGTTGGGGAGGGCGGGACGAAAAATCGGGACCGATGGTTCGGTACCGCGAGGGTCGGATCGTACGGGATGAAGCTCCGGGCTCGGGAGGAGCGCACGGGGTGCAACATGAGTTTGTGGTGGAGGCTCGGAGTCCCGAACACCCGATTTTGAAGGGGCTTCCGCTGAGTTGGAAACACGCGGGGGACGAACTTTATGCCAAGCTGCGTGGTCCGGCGAAAAACATGGAGGTGTTGGCTACTGCGTATTCGGATCCGGCAACGCGCGGCACAGGAGAGCATGAGCCGATGCTGATGGTGACTCGATTTGGGAAGGGGCGTGTCTTCCACACCACCCTGGGGCACAGCGCGGCATCCATGAGCGGGCTGGGATTTCAGGCCACCCTGGCTCGGGGAGCCGAGTGGGTCGCCACCGGCTCCGTAACGCTCCCGGCCCTCCGCGCCGAGGAATTAACTTTGGAGAAAGCGGCGCTGCGCGAGCCTCCCGCTCGTTAGGAGTACGGCCGTTTCAGAGTCCCATTCCTGGAACCACTCGGTGCATTTCAAGGGGCAGTTCAAGCTGGTCTGCCTCTGAAATGGCCCACGCTTCCACTCCCCGGGATCTCAGGTCTGCCGCGAATTCAGCGGCGAAGCCGTGCAGCGTCAGGACGCGCTTTGGGCCTACCTTTTCCACATACTGGAGGAGTTCGGAATAGTCCGCGTGATCGCTCCATGGAAAGGCGGCGTCTGCCCGGTAGCGAAAGCGCGTGGCGGCATCCAAAGCCCAGCCGGTGAGCACCGCTGTTCTGCGTGGAGACACCTTCCGCAGCATTGCCTGGGAGGCGCGACCCGGGGGCATGATGAGGACTTGTCCCTCCGCATTTTCCGCATTCCAGCGCAGGTAGCCCCCCGGAAAACGGGGCTCCAGGGTACGGTAAATCTCCGTCATCTGAAATGCCGCAGGGTGCAGCATGGGACAAATGCCCGATTCGAGGAGAGTCCACACCACCTCCTGCGCCTTTCCGAGGGAGTAGACCCATAGCACTGGTGTTGCCTTGGCCTCCAAGGTTTCCCTGCAAAACTCGACGACAGCGCGCTCTACCTCCTCCACCGGAGGGAGCTGGTATTTGGGGAGGCCGAAGGTGGTCTCCATCACGAGGGTCTCTGCGTGGACCCCCTGGCAGGGTGGAGTGGAACGGCTTGGGCGCAATTTGAAGTCGCCGGTGTAAAGGAGGCTGCCGCCCTCTGATTCGAGGTACAGTTGGGCGGACCCTTGAATATGTCCGGCAGGCAGGAGGGTCAGGCGTGCGCCGGGGATATCAAAGGGGAGCTGATAAGGCAGCACGTGTTCGTGCCGTTTGCCGCCAAGGCGCGCACGCATCAGGGCCGAAGTACCCTCGGTGAGAATGACTTCCTGATGGGCGGCAAGGTGGTCGTGGTGGGCGTGCGAAACAAAGGAGAGCGGCCGCGGGGTACGGGCGTCCAGCCAGAGACCGTGCCGGGGAATTTCCACCCCTTTGTGGAAGCGTACGTCCAACATGCATCGGCAGGGTTTCAGTCTCCCGCTCCCCGGGCGAGGGCAATTACCCATGGCCCTCAAAAAGCCGCTCCGGACTCCTCGCTTCGCGATTGCCGTTTGCCGGACAAAAAGGATCACCAGTTCGCCGTGGCGCAGTTCGCCTTTTAACACAATCACGTCCTCCTCAACGCTGTACTCCAGAGTGCGACGCGGTTGGGCAAAGGCGAGGGGGGCTGAGCACATGGATTTCAGGGCTTTTCCCAGGTTGGACGAATCCGTATTCGCGCAGGAGGTGCCGTTGGATCCTCGCCTCAATGCGGGTGGTGGGAGCACCGGAGTAAATCGACACCAGCATTTCGGATTCACCTGCCCAAAGGCTGCCGTGCACTTTCTCCAAGGTGGCGGCATTGGGGGCCGAGAACGTGAGCACCCGAGTTTGCCAGATCATCGGCACACCGGTGATCCGGGAACAGAAACGGTCCGGTTACGGCGTTTGCGGGGATTACGGCATGAGGTGGGCCCAGCCGCGCCATGGCTAAAAAACCTTCCGCCGTTCGTTGGTCTCCGGTTCCACGAGAAGTTCAGATGGTGTGAGCAGCGACCTTCCCTGTCCAACGGCCTTGAGGCCCAATTCCATCCCACGGTTCCTGATCTCTTCCTCGACCTCCCGGGGCATGCCGTGCTCCACCATGTCGGCCTGTTTGATGCCGCGCTTTGCGAGCGCGGGCCCACTCATGGAATGGTAGGACGGAAAACAGTAGCCCAGCATCGGATTCATAAACTCTCCGGCATCCGCTGCGAACTCAGGCGAACGGATGCACCCCTCAATGTGGGCCCGCGTCTGTCGAAGGAGCCGTCGGCGCGGCGGCGCAACCGCTGAGGACGCAAGCGTTCGGGTCGTTCGCCTTCAGCCAAGGTAAATCCGGGCAAATATTTTCAACCAGCCCTGCAGCTCGTCCCCACGCTGGGTGTGCTTCACCATCTCGGTGATGGTGACCCTGACGAACGAAGTCGTACGCGGTTCGAACCGGAGGAAAAACGCCCCTTTGTCGCGCTTGTAAGACAAGGGGTAGGTGTGCACATCCCCTGCATGAACGATGGATTTTGGCGACCGCGCGTATTCGGCCAAGATCCGCTCATCCACCGGCGTATACAGAAATTCGGGTTGCTGGAGGCCGGGATAGCCGGGGGGCGGCATCGGTTAGTCCAGATGACTGCCATCGGAAAAGCTCGGATGCCTCAGCCCCACTAACAGAAGGAGCGCGCGCGGATTTTGATCGTTTTTTTATGAGACAAGACACCCTCAAAAAAAAAGACCGACTCCCTTTTTTCGGGGAGTCGGTCTGTAGATAAATGTGATTGCGCCTACAGCTTGCCTTCGAACTCGACGAGCCTTTGCAGGGCTTCGAGGAAATCCCGGAATGCAGGGGCGGGCAACATGATCGTGTCCCGGCGACCGCCCACATCTTCCGTAATTTTAAGGAAGCGTCCTCGTTGGTTTTCTTTCAAATCGAGAAAAAAAACTTTTCTTTCGTGGGAGACCTTTTCCGACGCAATGGGTTCAGGACCAATCCGCTCCCCTGTATCACTCGAGTTCATCATATCTCTATTCAAACGAATAAGACACCCCGCCATGGAGTGCCAAGCGGCGTGGACTTTAGCTTGGCGTATTGCCGAATCAACCCGAATTGCGATTCTTGCCACCTGAAATCGCTTTTCTGGCGCTGATCGGATGCTTTTGCCGTCTGCGAGGTTGCCACCTTGAAGTCCCAGCGAAATGTTAGGGGTCCATGTCCCAGCCTATGTCCCAACCCACCGAAGCTCAGGTCCGTGCCCAACTCGAGACGGTTCGATACCCTGGTTTTTCCCGCGACATTGTCTCTTTTGGCTTGGTCAGAGAAATACGCATCGAGGCCGCCAAGGTATCGGTCCAGCTGGTGCTCACCACGTCGGATGTCAAGGTGCCGCAACAAATCAAAACCGAAGCCGAGGCTGCCATTTCAAAAATCCCGGGTGTTCAGCAGGCAGTGGTGCGCATCGATATTCACGCTCCGGCGCAGCCCGCTCCTGCCAATGGCGCGTCTGCGATCGAGGGAGTAAAGCACATCATTGCGGTTGCCAGCGGCAAGGGCGGGGTGGGAAAAAGCACCGTTGCCGCGAATCTCGCCGTGTCTCTCGAGGCCTCTGGGGCGAGGGTCGGTCTCTGTGATTGTGACCTTTACGGTCCTAGTATCGGGCTGATGTTCGGAAGTCAGGAGAGGCCTTTTGCGGATTCTGAGACCGGAAAGATTCAGCCGATTGAGCGCTATGGTTTGCGGCTCATGAGCATGGGCTTCTTGCTGGAGGACGGTGCGCCCGCGGTGTTGCGTGGTCCGATGGTAACCAAATACACTCAACAGTTTCTCAGACAGGTGGATTGGGGGGAACTCGACTACTTGATTTTGGATCTGCCTCCGGGGACTGGCGACATTCAACTAACGATTGTGCAGACGGTAGCTTTGTCTGGCGCGGTGATCGTGACGACTCCCCAAGAGGTTGCTCTCATCGACGCGCGGAAGGCGGTTAGTATGTTTCAAAAGGTGAATGTCCCAGTTCTGGGGATTATTGAAAACATGAGTTATTTCTTATGTCCATCAGATGGAAGGGTTTACCATATATTTGGTTCGGGTGGCGGGCGCTCGGAGGCAGAGCGCCTCGGGGTGCCATTGCTGGGGCAACTCCCAATTGATATCACCACACGAGAATCCGGTGACCGTGGATTGCCGGTGGCTGCTGCGGATAGTCGAAACCCTGTTTCAGTGGTGTTTGGCCAAATTAGCGAAACTTTGCGGCGTGGGCTGGAAAGCGAAATGTCTGCGGTGTAGACTGCGCCCCAGTGATAAGCGTGACCGCTGAGTGTCCACTCCTCCCCTCTGTTTCACTTCAATTGATCCACTTCGACATGAAGTCTTCTCCTGGCAGCGCTGATTTGGTGAAGGATTCGTTGCTGTACAAAGAGTTTCTCGCTGAGCGCGAGGAAATCTTGAAGCACAAGTGGCTTGAAAGCGAGCGGGCTGGTCATGACATCGGATTTGAAAAAGCTTTGCTCGACTGGATAGTGAGGCATCGAGCTGACTGGCGTGCTCGGCGTCAAAAAGGACAGCAGCCCGAGCAGAACTGAGAGCCAGGCTTTGCGGTGGAATTTCAACCTCGTGAGGTTTTCTTGAATCAGCTCAGTCACCCTTTCTCGAGCGCACCCTTGTTAGATGAGGCGGCCTTAAACCGGACGCTGCGACGGATGGCTCAGGAGATCGCCGAGAGGTACCCGGATCCCAGGTGTCTGGCGCTTGTCGGTATCCCGTCGAGGGGAGTGGAATTGGCGGAGCGCCTAGGGCGACTGTTGGGCGCTGCGGATGCTGTGGGAGGGAAGACCGCTGTGCGTGGGGAGCCGTTTTGTGGGTGCTTGGACATCTCCATGCACCGCGATGATAGCCATGTGCGCGGTGCTGTTTCCGTCGTGCGTCCGACCCGTTTGCCCCCCTCTCTGGACGGGAAAATTATGATTGTAGTCGATGACGTGCTGCAGTCGGGGCGAACTTGCCGTGCCGCCTTGGATGCTCTTTGTAGTTTTGGGAGACCGGAGCGCATTGAGTATGCGGTACTGGTGGATCGAGGAATGAGGCAGCTGCCGATCGCCGCCGATTATGTCGGGAAGCGGGTAGATACGACGGCGCTTGAGCGTGTCTTCGTTCGGTTGTTGCCTCAGGACGGAGTGGAGGGGGTTTGGTTAGAGCGTCCGACGAGGAGGTGGGTTTCTGGGGAAACCGGCGGAGCGACCGTTTAGAACTGTGATCCCATTTAAAAAGTTTTCATGGAACTGATTGCCAATGTTGCCGCGCGCTGGACTCGCAAGGACCTGGTGGAGCTCCAGTCGTTTTCGAGTGCTGAGCTGAACTTGGTTTTGGACACCGCCGAGGCCTTCAAGACGGTGGGCACGCGGCACATCAAAAAGGTGCCTGCGCTTCGGGGAAAAACCTTGGTCAATTTTTTTGTAGAACCCAGCACGCGGACGCGGGTGTCGTTTGAATTGGCTGCTGCACGGCTCAGCGCTGATGTGATCAACATGAGCGCCTCGGCCTCAAGCCTCACGAAGGGGGAGAGTCTGAAAGATACTGCGCGCAATCTGGAAGCCTTGCATGCGGACATGATCGTGCTGAGGCACAGTTCCGCCGGCGCGGCTCGATTTTTGGCGGAGCGTCTCAGTGCGAGCGTCGTCAACGCCGGGGACGGGGCGCATGAGCATCCGACCCAGGCCCTCTTGGACGTTTTTACCATCCGCGAGCGGAAGGGGAGAATCGAGGGACTTCGCGTGGCGATTGTCGGGGATATTTTGTTCTCCCGTGTCGCGCGCTCGAATGTTTTCGCCCTCACGAAGCTAGGGGCGAAGGTGACTCTTGTGGGGCCCAGCACTTTGGTGCCACGTGATTTCGAGAGGCTTGGTGTCGAGGTGTCCCACAGCCTTGACGGTATTCTTCCGGAGCTGGACGTGATCAATGTGCTTCGAGTGCAGCATGAGAGGCAGCGGCGGGATTACTTTCCGAGTTTGGGAGAGTACACCAGCTTGTTTGGATTGACCAAGGCTCGCGCGGCTCGACTGCCGGAAGATTGTTTGGTGATGCACCCGGGGCCCATCAATCGGGGAGTCGAAATGGACAGCGATGTGGCTGACGGTGCTCAGAGCGTTATTCTGGATCAGGTTACCAACGGTTTGGCGGTGCGCATGGCCGTACTTTATCTCTGTAATGCGGCCCGCTGCGGTGAATGGGTGTGAGCTTCAGCTCCCTGTTTTGGATTCTCGGTTTGTTTCACTGAGGGGAGGTCGGTGTACTCGCGGTGTGCTGGGCTTTTTCCTCCTCGGGGTTTGGTAAGGACGAGTTGCCTCTTGCCCCGCAGACTTTGGTGTACTTCGACGTTTTATGAATAATTCGCTGCTTCTGCAAAATGGTCGTGTGATTGATCCTGCCAATGACCGCGACGCCCTCGGGGATGTGCTCATTTTGGATGGTGTGATTGTTTCCGAGGGGACTTCTGTTCCTGAGGGGACGGAGATTTTCGATTGCAGTGGGTTGGTGGTTGCGCCGGGTCTCATCGATCTCCACGTGCATTTTCGGGAGCCGGGACAGTCCGCGAAGGAAACGGTGGCCTCTGGAGCCCGGGCGGCCGCAGCTGGCGGGTTCACCTCGGTTGTGTGTATGCCGAACACGAGTCCGGCCCTCGACAGTGCATCTGCCGTGACCTGGCTGCTCGAAAAGGCGAGGGCGGAGGCGTGTATCAACGTTTTCAGTACGGGGGCGCTCACTAAGGGGATTGCGGGTGAGGAGCTGGCGCCGATTGGGGCGTTGAAGAAGGCCGGTGTGGTGGCGCTGACGGATGATGGCCGTTGCATTCAGAACCACGAGTTGATGCGACGCGCGCTGGAGTACGCGCGGATGTTTGGCTTGACCGTCATGGACCACTGTCAGGACTACAGTTTGGTGGGAAAGGGGGTGATGCACGAGGGGTATTGGAGCACGGTGCTGGGGCTAGAGGGGTGGCCTGCTGCGGGAGAGGAGTTGGTGGTCCAGCGGAATGCCATTTTGGCAGAACTGACCGGCACACCGATTCACTGTCAGCACTTGAGTGCGGCGGGGAGTGTGCGGGCTTTGCGCGAAGCGAGAGCGCGTGGGGTGGCGCTGAGCGGGGAAGTTTGCCCCCACCACATCGCTTTGACGGATGCTGCCGTGCAGGGATACGACACGAACTTCAAGATGAATCCGCCACTGCGCTCGGAGTCTCATGTCGAGGCGCTTTTGGAAGGGATTGCGGATGGAACGATCACTATTTTGGCCAGTGACCATGCACCGCACTGTGGCTTCGAAAAGGAGGTGGAGTTTGATTCGGCTCCCTTTGGAATCCTCGGATTGGAGACGGAGTTAGGGCTCTTCCTCGACATTCTTGTCCATAAGAGGCGGGTGCTGGATTTGCCCCGGCTCATTGCCATGTTAACGCGGAATCCCGCCCAGCTCTTGGGACTGGATCGCGGCACTTTATCTCCGGGTGCGCCTGGAGATGTGACGGTCATTGACGTGGCAAAGGAGTGGGTGGTGGATCGCGAGGCGAGCTATTCTCTGAGTCGAAACACGCCGTTTCACGGCTGGGAGATCAAGGGACGTGCGGTTCGGACGGTGGTGGGTGGAAGAACCGTGTGGAAAGCCTGAGTTTTCCAAGGGGAGCGAGACCTTGATGGGCGGCGTTGCGTGAATGGTTCTGAAATGAAGTGATTGGATTATGAGACGTTTGATGTTCGGCCTGGTGATTGGATTGCTGGCTGCTGCTGCGTTTTATCAGTTTGGAGGCCAGAGATTTGGATTGTTCAAAACGCCTTATGAGGGCGTGCTTTCTGTTCCGGCGAAGCTGGATGCGACCCAGATGCCGGTCCTTTCCGCGATGGAGGAGGACTACACGCGTCTGGTGCAGTCGGTGGTTCCTTCCGTCGTGAGTATCACCACGCAGACGCGGATTCGTCAGCGGGTGCCGATGGCCATGGATTTTTTTGATCTCCTTTTTGGGGTGGTGGAGCAGACGCAGACCGGGTTGGGCTCCGGGGTGGTGGTTTCTCCGGAGGGCTACATTTTGACCAATGACCATGTGGTGTCGGGCATGGAGGAAATTCGCGTCCAGCTCACCGATGGCCGTGTGGAGCCGGCGGATCTTGTTGGTACAGACCCGCAGACGGACATTGCGGTGCTGAAGATCCGGGGCCCTGTTAGTGCGCTGCCTCTGGGAGATTCCGACAGAGTCAGAGTGGGGCAGCCCGTTCTAGCGGTGGGGAACCCGTTTGGTCTGCAGGAGACGGTGACGCAGGGGATTATTAGCGCGAAGGGACGCGCGGTTCAGGACAGCGGCGTTGAATTTTTGCAGACGGATGCTGCGGTGAACCAGGGGAATTCCGGGGGGCCTCTTCTGAATTTCCGCGGGGAGATTATCGGGATTAACAGCGCGATTTACTCCAAGAGCGGCGCTTGGTTGGGGATCTCATTTGCGATTCCGGCCAACGTCGCGAAGCAGTCGATGGAGAGTATTCTCAAAACTGGGCGGGTGCAGCGCCAGACCCTGGGGGTGAGTACCATGGACCTCACGCCGGAGCTGGCCAGGCGGTTTGGCCTTCGGGAACCCGTTGGCGCATTGGTGACTCGCGTTCGTAAGGGATCTCCTGCGGAGAAATCCGGAATCCAGCCGGGCGACGTGATCGTTGGGGTGAACGGACAGATTTTGCGATCCCGTTCGGAATTACAGCAGAGCTTGGCGGGGAAGAAGGTGGGCTCCCGCCTCCAGCTCAGCGTGGTCCGTGATGGTCGGGAATACGCAGTTCAGACCGAGGTTGCAGCGAACGTGGATGCCCGGGGGGACGAGCCCGTCCGCTGAGGCGGGTGCGGGGCTACGGGGTGCCGGGTTTGAGGAGGTTTCGGATTTTCGCGGGCAATTCTGCTTCTGCGTTTGGAGCGGGTTGAATTTCGTATTCCCGAATGAAAGAGCTTTCTTGGAGATATTTAGGGAAACGGTTCTTTTCGTCGACTGCCACAGCTCGAATGGAGGGGTTGAGGGGGATTCCTCCGATCGGACCCGCGGGCCATTTAGTGGCCGCCGGGGTGGGCCTAGCTTGAGTCGGGGTTTTGGGTTTGCCAGCGCCCGCTTCGCCCGCCTTGGGAGCTTTGGCGGGCGCGAAAATCTCGTCGTTTTCGGCAAACGCCAAGTAAGGCTGCCCCTGAATTGCAAACGCTCCGCGGAAGGCCTGCGGGCTGAGCCAGCTCAACTCGGAAAAATCCGCCCAAGAACTGTCGGGGTCTTGACCGGTCTTTTCCACTCTGTCCGATCCGGGCGAACTCTCGAAGTAATGGGAGCCTACCGTCCATGATTCGCGTGCTGTCCCATCACGCATTTGGAAGGTAATCACGGTGAATCGGGGGGTCTTCAGAACAGAGTAGGAAAGGGGAACCGAGGGATGTACGGGAGTTCCGGGGATTGCGGGGTGAAAGGTCACCTTCCAGTGACAGGGAGGCGCAGGTTTTTTGAGTGCTGGCCCGGTGAGTTGCGGTCGCTCCGGGGCAGACTGAGCGAGGGCTTGGGTGTTTGGGGCGAGTGTGATACAGGCCCAAACACAGGGGGCAAACAAAACGGAAACGATCTTGAGCGAGGCGGCGAGGAGGAGTCTGCGAGGAGTTTGCATTGGGGGTTGAAAAATCTTAGGATGATTTTAACAAACGGTACAGTCTCCCGTTGAATCTCGGAAACGGCCTTCCCCCCCCCTTAAATCATGCCTACCCCAGGTCTCCCCTCCCTCGTTCGTCAAAGAGGAGCAGCACTCATTTTGGTGCTGAGTTTGATGGCTCTCCTGGCCGTCTTGGTTGTGGCTTTTCTCTTTTATTCAAAGAACCAGGTCTTGGTTTCCAATCAGTCCTTCTCCTTGGTTCAGACTCCAGAGGCGGCCGAGGTCGCGACCGCGATCGTTTTGGGGGATTTGCGCCAGGAGATCTTGGCGGGGTCGATCAAGCCCGATCCCAAACGGGTGGCACCCGACTTGGTGGCTTCCGTCCTGTACCCGGCGGCCCCGCAGAGCATGGTGCCCGACCGGACCACCGTCACCTCGGATAAAAGCCCCGACGGCTCGGCGCCTCCCAATCTCGTGAAGCAAAGCCAGTACGACAGGGATTTTTACTCCTCCCAAGCCAAGTCGGCCGCTGGGGTCCCTTTGTACCCTCGAGCTGCGGATTTCCCGGTCCTGAGGCGCGCCTCGACGCTTTCGACGAGTGCGTCTCGGAGCGGATCCATTAGTGCCTCGAAATGGAACCGGCCTCTGCTCCTCCCGCGTCAAAACCCGGAGGATCCTGCCAAGACGGAGCCTCTGGCCTCGGGCAGTGCCGTCGTGGACGGTGTTTCGGAGGAGTGGAAGTGGGTGCCACCGAGTTGGGTTTACCTTCTCAGGGACGGTCAGACGCCGGTCCAATTGCCCGATAATGCTGGAGTCGGATCTGTAAATCCTGTGGTTGCCCGGTTTGCGTATCAAATTTACGACGAGGGCGGTCTGCTTGATTTGAATGTAGCGGGTTATGACCCCACAGGGAGCACAGGAAGATTCGGCGGACAGGATCCTGAACTGGCGGCGGCCCGTCGCGGGAGCATTGGTTATGCGGACCTTCGTGAAATCGGTCTGAAGGGCGAGCACCTCGCGGCGCTAGTACAGAAGCGGAATCCAGCCACTCTTGCGGCGGTTGCGGACGATAGAAGCCCGTATGGGAACCGCTACACTCATTTTCTTCTGAACGGAAAAGCCAACTTCGGGTTCATGCGGGTGGCCGGAAATCAGGATCCTTCCAGTCCGTTGGTGAATTCGGCCATTCCCAGCCGATTGGCTCTGATCGATTATTTGTCGAAGCTTTCAAAGACAAGCGACGACCGCGCGGGGCTTATCGAATCGTTGCAGTACCTGACCCATTTTTCGAGGGGACTGGAGCAGCCTTCCTATGTGCCTGGCTACTGGAACTATTCGGCCCAAGCGGATCCTTCCGCTGCAAATTTTCAATTGCCCCGGATCGTTCCGCCCGCCGCTAGCCGGGGGGTATCTCGGGTGGAAACGCCTGCGGGAGCCTTCCTGGATGAGCCGGCAGCAACCCGGGATGACATTCTCTACCGTGGCCCTGACGTGATTCCGTCCCGCTTCTTTTCGGCGAACAACCCGATCACGACGGGGGTTTTGCCATGGGAAATGGCGATTTCGAATAATCGGGGTGGCAACGACTCTTGGGGGGTTCAGAAACAAAGGGGGGGGGCTAACAACGATACCCGGTTTTTGCAGGATTTGATCAACCCTGGCTTTCTGGAGGTGCGGATTCAGCCCGGGGTGCCTGATAACGTGCGGCGCATTGACAGGACGGCCTTCAAAGCGGGGGAACCCCTGGTGAAAAAGAGGTTTCCGCTCGAAAGGTTGGCGTGGATCACTTCGCGAGGCCCGAGTGCCGAGATCACTCCGACGACAGATCCGCTGTACAATCCGGACGGGACCAGGGAGGCGATTCTTCAGAGCTTCGGGCTCGTCTGGACGGCGGGGGTCGATGGAGTGTCTTTCTGGCTTTATGACCACGGGGCCAAGGGGAGGATCCGGGTTTTGGAGGAGTTGGCGCAAAACAACCCGCAGAGGAGACTTCCCCGGGAGCCGGATTTTTTTGAGCTGCTGAAGGCCGCGATCTCGGCGGGCTCGCTAGCCAAGCCGGCCATGTCCACCCACACTGTCGGTGCCCCAGACGATCCTGCGACCCTGAATCACATGAAGGATCGCAGGTTGGATTTTCAGGTTTTGGACATTGGGGCCAACCTGATCGATCAGTATGACGCAGACAGTTTCCCGACGATCATCAAGATGGAAAGTCCTGTGGACGTTGGGATGCCAAACCTCCCTCTGTACGTGGCTCGCGGGGTTGAAGATCTGCCCTACTTTTATCGGTTTCACTGGCGTGGTGTGCGCGATGGGGGGCACGCCTCCACTGTGACAACGATCCCGCCTCGGGCCATCGATGTCACTACGACACTGGGGAGTTATGCCAATTTCAGCGGAGGGTGCGTTTCCATCATGGGCTTTCCCGAACTTTGGAATCCCCATGCCTTGAATGGACAGGCAGGCGCGTCCCCCAGGGAATTCCGGATTGTCGCAGCGAGCGAGGTTCCGGAAATGCTGATAGATCCTCAGTTGGCGAAATTACCCCGGAAAGGAAATGGCCTCTGGGAGGAGGGGGTGCGTGGGATTGGGGCGTATAACGGGTCCCCTAGGATGGCTTTTGCTTTTAAGCCAATTGGAACTTTTGGTTACACGCCAGTTGTAGGAGGCAGTGTTCCGTCCGCGGACACTAACACGGTGGCTAACTTTTTGGGGAATGCGGCTGCTAGTGGGGACGGCGGCGGTTTTTTTAACACGAGCGCTGCGCCAGTCAATCGCAATTGGCCATCGGATCGCCCCCTCAGCTACGATAATACCACTTTCAGTTACAACTGGCCCTTCAGTTTGTACTCGGCCTATGCGAGCGTAAGCGGAGCGGGTATCAATGGCCTATGGAGTTTATTTTGGAACAACGCGCCCTTTGTTCCATTGGGCCCTAGAGGTCCAACGAATCTCCACACTGTTGAAGGAAATTTGGCCGGTAATTTTTATATTAATCTTTTGCCTATGAGTCGCGCCCCTTTGGGCGGTCTTGATAATGTGCAGAGGGTGGATGACGCTTATTATCCCACGGACGCTGAGTATGGGAATCTCCCGGGCTTACCCTTGTGGCTTCCGCCGGGACAAGGAGGACCGCAAGTGCCTCCGCCCAACCTGTGGCTTGACCAGGCTATGGGGAGTTATGCTGTTCCCTACAATGTCCCGTTGCGGCCCTATTGCCCGGATCCCACGAAGATTTTTCCAACGGCGAACTTTTCGATCGATCAGCTCGCCGCATCTGCGAACCCGACGAGCATCGCCCCGTGGCAGGCCTATTTCTTTTCAATGGTGGACGCAGATGGCACCGTCCCGGCGCGGACGGTGTTCCACACAAATGGGTCACAGAACCGGCCCCCCGGCGCTCTGGGCGCATCGGACGGTGGGACACAACATTTGGATGCGGTGGTTGATAAGAGGGGTACGGAGCTTCTTTTCTCGCTGCCCAATGCAAGCCTATTCCGGGAGCCAACGACGTTGTGTCAGCCCGACATGCCGTCAGGCAGCGATTTGCGGGCGGGTAGGGGGAACTTTTTCAGTGACAGCTCAACGGGCTACGGAGGATTCGTCACCGACGAGGCAAATCGTCGCTGGGTCGGTTTTTCGCTTGGGGAAGTCCCTGCGGTGAGTCTTTTGCTGAGCAAATTGTCGATGTCTGCATTGAAATCCGCTGCTGCAGATTCGAGGTACCCTTGGAGCTCTTCGAATGCGACTGCGAGAGGCGCTGGATTGATTCCATTCGACATTCCCATGGATCTCAATGGTGCGGCCTGGCAGATGTCAAAGCCGTATGGGGTTCAGCCGGACGAAAAAACCGCTGGCTGGGAAAATATTGCCGGCCTCGATTTGCCACCAGAGGTCAAGTCGGATCCTCAGAGCTACTCTCCATCTTACTCTGCGCGTGACTTTTTCCGTGTTCGCTACTTTTTGGTGCCCACGAATCTGGCCGGTGTGGGGGGTAACCGTTTTACTGTGCGGTTGCAGTACAAAAGCGGCAATGCCTGGGTCACTTATGATGAGAAATATATGCAAATTTACACGAGTGACTCCGGGCGTGGGAACGTCTCTCCGGTGATTGGTGTGAGAGGGGTGGGTATTGCGCAAGACGTCCAGATTTGGTCAGCTCCGGACAACGGTCGTCCGAATACGACGATTTTTTCCCCGTTTAGCCCCAGTCACGGGTCGACTCCCGCGGGCTCGGCAAAGTCGCTTGGTTGGGGGACTTCGCTTCTGACGACGTTTGATCCTCGTACTTCGCGTTTTGGGATGCCGATGCGGGCTGCCTCGAACCGGGAGGGGGCGGTGAGAGGCTCGCTGGCAAACTACAAGACTCTCCTGAGTGGAACGGATGACTTGCCCTCGGGGTTTCAAATCGACGGTAAATCCAATGTGACGGATCGCGTGGGTAGCGCTTCGTTTGACCTGCAGGCCCCTGGGGAGGCGAAGACGGTCTCCTGCAGTCTGGGAGTGCCGGGAGCCTGGTCTGGCTGGCTGTGGGGCGATACAAATTCGAGTATCGAGATAGCCTATGGGGTCATTCGGGGTTTGATCCAGGGGGCCGACCCCGAACGTGAGTACGAGCAGTGGTGGGCAGTACCGGGGAACCCTCTGTTCAAACAACCAGTTCTGAATTCGAGCGACTATGGCTGGTTCTCCCGGCTCCCGGGAGACCTGATGGGGGGGGCGGTGAGTCTCAGTACTCCCGCGCAAATAGCCGGCCGGACTAAAAGTAGATCCAGGGATTTGAACTGTTTCTTTCAGTCGGGAAACGAATGGACTACGGCCGATTACAACGCTGCGACAACCAAATACGGGTCTTTCTGGAACATTGCCAATGGGCCGGCGCCGATCGCAGACTCGCTTCGTCTGGGCGCGTTTACGGAAAATATAGGTCCCTCGACGGATAATTTGTATGCCCAAGCGTATGCCGACCCTGATGATGTTATTCGCCGGGCGAGTGGTGCATTTGCACGTTTGAATGGAAGTTATTCCGGGATCGAGGGGCTCCCCATGGGCCAGGGAGCCACGCAGAATGCAGGGAACCGACCGGTGGTGCTGAATCGTCCCTTCCGTTCTGTGGCGGAAATGGGATACGCGTTCCGTGGGACGCCTTGGAAGAATCTGAGCTTTTTTTCGCCGGAGACGGGGGATGCGGCGCTGTTGGACGTTTTTTGTCTGACTGAGGCACCTCCGTACTCCTTGCCGAATAATTCGGATGTGGAATCGGCCCAGCCTCTTGTGGCGGGCAAGGTGAACCTCAATACTCGTCAGGAGAAGGTCTTGCGCGCGATGCTGGCAGGCGGAGCGAAGGATGAGCTCAACCCGCTTGCTGCCGGAAAACTGACATCGCAAGAGGCTGGGCTCGTGGCGCAGGCGTTGGTGCGCCGGACGACGGGAAGCCAGGCATGGTATGGGCCGCTGACCAACGTGTCAGAGCTGGCCGGGAAGGTTTTCGCGAAGGACCTCTCCACAGGCGACATCCCCGCGAGCGCGCCCGTGTACACTTCGACAGTGCCTGTTTCCAGGGACACCCCGAATCGGAATTTGCAGGCCACCAACACGACGTCTCTTTCGTGGCATTTCACCGGTTTCTCTGCGGATCTGGATCCGACGCTGTTTGTGGCATCGAGAGACTCCAAGAATCAACGGTTCCGTGAGGCCTCGATCCGCGCATTGGTGGATGGGGGGCAAACTCGGGTATGGAATCTGATGGTCGACCTGATTGTTCAAACCGGGCGTATTCCGAATGGAATCAGTGCGATGGACCGCTTCGTGAAGGAGGGAGAGTCGCGTGTTTGGGTGCACTTGGCGATTGACCGATTCACGGGTGAAATCTTGGACAAACAGTACGAGTGGGTGCCTGAGTAGGCGGCCCCCTCTATTTGGGGGGAAAACCGGTTGTGTCGCCGGCCTTTTTCTGCTGAAACTACGCCACCCCTAGAGCAGTCACCCCCAGACAAACCGAGAACGCCTCTCCTGCGAAAGCTGGAGAGGCGTTCTCACTTTGTGAGTTTGTTTGCTCCGGGGGTGGAGGAGGCCTTGGCGACTCTTACCGGGAGTCCACCGGTTTCAGCTCACGGATCCAGATGTTGCGATAGCGGACCGGGTTACCGTGGTCTTGGAGTTTGATGGGTCCTTTTTCCCCGTGGGGGGAGTATTTTGCGAGGGACTTGTGACCTGTAGCCCCGAGGAGCGCGACGTGGTTTTGGACGACGACCCCGTTGTGGAGCACGGTCGCGTAGGCGGGCGTCTTGAGTTCGTTACCTTCAAAGCGAGGACCGCTGAAGATGATGTCATAACTTTGCCATTGCCCCGGTTTCCGGCATGCGTTCACGAGGGGAGGCGTCTGACCGTACAGCGCGGCTGCCTGGCCATCCGGGTAGGTTTGATTTTCGTAGCAGTCCAACACTTGGATTTCATAGCGGCCGAAAAGAAACACCCCGCTATTGCCGCGTCCTTGACCCGTGCCAGCCGGAGGGGTGGGGGCAGCCCATTCGATGTGGAGCTGAATATCCGGGCCGAATTCCTGGGCGCTCTCCAGATAGCCGCGACCCTTGACCGAAACAGCGCACCCTTCCTCGACGGCCCAAGCGGGCTGGCCGTCCTTGTGGGGTTTCCATTGAGACAGATCCTTGCCTGAAAACAGCACGATCGCGTCGCTCGGAGCGTCTCCGGGGTTTTCCCCGGGGGTGATGACCTTGGGCTGTGGGCGCAAGCCATCGTGTACGTGCCATTGGGTTCCAGGAATCAGGGGAGTGTCCTGGTAGCCGAGGGGCTTTGCGTCTTGCGCTTGAGCCATGCAGGACAACGCGAGTCCGAGGGCGAGGGAGGAGGGGATACTTTTCATGATCATTGGGAGGGGATCCAAACCCAGTTGATCCGGTGGAGGGAAGATTCTTTGGAGCGTGATGCGGGTCTTTATCGCGTGCGGCTGGGATGTTAGGAGCATCGGGATGACTCTCTCTCAGGAAGCCCTTGCTGCTCTCAGGATGGATTACGCACAGCGCGGTTTACGACGTGCCGATCTCGAAGCGAACCCGATTGACATGTTTGGAAAGTGGCTGGCGGAGGCTCACCGGGAGGGGATGATTGAGCCCAACGCGATGGTTCTCTCGACCACGGACGCCAGTGGACGGCTTTGGTCCAGGGTGGTGTTACTCAAAAAATGCGATGAGGAGGGCTTTTCCTTTTTCACCAATTACGAGGGAGCCAAGGCGACGCACTTGGCCCAAAACTCGAACGCGGCGCTGACGTTCTGGTGGGGGGCAATGGAGCGGCAGGTCAACGTGAGCGGTTGCGTACGCAAAACCTCCCGGGAAGTGAGCACGCAGTACTTCTCGACCCGTCCCAGGGCGAGTCAGCTTGGAGCCTGGGCTTCTCCCCAGAGTTCTGTGCTGGAAGACCGTCACGAGCTGGAGAGGCGCTTTGCCGAGGAGGAGGCTCGGTTTGAGGGCAAAGAAGTGCCCTGCCCGGAGAACTGGGGGGGATACGTGCTGGAGCCCACGAGCATCGAGTTCTGGCAGGGGCGCCGCAGCCGGTTGCATGACCGCTTCCGCTTTACCCGGGAGCATTCCAGCGTCTGGAGCGTCCAGCGTCTATCGCCCTGAAAGCGAATGGCAGCCGCTCAGGGTCTGGGTGGTTCTTGGGGCTGCTCTGAACCCGTAAGGAAGCTGCCCGTGACAAAATGCAGGGCTGCGCGTGCGTCCGCGATTAGCGCTCGTGCTTCGTCTCGCAGCGGTTCGGCGTTGAGAAATGTGCCCGCTGTGACGCGCAGCAAATCCTCGGGGGGAGACGGGTGTCTCGGTGAGGAGCGCTGGCTCAGCCTTGGTCCGCAGATGTGGGGGAGCCGGAGTTGGGGACTGGAGCGAGCACAGCATCGTGAAGGCGATGATTCCCGCTGCCAGCGCTCCAGGCAACCAGAGCCCCCCATGGGCGGTTCGTTTCTCGATGGAGGGCCGGATTCCGAGGCGGAGCCTGCGATCCAGAAAGGGGGGGCCTGAGAGAGCGCACAGACCGAAGATTCCTGGGAACAGGATGCTGCCGTGGATCGGCGGAACAAGAAGCTCCGCCTCCAAAGAGCGCAAGGCGCGAGGCTAGAGCTGAGCAAGGATGGCGTTGAGAGTGGAACTCGGACGCAGCGCTGCCGAGGCGAGCGCGGGGTCCGGTCGGTAATAGCCGCCGATGTCGGTCGGGCTGCCCTGGACCGCAGTGAGTTCGCGGACAATTTGCGATTCCTGCTCGGCCAGTTGCCTCGCGATCGGAGTGAACACGGACTTCAAGTCGGCATCCTGCGTCTGAGCGGCGAGGGCTTCGGCCCAGTACAGCGCGAGGTAAAAGTGGCTCCCGCGGTTGTCGATCCCCGCCCCCACTTTCCGGGCGGGAGACTTGTCGTTCTCAAGAAATTTTCCGTTCGCTTCGTCGAGGGTCTCGGCGAGCACCTTGGCTTTGGGATGACTCTGCGAGATGCCGAGGTGTTCGAGGGACGCCGCCAAGGCGAAGAATTCGCCCAGACTGTCCCAGCGCAGAAAGTTTTCCTCGAGAAATTGCTGCACGTGTTTCGGTGCCGAACCGCCAGCACCAGTTTCGAAAAGTCCGCCGCCGTTCATGAGCGGGACAATCGAGAGCATCTTTGCCGAGGTACCCACTTCGAGGATCGGGAATAGGTCTGTGAGGTAATCTCGCAGAACATTGCCGGTCACGCTGATGGTGTCCTGTCCCTGAACGATTCGCTCGAGGGTGAGTTGGCACGCTGCGGCCGGTTCCAGCGTCCGGATATCGAGGCCACTGAGATCGTGCTGGGAGAGATAGGTGCGCACCTTTGCAAGGACCTGCGCATCGTGCGCGCGGTTCGGGTCCAGCCAGAAGATTGCGGGCGTATGGGAGAGGCGCGCCCGAGTGACGGCGAGTTTCACCCAGTCCTGAATGGCGGCGTCTTTGGTTTGGCAGCCGCGCCAGATGTCGCCTGGTGCGACTTCGTGACTGAGCAGAACGCGTCCTGACTCATCGACGACGCGCACGGTTCCGGGTGCCGCAATTTCGAAGGTTTTGTTGTGGGAGCCGTACTCTTCAGCGGCCTGTGCCATGAGGCCGACGTTGGGAACGCTGCCCATGGTCCTCGGGTCCAGCGCGCCGTGCTTGCGGCAGAAATTCAGGGTGGTTTCGTAAATTCCAGCGTAGCAACGATCTGGGATGATGGCGATGGTGTCTTCGAGGGCTCCTTGGGCGTTGTACATCTTGCCCCCGGCGCGGATCATCGCGGGCATTGAGGCATCGATAATGACGTCACTCGGGACGTGCAAATTGGTGATGCCCTTGTCGGAATTTACGTAGGCGAGCTTGGGACCCGCCGCGAGGGCGGCCTGAATGTCGGCCTCAATGGATGCTCTCAGGTCCGCTGGCAGGGACTGGATTTTGGAGACGAGATCTCCAAAACCGTTGTTCAGATTGACGTTGAGCGACTCGAAGGTGGCGGCATGTTTGGCGAGCAGATCCTTGAAGAACACCTTCACCGCATGCCCGAAGAGAATCGGATCGGACACCTTCATCATCGTGGCTTTAAGGTGGAGCGAGAGCAGGACGCCCTCGGCCTTCGCGCGCGCGACTTGCTCCTCGTAGAAGGCGACGAGGGCAGCCCGGCGCATCACGGTGGCATCCAGGATTTCGCCCGCTTTGAGGGGCGTCTTGTCCTTGAGGATTTGAACTGAGCCATCGGCCTTGAGGAGCTCGATTCGGACACTGGTGGGAGATTCTACGGTGACCGATTTTTCGTTTCCGAAAAAGTCACCCTCCGTCATCGCGGCAACGTGTGTTTTGGAAGCAGTGCTCCATGCGCCCATCGAATGCGGGTGCTTGCGGGCGTAATCTTTCACGGCCTTCGGGGCGCGGCGGTCCGAGTTTCCTTCACGCAGGACGGGATTGACGGCCGAACCGAGCACCTTTGCGTAGCGGGCGCGCACGTTTTTTTCGACGTCCGTGACAGGGTTTTCGGGGAACTCGGGGAGGGGATATCCCTTGGACTGGAGTTCAGCGATGGCCGCCTTGAGTTGCGGGATGGACGCGCTGATGTTGGGCAGCTTGATGATGTTGGCCTCCGGTTGGAGGGTCAGTGCGCCCAGTTCTGCGAGGGCATCGCCGGTTTTCATGGGCTCGGGAAGAAGGTCCGAGAAGTTTGCCAAGATGCGTCCTGCTAGAGAGATGTCCCTGGTTTCGACCGCGATGCCCGCATGCTTGGTGAAAGCTTGCACAATCGGAAGAAGAGAGTGGGTGGCAAGAGCGGGGGCCTCGTCAGTGATCGTGTAGAGGATGGAAGGCGTGGCGGACATGGCGATGGGAGTGGAGTTTTCCGATTTAAGGGTGCGGCAATTCAGGGGTCAAAGGCATTAGCAGAGGGCTCATCGATGGAGATCTCGAGTCGGTGGGATGGTTTGGTGCGTGCGTCTTTCAGTGCACCGGTGTCTGCGTGCTTTTCGGAAGCGGCACCTGCATTTCGACAACGGTTCCGCCCCCCTCTCGGCTTTGAACTTGGCAGTGGCCGCGGACGCGACGCAGGCGAGCGTGCATGTTTGAAATGCCGTCTTTTTCTGCTCCGCCGACCTCTAAAGGGAGTCCTTTGCCATTGTCCGCAAGTCGGATCACAAGCGTGTCCTCCTGAATTTTTAAGGAGAGGAAGACTTCCGTGGCCACAGCATGTTTGACGATGTTTTGGAGCGCCTCCTTGAATGCGAGGAGGACTTCATGCCGCGTATGGGCGCCCACTTCGCGCTCTGGCCAGTCTTGCGGTACGTCTTGTCTGCACGGGATGTCCAGGGGTTGCAGGTATTCGCTTGCGCTGAAACAGAGGTAGTTGGCGAGGTTTGCGAGCGTGTCGTTTTTTGGGTTTACTGCCCAGACTACTTCGTCGAGTGCGGCGATGACCTCGCGCGCCGTGCGCGTGAGGCGCAGAAGACTCGATTTTGCAGTCGGTGGCAAAGTGTGTTCCCGTGCAAAAATCTCGTGGAGCACGCCGAGTTGCGTCAAACGCGCCCCCACGACATCGTGCATATCCCGGGCAATCCGCGCTCTCTCTTCATTCAAATCGCGCTGATGCTCCAGTTTTTGTAAGTCTCTGGTCAGACGACGCCTTGCGAGGCCTCGGACGAGGCCGATTCCGGAAACAAACAACAGGGATGCTCCCGCAAGCTGAATGGATTGATGCTGCCACCAGAAGCGGCCGACCTGGATTGGAAACTGGAGCGTGCCGGTGTTCCACTCGCCGTCGGAGTGAGCCATTTGCGCTTCGAAGCCGTAGAGGCCCGGCGGCGGACATCGGGTTTCCGCGAGTCCTTCGGGGGAACAGGTCTGCCAGTTTTCTTGGTAACCGCGAATTCTCCATCGGATGGGAAGATGTTTGGGGAGGTGTTTGAGCGAGGGGCGCAGGGTGAATGTGAGCCAGCGTGTTCCGGGTGGAATGGAGGGATTGCCGTTTGTCTCGAGGTTGAGGTGGTCTCCCCGGAGGCCTTGGATTGCGGGAAGCAGAGGTTCGTAAGCTTCCAGCTCCGCAATTTGTGGCGAATACGCAATAGGGCTGTCGCTCCAAAGACGCAGATAACGCCCGTGAAAAGGTCCGGTACCGACGTCGGCGCGGATGCTTTCGGTAACGCCGATGGGCGGATACGACCCATCAGCCCTGTAACTGCCAATCCAGACGGGGGCGGTGTCGCCGTCGGTGGGTTCGTCGTAGAGGGCGAGGCGAAGGCTCGAGAGCCGCTCTGGAACGAGCCCGTCGGAACGTCCACGGAGGGTAAAATGGTCGAAATGGCGGACTTTGCCGAAATCGATTTCGTAAAAGAATTGCTCACCGAGGGTCGGGTCGCGCGGATGCGCAAAGGTGGATGCAATGCCGTCCGTCAGAAATTCCGCACGGAAGGGACCCCAAAGGGGATGGGATGCGCGCACCGGTTTTCCGAGGGCGACATTGGTGCTCTCCAGATCGATGGACTCGAGGCGGAGTTCGGTCAGCAGAAAGTCGTTGCGCTTGTTTTTGCCAACGAAGGATTCCTCGCTTTCCGCGCTGCTGCGCGCGGGAAATACGTCGACCCGGATTGCGGTCATCGGTTTGGTCCCCGTGATCGATTCGACCACGAACACGGTGTTCATGGCGTTACCCCTGGATTTGATGCGGCCTTGAGGAAGGGTGTCGAGTTGGGTTCCCGTGGAGTAGGCTAGCCATGGCAGGAGATTTTCCCATTCGCTCTGAAACGTCGGATTACTGTCCGTGGTCGTGGAAAGCGCAAACTCGTGAAAGTGAGCGCCTAGTTCGCCGGATAAAAAACAAAGCGAAATGCGGAGGCGGCCAGCCACCACGGGTTCGCGGAAGAAAAAAATCGCGCTGTGGGGCACTGCGACTTCCGGGTGGACGGACCATCCCTCGCGTCCCGCGTCGACCCCGTCGATTGTGCGCTTTAGGTAGCGGGCTGTGCCGTTGTGAAAAGTGGTTTGGACTTCACGGAAAGGGATGGGAACGGCTTGGCTCGGCGAGGAAAGAATCGCCCCTCCGAGGCAGAGTGCGAGGGGGAGCGTGAGGCGAGGAAGCATAGATCTTTGGCGTCTTTGCTAAAGGCCTCCCAGGGCATGCAGTCGTGCGGCGGAAACCGGTTGTGCCGTTCCCAACTCCTGCGCAAAAAGCGAGACTCTGAATTCCTCGAGGAGCCACCGAAAAGCTTCGCGCTTTTCTTGCGGTACTCGCGACTCCCAATCGCGATACGGGGCGAGTTGTGCGGAGCGTTCGGCATCTTTACGCGGATTGAGCGCCGCTCGTTCGGCTCTCACCTGAACCGCCCGAAGGTAGCGGAGGACATGGGGCAGTCGGTTGAAGGGGGTTGTCTGTAAAAAATTCTCCGGGAGCAAACGCCGCAGGTCTTCCTCTACGCTCGCGTAGCGTCTGGGCGAGTTCAGGATGGTTCTCCTCAACTGGAGTAGTTGGCGCGTCCACTCTCCAACTTGATAAGCGAGCCCGGGCAGTTCGCGTCGCGCATTTTCCGTGAGTTGCAGGAACCGCTCTGCGCTGAGCGGAAACACGGGGTCAGGCGCGAGTGTGTGTGCCAGCAAATGCTCGTAGGCCGTCTTTTCAAACACTTCTCCGGTTCCATAAGACGCGTCGCCGAGAGTGCCCCGTGCCCCGAGTTGCTGAAGGGCATTCTGGAATTGGGAGCCCGCTTTGTCGGGGCTCTGGAGGCGTTTGGACAGTCGCGTTAGTTCCTTACGCAAATCACCGAGATCTTTCGCCAAAACCAGTTCTCCGAGCATCCGCACTCCGTCCCGGGAAGCGCTCTCCGCCTCTTCCTTTTTCCGAAACAATCGAATCGCCACTCCGTCCGCTTCCACAACAATTCCGGGGAAAGCCTCCAGAGTTGCGCCCCCCATTTTTTCCACCGCAATGGACTCCGGAAGATCCTGAAAAGTCCAGGCACGCAATCCTTTTTGCTCCCATTGCTGGGCCGCTTTCTCCCAAGCCCCCGATCGGATTTCTCGCTGGCCGACTTCCGTTTGAATCACCTCCAAATCCCGGCCCGCCACGAGGGTGCGGTTTTTACGGTCAACCACCTCAATCCGCGGCCGCAGGTGGGGTGGCAAACTCAATGGCGGCCAGTCGGACGCACGCACGTGAATCCGGTATTTGCGGGTGAGAAAATCGGCGAGGGCGATCAGGAAGTCGCCTTGTCCAGGCTGAAACTCGCGGGCGACTTCGGCAATCTTGGGCTCGAGAGGAATCAGCGTTTTCCGCAAGGGCTTGGGCAGCGCACGCAGCAGAATGCTGATCTGTTCCTCGCGCAATCCGGGGACCATCCATTGCAGTTGCGCCGAACTGAGGTGCTCCGCCACGGGCAGAGGAATTCGAACCGTGACACCGTCGGATTCCTCGCCGGGGGCAAAGGCGTAGGTGAGGGGAAGCGCGGTGTTGCCCAGCGCAACCTTGTCGGGAAACAGCGAGCGATCGTAGGTGGCATCTTCGCCCCGGGTGAGGTCCTCCTCGCTCACAAACAAAAAGTTGGGCTCCTGCCCGGCGCGGCTATCCACGAGTCGATGGAGATCATGAATGGAGGACACGTTGTGAATCCGGGCCGCATAGAATTGATAAAGCGCTTCATCCACGTCCAAGGCCCGCCCGCTGCGGACCCGGGTGAGTGCATTTTCGACCTTCTCACGGACCTTCCGATTTTCCTCAAAAAAGCGAAGGGGGATGTGCGCCTCCTCCTGAATCAGCGCGCCGCGGATGAACAATTCGGTCGCCGCTGCAGGGTCGACGTGCCCGAAATCGATGTGGCGTCGCGAGACTTCCAATCCCTGAAGCATTGCCCGTTCGGACACCAGTACGCGCGAGGCTCTCTGGCTCCAGTGGGGATCTGTGTAACGGTACTGACACAGGTGCGCGCCCAATTCGGCGATCCAGTCCGGGTTGATCCCCGCTGCGGTGCGGGCAAATAGCTGCGAGGTTTCGACAATTTCACCGGCGACGATCCAAGCGGGTTGGCGGCTTTTTTCGGAGCCCTGGCCCTCGGGTTTGCGCTCTCCCTTCCGGTTCTTTTTTTGCCTCTCGTAGAGGTGGGATCCCGGGAAAAGTGTGACCTGCCGGTTGCCCACGGCCTTGTAGAGATTGCGCTCCTGGCGCTGCGCAACCTGACCGAGCAAGCCGGTCAGAATCGCCCGGTGGACCGCCACGTAGCTCGCGGTCGACTCCTCCGGATTCCGATTCGGGGTCTTTGCGGATTCGCTTTCGCGCATGGCGTCGCTGAGTTGCTGGTGAATATCCCGCCATTCGCGCATCCGGGAGACGGAGAGGAAGTGCTGTTTACAAAAGCGGCGGAGGGCGTTGCCGCTCCCGCGCCCATCGGCCTGCGGCGAGGCTTTCCATACATTGAAGAGGAAAAGAAAATCGGAGTCCGGGTCGGCGAACTTTTGGTGAGCATTTTCTGCGGCCTCGCGCTGTTCCTCGGGGCGTTCTCTCGGGTCCGGCACGCTCAGCCCAGCGGCAATCACAAGAATCTCGGGAAGGGCTCGCTCTTTCCGAGCCTGAAGCAACATCCGTCCAAGCGTCGGGTCCACGGGCAGCCGAGCCAGTTCTCGCCCCAACGGCGTCAGCTCGTGGGTCTCGCTCAGGGCGCCTAATTCATGAAGGAGCTTGTATCCGGCGCGAATGGATGCGGCCTGAGGCGGGTTCAGAAAAGGGAAGGTTTCGATCTCCCCCAGCCGGAACGCTTTCATGCGCAGGATGACTTCCGCGAGGTTTGCCCGCTGGATCTCGGGCTGGGTGAAACGGGGCCGCTTCTCAAAGTCCTCCAGGTCGTAGAGCCGGATGCAAATGCCGTCCTGGATTCTCCCGGCGCGCCCCGCTCGCTGGTTGGCGCTGCTCTGCGCCACGGCCTCCACGGGCAGCCGCTTCGTGCGCGTACGCGGGTTGTAGCGACTCATGCGCGCCAGGCCGCTGTCGATGACGTACCGAATTCGCGGCAGCGTGAGCGAGGTTTCCGCAACGTTGGTCGAAACGATGATTCTTCGCCTCGGGCCAGGCTCAAAAATGCGCTGCTGCTCGGCCGCCGGCATCCGACCAAAAAGGCCGATCACTTCCACTCCAGCTCCCAGCGAACCTTCCAGGAGCTCCCACGTTTCCCGGATCTCCCGCTCCGTTGGCATAAAAATGAGAATGTCGCCCGAGTGCGATTCGAGCAGCGCTTCCTCACTGGCTCGCACCGCAGCCTGAATGTGGGTCAGGTCGTCCGGGGACTCTCCCGGGGGTGCAAAACTTTCCACGGGCTGGTAGCGGATCTCCACCGGCCACAGCCGTCCGGAAACCTCGATGACTGGCGCGCCCCCGAATGCTCGCGAGAAGGTCTCCGTATCGATGGTTGCCGAGGTGATGACTAGCTTCAGCTCGGGACGCTGCTGTAGCAGCGACTGCAGGTACCCTAACAAAAAATCGATGTTGAGAGAGCGCTCATGCGCTTCATCCAAAATCAGCGCCGAGTAGGCACGCAGCTGCGGATCGGACTGAATCTCGGCCAGAAGGATGCCGTCCGTCATGAATTTGATCCGGGTCTCGCGTCCGGTGTCGTCGTTGAATCGCATCTTGCAGCCCACCTCCCTTCCCCAGGTGACGCCGAGTTCCTCCGCGACACGGCGTGAGACGCTGAGGGCTGCCACGCGGCGCGGCTGAGTGCAACCGATTCGGCCGACTTCAGCGAGGCCCGCATCGAGGCACATTTTGGGAAGCTGCGTTGTTTTTCCCGAACCCGTTTCGCCGGCCACCACCACGACCTGGTGGGAACGGATCGCAGCGATAATTTCAGAGCGACGCGCACTGATGGGCAGGTCTTCGGGATAACGAATGGAGAACATGGGCCGAGGGTTGGGGCGGGAAGCTACACCTGCTGGGCCGGCCTGAAAACCCGGGAGCGCGAGCTTTCGGTGGCGGTTGCCACGCGGGTTCTCCACCGCTTTAATCAACGCGGGTATGGATCCTGAATATCCCGTCATTCTGTTTTACAAATATGTCCGCATCGAGTGCCCGGAGCGGTTCGCCGCCGAGCACCGGGCCTTGTGCTCAAAGCTCGGAATCAGGGGCCGGATTCTAATTGCGGAGGAGGGAATCAACGGGACCTGTGTGGGAACTGCGGAGGCCATCCGAGGCTACCAGAGCGCCCTCCGTCAGGACCCGCGATTTGCAGACATGCAGTTTAAGACGAGTGCGGGTGCTGCAGACACATTCCAGAAACTGATTGTGCGCGTGCGTCCCGAAATTGTGACCCTGAAGGCAGGGATCCCTTTGGAGCCGGACCTGACCAATCAGCTCAGCCCGGCTGAGTGGAAGCGGACCTTGGAGGAGGACCCTGACGTGGTCCTGGTCGATGTGCGAAACCGCTACGAGTCAGCGGCTGGAAAATTCGAAAACGCGATTGCGTGCGACATCGAGTATTTTCGGGAGCTGCCGGAGTACGTCGATTCTTTGGCAGAGCTGAAGGACAAGAAGGTGTTGATGTATTGCACCGGGGGGATCCGCTGCGAAAAAGCGTCTGCGCTGTTTCGGAGTCGCGGTTTTCGGAATGTATTTCAGCTGCAGGGAGGGATCGTCACTTACCAGGAGCAGTTTGGGAACGCCCACTGGCTGGGGGAATGCTTTGTTTTCGACAAACGAATGACGGTGCGCGTCGACGAGGGGCTGGTTCAGATTGGGACGTGTGCGCACTCGGGACGGCCGACGGGCCGTTTTGTGAACTGTCTCCATGACTTGTGCCACACCTTGTTCCTTCTCTCGGAAGAGGCCGAGCAGGAGGATCCCGAAAACCGACTCTGCCCCGAGTGCCGAGCCAAGGGGCTGACTTCCGCCACCGCCTATTACAAGGGGAGTGCCTCCTACGAGGCGGGCTCCCAAACGAATCTGTCCTAATCGGAGCAAGCCGCCCGGACTCTTCAATCCCTCGCGGCTTGGATGACAGGGACCGTTTTGCTCGCGATCTCCATGGAGTCGCGTTCCGCGTAACGAAAAACCCGGCGATACCGCGGCGCGGGTTTGCTCTCCATGGCGTGCTTTCAGGCGGGCCGCACGCCTATTTCCCCAACCCGAAAGCGTCGTGTACCAACACTGCGGCCTCGCCTATGCGGGCCTCTTCGATGATGACCGCCGTCTTGATCTCGCTTGTGGAAATCATCTGGATGTTGATGGCTCCGGCCGAGAGAGCTTCGAACAGCTTCGCTGCCACTCCAGAGTGCGAGCGCATCCCGATCCCGACGATGGACAGTTTGGCGATCCCGTCCTGCGCGATGAGCCCGCTCGCACCGACCTCGTGGACGACCGGTTCGAGGGCCGCCTTGGCTTTGGGCAATTCGTCTTTGGAGAGGGTGAATGAGATGTCTGTCGTGCCGGCGACGCTCACGTTTTGAACGATCATGTCGATGATCAAGTTCGACGAGGCGACCGTGCTGAAAATCCGGGCCGCCGAGCCAGGTTTGTCCGGCACGTTGGTGATCGTTACCTTGGCTTGATTTTTTTCGATGCTCACGCCGCGCACGACGACGGCTTCCATGCTCTCGGTTTCTTCTTTCACGATGGTGCCTGGGTTTTGGTTGAAGCTGGAGCGGACCTCGAAGATCACGCCGAATTTTTTAGCGAATTCGACCGAGCGGCTTTGCATGACCTTCGATCCGCTGGAGGCCATTTCGAGCATTTCATCGTACGAAATCTCGTTGATTTTTTTCGCACTCGGAACCAACCGGGGGTCACAAGTGTAAACGCCATCCACGTCGGTGAAGATCTGGCACAAATCGGCATCGATCGCCGCTGCAATCGCAATCGCCGTCAGGTCCGAACCACCTCTACCCAGTGTGGTGATGGATCCCTCGAGCGTTTCGCCCTGAAATCCTGCGACCACGACGATGTTTCCTTCTCCGAGTTTCTCGCGGACGCGCTCTGGATCGATGGTCGCAATTTTTGCCTTGGTATGCACTTCGCTGGTGATGATTCCAGCTTGGGCTCCGGTGAGAGAGACCGCCTTGTGGCCCAATCCTTCGATGGCCATCGCCGTGAGCGCGATCGTGGTCTGCTCGCCTGTGGCGAGCAAAACATCCATCTCGCGCTCGCTCGGGTTGGCGGACACTTCGCGAGCCAGTTTGATCAGACCGTCGGTCACACCACTCATGGCTGAAACCACGACGACGACGTCGTTCCCGGCAGCCTTGGTCGCGATCACGCGCCGGGCCACATTTTGGATGCGCTCAGGATTTCCGACGGAAGTGCCGCCGTATTTTTGGACAATGAGTGCCATGACAGAAAAGGGCGCGGATCATCGCGGTCCCTGCAGGAGTGGGGAAGAAAAATCGAGGTAGTGCAGCTAGGGCTGGGGATGGAAATCGAAGACAAAGGCGTCTTCCAAGCTTGGCTTCAGCAAGGCCACAAACGCCACATGATCCGGGTGGTCGATGTAGGTTTTGAGCGCCTGTTTGTTCGCGAAGGTGAGAACCCACAGGTGGGTGAACCCTTTGGAGAGTCCTTCTGAACTCACGTCCGTGCCGCCTTCAAACGATTGGATCTCCTTAATTTTGGAGGGCAGTCCAGCAAAGGCCTGTTCGATCGTGCGGACATCGGCCGGGGCGGTGCCCGGCTTGAATTTGAAGGATACCACGTGGCGAACGGGGCCGTCGGCGGAGAAAGCTTGGGTAGCAGTCATGATCAGAGCGGTGATTACAGGGAGAAGGCGGCGCATAAGCAAGGGGAGGCGATGGGATTGGCGGGTTTCAAACTTTCGGTATTCGGCGGAGGGAGAGATTACGGATTGGGAAGCACGGACTTCACGGAGTCGAGCAGGCTCTTGGCGGCACCCGGCAAAGGCGCGCTCAGAGAGGGCGGTATCGAATTTTTAAGGGTGTCCACCACCGCGTCTTTAGCGCTAGCAAGGAGTCTCGCGGTCAGGTCTTCCTCCGGTTTTTCCGTGGTTCCGGTAACGCGAACCGGGGTCCACACATAACCGTCCCTTTGCTCGGTGAAGACCTTCGAGCGGGCTCCCGGCAGCCATTGAGTGAGCGCCGGAGAGAGGCCGAGTTGCAGCTGCCCTTGGAGTTGTCCTTTCTCCACAAAGAGACTCCCTTCGACGCGCATCAGTCCGTCGCCGTCGAGTTGGAGTTC
Organism: Verrucomicrobiota bacterium; assembly: GCA_037975925.1. Lineage (GTDB taxonomy): Bacteria > Verrucomicrobiota > Verrucomicrobiia > Chthoniobacterales > Chthoniobacteraceae > Chth-196. The sequence continues at coordinate 31,658 of JBANFR010000004.1, forward strand.
GTGAAACTCGAATCGTTGCGGAGTGATTCGGATCCGAGCTGAGGCGGTCTTGAGGGGGACTTGTCGGAAGCGCGGGGTTCCCAAAAAGGAATCGATTTGGGAGAGGAGGGGGAGCGATTCGAGCCGGCCGCCCTTGAGGCGGATTTGGCCGCTCAGCTCCGGCTCGGAGCCGGTCTGGGCATTTTGTTGGAAATGAACTTCCCCCTGGAGTGCCCCCTTCAGGCGGGATTGCCATTGCGAGTTCAGGAATGGCTCTAGACCGACGTTCTCAAACTTGGCATCGAGGCTGGTCCCGCCGCTTTGGGACCATTCCCCTGTGGAGGAGATTTCTCCCCCGGAGCGAAAGAGGGCCCGTGAGTTTCGAATGACGAGGGCCTTGGGTCTGAGGGTCACCCGAGCGCTGGAGAGTTCGAGCGGGGGGAGCGCCGGCAGGCGGATCTCGCCCGTTTCGGCCAACACTTCCCAGTCCGAAGCGGCAGGCTTCGCTGTGAGTCGGGCCTGGCGCAGTTCCAGAGGGCCCTTGCGCAGGGATGCTCGGGCAACTCGCACGACGCCAAACTCCGCGTGATTGGGGAGGTATTTTGAGAGCCAGGTTCCTGCCACGGGCAGTGCTGGATGAGGAGCCGAAGGCTCGGAAGACGAACCGGGGTTCGACGGAAGCTCCAGGTCGAGTTGCTGGATTTGGAGGTCTTCAATGCGCCACGCCCGCCGCCAGAGGGCGTTTAGATCCAGTTCGGCGCGTGCGCTGCGAATCTGACATTGGGCGAAGGGGGCGCCGCTCTCGCCGAGCGCGTCCACGGCGTCCGTGAACACCGTCGTTCCATCCCGCTTCAAAGGGGCTAAAGTCACGTTGGATCGCAGGTGGTGTCCAAGGGAGGATGCGACGCGGGAGCGGAAGGCCTCGCTCTTCAAGTAACTTTCGAGCCAGGCCTGTACCCCTAGGAAACCTCCGAAACCGGCCACGGCAAGCAGTCCGCCCGCCCAGGCGGCCGATTTCAGGAGGGGGTGCGCGCGTTTTCTGCGTGATTTGTGCGTGTGGTGGGGGGCGTCTTGCATGGAATCAGGCGTGGCTGGCGATTCGGCGGTAAATCGCATCGTATCGGGCGGCAGCAGCCTCCCATGGGAAACGAGCCCGCATGGCGCTCTGCATCAGCGTGGACCATTCGGAGGGCGATGCAAACAGTTGCCCCGCTCTCTGGATGCAATCCCAGAGCGCGGCCGAGGAATCGGCCCAATACATGAGGGCATGCCCTTTTCGCGTCGATGGATCGTAGTCGGCGAGGTTTTCGAGCAATCCGCCGGTTGCGTGAGCGATGGGAATGGTTCCATAGCGCAGTGCGTGGAGGGGCGTCAGGCCGGAGGGCTCCGAATGCGAGGGCACCACAATGGCGTCGCTTCCCGCCATCACTTGCTTGCAAAACGATGGCTCCCAACGATTACAAAAAGCGAGTTTTCCGGGGTGCTGGCGCGCGGCGACCAGGAGGTCCCGGCGCAGGGTGGCGTCTCCGTCTCCGACGATGATCAACCGGGAGTCGGTTGCCAGAAGGCGCGGGAGAAGGGGCAGTAGCCGGTCGAATCCCTTTTGATCGGCGAGTCGGCCGATCATTGCAAAGACCGGTGCCTGCGGGGAGGGATCGAGTCCGAGGCTGGCCAAAAGAGCGAACCGACAAGCGTTTTTGCCGTCCGGGTTTTCGGCGGAGAAAGGGGTCGAAATCTCGGCGGAATCACTCGGATCCCAGAGGCTGGGATCCACCCCATTGGGCACTGCAAACAATTCCGACTGCCGGTGTCGGAGGAGGGATTGCAGGCCGCAGCCCTCGTCGGTGTGGAGGATGTTTTGGCGATACAGGCTGCTGACCGTCGAAAGAGCGTCGGAGTGGAGGATGGCGCCTTTGAGCAGGTTCAGTTGGCCGTAAAACTCGAGACCTGTCTCGGAAAACCAATGTGAGGGAAGGTTGGTGAGTGGGAAATCCAAAGCCCAGAAGGATCCCTGGTGTTGGAGGTTATGGAGAGTCAGTAGGGTCTTGAGGGGGAGCTTTTGCTCCCGGACAAGCAGGGGGACCAGGGCGGTGTGCCAGTCGTGAAGATGGAGGACCCGCGGGGCGGGATCGAGTCGCCTGGCCAGTTCGACCACAGCTTTGGAGAAAAAGAAAAAACGCGCCGCGTTGTCGGCATAGGGGCCGGCGGCGTCCTGGTAGAGGCCGGACCGCGCAAAAAGGGCATCGTTTTGGATGAGCAGCCACTGGGTGCCGTCAGGGCTGAGTCGTTCGAAGACGGTGGCCTGAAAGGATTCTGTTCCGATGGGAATATCGAATTCGACTCCGAGCGGTTCGGCTCCCTGGAGAAGGGCGGGGTAACCTGGCAGCGCGACTGCGACTTCGTGGCCGAGTTTGCCCACGTACCCGGGGAGGGAGGCCATTACATCCCCCAACCCGCCGGTGCTTGCCAGTGGAGCCACCTCGCCGGCGGCAAACAGGATCGTCATAGTGACGAGATCCAACACAGGCAAAGAGAGAGGGGCAACCGGTTAATTTGGGATCGGGGTAAAACCGGCCGGAAGGCGGTCTGCTTCTGGTCGGGCAGTTGTCGCGGTTTACAATCTGTGGCAATCTCGGGGGATGAACGTTGCGATGAATGCGCCTCGCCGAACCCAGCAGTCCAGCGGAGTGGGTTGGTACGTGTTGGCGCTAGTGGCTTCTCTTGGAGTCCACGGAGCCTTCTGGATGTGGTCCACCCGGGTCCGTGTGCAGGGCTTGCAGGAGTCGCGGGGGCCGAATCTGGTTCCGCCCCGTTTTGTGGTGAAGCAGGTCACCGTAGATCCCAGAAGCTTACAGGAAGCGACCGAGGCGCCCAAGGTCGAGGCGGACAAGGCGCCGAACCTAGACGCGTTGATCTTCACGGATTCCAAGCCGCAAGCGGTGGATGTAAAATTGGACGTGAAGTCTGCAGACCTTGCGAAGTCCCTTGTGCAGGAAAGCAGGGCCCCCGCCGCGGTCCCGGCGGCTCCGCAGAAAATCTCGACCGCGCAGACGGCCGCCTTGGATGCGGAGTTGAGCTCGCTTTCGAGCAGCTTTTTACAGGCCCCCCCGGTTTCCACTTCGCAACCGGTTTTGGCTGCGACCGCCAAGCGGTCCGCAGTTGCGGACGGCGTCGACTTACCGATTCCGGGTCGAATCAGCATCGAGCAGGCACTGGCAAGGATTGGTCAGGTGGATTTTAACGAAACTCCAGTCGCAATCCCCGGCAGGGCACTCTTCGCACACAACAGCGTCGAGTTGGGCCCGGATTCAATCCCGATGCTCGAGAAAATTGCACAATTGCGCGGGGCCCGGCCCGACTACGTCATGCAGATCGTGGGGCATACCGACGCCACGGGAACCCTGGAGTACAATCAGCGCTTGAGCCAGCGGCGGGCGGAGGCGGTCAAGGAATGGCTCGTGAAACGTTACGGCATGGATGCCTCCAAAATCGAAACCGTTGGCAAGGGATCCTCAGATTTGCGTGTCCCAGCCACCGGCTCCGTGGATGAGCAGGCCCCCAACCGCCGCGTCGAGGTGGTCTTTAAGCCCTCCCCGAATCGCCCCCTTCCGAAACCGAATCCAAGGTAGGGCTTCTCCTTTCCCGGCTGCTTGCCGTTCTGACCGCGAGTCATGCGGGGCGGTGTGGCTCAGCTTGCCAGTGAGTTCACGAAACAAGTTCCATCGAAAAGTCGATGGCTCTTGCCGAATGCGTGAGCGCTCCGATCGAAATGCGATCCACCCCTGTGGCTGCAATCGCGCTCACGGTATCCAGGTTGACTCCGCCCGAGGCCTCCAAAAGCACGCGTCCTCCCACCAGGTTAACGGCCTCCGCCATGGTTGCCGGGCTCATGTTGTCGAGCAGGATGACGTCGACCCCCTCCAACCCGAGGAAGGAGGAAACTTGGGAGAGGGTGTCCGCTTCAAGAACCACGCCGACCCCGGGGTGCTCTCTGCGCAGTCGCAGGATGGCGGACTGAAGTTGCCCCTGCGTGGTTCCTGCCGCGAGGTGGTTGTCCTTGACCATCACCATGTCGTAAAGCCCCATCCGATGGTTGGTGCCACCGCCAGCGAGGACGGCTTTTTTCTCGAGGAGGCGCAGTCCGGGAACGGTCTTTCGGGTATCCAAAATTTTTGCCCGGGTTCCCTCTACCGCATCCACAAAACGGCGAGTGAGAGTGGCTATTCCTGAAAGGTGTTGCAGAAAATTGAGGGCCACTCGCTCGGCCGTGAGCAGGGAGGGAAGAGGGCCCGCGGCTTCCAAAACCACGTCTCCCGCAAGCAGTCTCTCGCCACTGGGGCGTACAACGCGGGTTGTAATACGGGGGTCCACCTGGCGGAACACCTCCTCGGCCGTTTCCACTCCCGCAGCGACAGCACTTTCCTTCGCAAAAAGTTTTGCTCTCCCGGCTCGATTCTCGACGAAGTAGATTGAGGTCAAATCGCCGGAACCGATGTCTTCAGCGAGCGCGATACTCACCGGGTCGTGTGTGGAGATGGCTGCCATGGCCAGACCCTAACATGAGCGGTGGCCAGTTGTCCGCTACGGTCCAGCAGGCCAGAGGAAACGCCCCCCGGGAGCCGTCAAAAGGCTGAGGATCTCGGGATCTTTGGAATGGAGAAGGTTTCGGAGCGGGGACGGGGCTTCTGGAAAACGGAGGGTTTTGAGGTCGGAACCCGGGCGAGAGGGCTGGATGCGGCCATTCGCGCCCCGGAGGATCGCGAGCCGCATCCATTTTGGGCGGGTGGGCTCCGCGCAGAGGGAGAGAAGAGCCACTGCGACATCCGGGGTGGGAGGGTCGCAAAGGGTGTTCGCCGCGAATTCAAAGAAGGTGATTTTCCCCGCGGAGGCCGTGTTCCACTCTGGAGCGAGCGCGAGAGTCTGAAGGGTGGGGAGGATTCGGTGGCCCAGGGCTTGAACCGCCAGGTGAGGGGTCCCCGGTGAGTCGATTTCCTTCTTGAGGAGGGGAATCCAAGTGGCTCGGGCCCTCTCGGAGGTCATGGCGGGGAGGGTTTTGAGCAGCTCCTGGCGGACTATCGGAGACCTGTCGTGAACCAACGCTAGAAACCGCAACTCGAGTTCGGGGTCCGTTGTCAGCCAGGGTTTTCCGATTCGAAGCACCTCGGCTCTCACTCTCGGGGAAGTGTCAGTGAGGCATCGCATGAGGAGGGGGGCATCCACGGCCCCGGAAGCCTCGAGTTTCCGGAGGGCTGCCAGTCGCGGAGCCTCCTCCTGGGCGGTGTTGAGAAGGCGTAGAAGCTCGGCTTTTGAAGCAGGATCAGCCGCGAGGCTCAGTGACGCTACCGCAATCAAGCCCCAAAACGGAATCCATCGGCAAAGGGAAACAGGCACGTTGGGAAATTATCAAAGGCAGCAAGCGTGGATCACTGGCATTGTGAAACGCCGCGCGTTCGAGAGGGGGGCGCGCAGACGGGGTGCTGCGCAGTCGGTCTCATCGGGCGAGGAATGGGTGACGCGAAGCGGTTGATTTCGCTGCCGGTTGTCCTAGGGTTGCCGCTTATGTCCTGTTCGAAAATTGACCCTGCTTTGCATCAAGCGAAGAAGCCCGACTGGATCCGGGTCAGGTTGCCCTCAAATCCGGTATTTTTTTCGACCAAAGCACTCGTTTCGGACCTCAAACTCCACACGGTGTGTGAAGAGGCTCAGTGTCCGAATCGTTGGGAATGTTGGAGTCAAGGGACAGCCACCTTTATGATTGCCGGAGACCGTTGTACGCGAGCTTGTGGCTTTTGCGCGGTAACCACGGCAAAGCCTTTTGCTTTGGAGGCTGACGAACCGCAACGTGTCGCGGAAGCCGTGCGGCGCATGCGCCTCAAGCACGTGGTGGTGACGGCGGTGGCGCGTGATGATTTGAAGGACGGGGGTGCGGACCATTTTGCGCAGACCATCCGGGCGATTCGTTCCGTGGATTCGGAGATGGTCATCGAGGTGCTCACCCCCGATTTCCATGCCAAAGAGGAGTGCCTGCAGACGGTTTTGGAGGCGGGTCCCGACATCTTTAACCACAACCTGGAGACGGTGGAGCGCTTGACCCCGATGGTGCGTTCTCGGGCGAAGTATCGCCTCTCGCTCAGGGTTCTTGCGCGTGTGAAAGAGTTGTCGCCCAGGGTGGTTACCAAGAGCGGGATGATGCTGGGTTTAGGGGAACAAGAGGCGGAGATTTTTCAGGCAATGAAGGACCTCAGGGAGGCGGGAGTTCAGAACCTTACCCTTGGGCAGTATTTGAGGCCGAGTCCGCAGCACCTTCCCGTAGTGGAGTACATCCGGCCCGAGGTGTTCGAGCGTTACAAGCATGTGGCCTACGAAAACGGATTCGAGCATGTAGCGTCCGGCCCCTTAGTTCGCAGTTCCTACCATGCTGCGGATTACAAGCCCAAGCGTGTGGGGAGCCCCTCCTAGGCTCCCGTCCGCTCAGTCGCGGTGTTTCAAAAGGTCCTCTGACGCCGTTGCTCTCCCCAGCGCGCTTCCAGGCGAGGATTTTCCTCGGGCCTAGGGAGGGATTGCGGTGCGAGATCGCTCGCGGGCCCGGGTAAAAACGACCGCTGATCAGCCGAGAGCTTCCCGAATTCTCTGAAGCTCCGTCAGCTTGGCCAGCCAGTCGGTCTCCCTCTGGCGGTGCTCCTGCACGACGGCGGCGGGAGCTCCCTGGACGAAGGTGTCGTTGGAGAGTTTGGCCCGGACCTTGATCAGCTCCTGTTGGATCTTCGCAATTTCCTTTCCGAGTCGTTCCCGTTCGGCAGCCATGTCCACTAACCCCTCGAGTGGCAAAAAGAGTGGGCCAAACGGTGTCAACGCGGTCGGTGTCCCACGAGGAGCAGCCCAACCCGAAGAAACCAACTCGAGGGACTCTGCATTCAGCAGGAGTCGGATGACTTCGCACTCCTCCTCGGAAAGAGCTCCCTGTGCCTGGAGGACAAAGGCCACCTTTTTGTTCGAAGCGAGGTTGAAATCTCGACGCAGACCCCGGCCCGCAAGAACCACGTCAAATTTTGCATTCGCTCGAACTTCGTCCTCTGGAAGTAGGCCGTAGTGGGCGAGGAAATCCTCTCCAAGCGGTTTGGGCCAGTGCGCGAATTGGATCGAGCGCCCGCCCTGATCGGAGGGAAGCTCCTGATGAAATCCGAGCCCATGCCAGAGCTCTTCCGTGATAAACGGCATGAACGGATGGAAAAGACGCAGCGTGTGGGCGAGGACAAAATCAATCACGGCAAGCGTGTTCTCGCGCCGTGCTTCCTCCCCGGACGTCAGCACGGCCTTGGAAGCCTCCACGTACCAATCACAGTATTCGTTCCAGAAGAATCGGTAGAGCGTCTGGGCCGCATCCGAAAAGCGGTATTCCTCGAGCGCTGCGGAGACTTCCTGAATGGTCCTGTCCAGGCGCAGCAAAATCCATTTGTCCTCGCTGGAAAGAAATTCGCTTCGAATTTCGGCCTCAACCGCTCCCCCCTGCATCTGACGGAAGCGGCACGCATTCCAAAGTTTCGTGCAAAAATTCCGTCCAAGCTCCACGTTTTTTTCGTCAAACAAAACGTCCTGCCCCAGCGGAGCGCTGCGCATCACTCCGAACCGGAGCGCGTCGGCGCCAAACTTGGAGATGAGATCCAGCGGGTCGGGCGAGTTCCCCAACGACTTGGACATTTTGCGTCCCTGTTTGTCCCGAATGATTCCCGTGAAATAGACGTTTCGAAATGGCAGCTCCCCCATGTACTCGAAGCCCGCCATAATCATCCGGGCAACCCAGAAAAAGATGATGTCCGGACCGGTCACCAGATCAGTTGTCGGATAGAAGGCTTTCAGGGTTTCTGTGGATTGCGGCCAACCCATCGTGGCAAAGGGCCAAAGCCACGACGAAAACCACGTGTCCAGCACGTCGGAATCCTGTTCCCAAAGTTGATTGTCTCCCGGAGCCCTGTCGCCACAGTAGGCAACCGTTCCATCCTCCAGTACCCTCAACGCACCCTCCTCGGTTTCAAAACCGAGACTCTGGCGGGCGTTCTCGGGATCTTTTCCACGGAAATACCAAACAGGGATGCGGTGTCCCCACCAGAGCTGACGGGAAATACACCAGTCCTGAATCCCCTCCATCCAGTGGTCGTACACTTTGGCCCAGCGTTCGGGGAAAAAGCGCATCTGGCCTGAGCGCACGACTTCTCTGGAAGACGGCACGGACGGATAACGCAGGAACCACTGCTGGCTCAGGCGCGGTTCAATCGGGACGTCGGCCCGCTCCGAGAAACCGACATTGCTTTGATGTGGTTCGTCTTTTTCAAACAGGCCGAGCTCCTGGAGCTTTTGAATCGCCAGCGCGCGCGCTTCAAAACGGTCTTTCCCAGCGAGTTCAGCCCCTGCCAGTGAGTTCATCGTGCCATCCGGATTCATCACATCCAATGCAGGCAGGCCGTGACGCTGGCCGATCTCAAAGTCGGCCCGGTCGTGGGCGGGGGTGACCTTGAGCACCCCTGTGCCGAATCCGAACTCCACATGGGTGTCCCCCACGATCGGAATCAGCCGTTGCTCCCTTGGCATCTCTGCTGGCAGCGGGCGGATGACGTGCAGACCAATGAAGGCGCTGTACCGGGGATCCTCTGGGTGCACGGCGACCGCCGAATCGCCGGGGATGGTCTCCGGGCGGGTCGTTGCGATGGTGAGGAAAGTGCCCGGTCGTTCCGCAATCTCGACCCGGAAATGGGTGAGGCTTCCCTGCTGGGATTTCATCACCACCTCCTCGTCCGAAAGTGCAGTGTGGGAGACTGGGCACCAGTTCACCATGCGTTTGCCGCGGTAGATGGACCCCTTTTGGAAAAGGTCGATGAATACACGCTGCACGCAGGCGGAGTATTCGCTGTCCATGGTGAAGCGCTCCCGGTTCCAATCGCAGGAAGCCCCTAGTTTTTTGAGTTGTTGGATGATGATCCCCCCATGCTTTTCCTTCCACTCCCAGACGCGTTCCAAAAACGCTTCGCGCCCGAGGTCATCGCGATGCCGGATGACTCCTTGTTTCTTCAAGGTTCGCTCCACGACGGTCTGGGTGGCGATGCCGGCATGATCGGTGCCAGGGAGCCACAGGACCTCTTTACCAAGCATACGGGCTCTTCGGGCCAGGATGTCTTGAATCGTGTTGTTTAGGACATGACCAAGGGTCAGAACGCCAGTCACGTTCGGAGGCGGGATCACGATTGAGTACGCCGGGCGCTTCGCACTCACGCGCTCGGCACGCCCTTCAAAACAGCCGTCATTCAGCCATTGGGCATACCATTTTTCCTCAATCGCCTGGGGTTCGTAGGTCTTGGGCAGCTCGGACATAAATTGGCCAAAAATGTCCGGGGCCGAAGCTGGGATGGCAAGCCTCCCGGAGACGGAGCACGGAATTTTAGCGCAGCCTCCTCGGAAGGAGCGCCCCAAAAAAACAGCGGGCCGCACAACGAAGGACCGCTTTTCGGCCGATCTTTACGCGCCCCGAAGTTTCAAGAGGAGGTGTCTTTTCCAGCGCCTCCAAAGTCTGGAGCCCCAGCCGTCGTGGAAGGCTCACACTGAATCGTAGGCGCATGCCGCGGATTCCTTCCTCGTAGACCGCGCCCTGCTCCAGCCACCGTTTTGCTCGGCCAACCCAGTATTGAACCAGCGGACGAGCTGCGGTGGGGGTGCCCAAGAGAGTCTCTGGACTGATCCCTAACTCAGCCAGCGCATCCCCGGGAAGGTAGCACCGTCCCGCCGCAAGATCCGCAGGGAGATCCCGCAAAATGTTCACCATTTGAAGCCCCTGGCCGAAATCTTTACCCAGGCTGAGGAGATCCTCTATCGGCACCCTTGCAAAATGGGGGACCCGGAGGTGGCAGATACGGGTCCAAAATTCGCCCACGCATCCCGCGACCAAATAGGTGTAGGCCTCCAATTCGGAAGCATTTTCGAGTGCCTCCGGTCGCCCCTGCGCCGCATTCCCAAAACGAGTGAGATCGTTTCTTTGCCCAGAAATAATCAGGGACATCAGCCGCTGGATCTCCCTTCGCACGTCGGTCGGTTGGGCGTGGAAACAATCCACTACCCTGGACGCGTTTCGCAGCAGATCCCTCTCGCCTGGAATTTGAGCCGGGAAGTCCTCGAGCCCTACGCCAGCTGTGGGGGAGGCGCCATCGGTCAGGGAAAGCTCAAAGGTATCCAGCGCACCCAGCCGACTAGAAAGAGCCACATGCGCCGTGTCAGCGATAGTGTCGCTGATTCTTGCCAGAAGATACCCTAGACAGAGCGGTGGGCGAACTGGCGCAGGGAGAAATCGAAGAGACAGAAAAAAAGAACGAGATACCGCGGCCAAAATCGGGCCCGGTTGGGTCATGTCCCCCAGGGGGGAGTCGCTCACAGCCCGAGATCGGAAATAAGTTCCGGGTCCAGCTTCCCGGTCACCGGAAGGTTCCGATCCACCTGGTAGGCGCGAATGGCCGCTTGCGTTCCAGGCCCGAGCAGCCCATCGATGGCCCCAGAATAGTATTTTCTTTGCCTCAAGGCGGCCTGCACTTGGATCACGCGATTCTCCACACCGGGCGTCCGCAAGATGGTCACAGGCTCAGGGGCGTACTCGTAAATGACCGCAGGCGGGTAGGCGCGCATGGGCGCTTGCGCCAAATAAATCGGAGCCGGGAAGACGGGGTACGCCGAGTAATAATGTCGAGAATGGTAACCTCGACCGCCAAAGGGGGCATAACGGTGACCGAACGGCGCGTAACAAGGGCCAAAACTACGTCCGGAATGACTCGAGACCCCGATGCCGACTGAAATCCCGTCTCTAGCCTCTGACTTCGGGGTGAGAAGAATGGCGGATGCGACAAGGAGCGTGTGGGTGAGCTTCATACCTCGATCTACAGATAGAAATACGCGACTTTGAGCCTCAAGGCGAGCTCGGATTTGGTCCCCAGAAACCCAGTGAGGACCTTGCCTTGATCGGGGCGCAGACCGAGGTTCCTTTACTGGATTTGGCACGCCCTCTGCTGCGAACTCGGACCATGAATGTTGGCATTTACAAGGGAGCCGCGGCGATGAACGCCTACGAGAGATGGCAGCAAGCAATTGCCCAAAACTTGGCGTCTTCCTCTGTGAATGGTTATCGGGGTACTGAAGTTGCCTTCCAGGGTGTTGTGGGCGACGTCATGAAGGTGAAAGACGCGGCGCTGAGCTCGAGGGCTGATGCAAAGGGATCGATGCCAGACACTACGTTTGGCGTAAATACGGCCCCTGGATCTTTGGTTCACACCGGTGTGGACACGAATTTTGCGATCCAAGGTGATGGTTTTTTTCGAGTGCGAAAGCCTGACGGCACTGTCGCATACACGCGGAATGGAAACTTTCGAATGAATGCCGATCGCACGTTGGTGACTCAACAAGGTTACGAGGTGGAGGGGGCTGCGGGGGCGATCAAATTCCTGCCTCAGGGAGGCGCGATTCAGCTCAACCCGCAGGGTGGGTTGATTCAGGGGACTCAGCAGGTATCGTCAATGACTGTGCATAACTTCTCGAGGCCGGGCGAGATGCGTCGCATTGGGGATGGCCTCATGGTGCCTGCGCCGGGAGATGTGCCTCGCCAGCCTGATCGTCCTCCGATCATTCAGATGGTGGTGGAGGGGAGTAACGTTGTGCCTATGCAGCAGATGGTTAATATGGTCACCGTGAGCCGCGCATATGAGATGGCGAGAAAAGTAGTCGAGGTTCAGGATGATGTTGTGAATAAAACTATTCAGTCTCTCGGTAACCCTGTCAGTTAATTTCTCGGTTGATACCTTGTTCTCACTGTAGCTAACTGAATTTCACTCAAGTTATATGATTCAATCTTTGTACGCCGGCGCGAGCGGCATGGAGGCTCAGCAGTTGAACCTGAATACAATCGCGAATAATTTGGCGAACGCGAACACTACGGGTTTTAAAAGGAGCAAAATTGAGTTTCAGGATCTTCTGTATCAAAAGCCTCGCACGGCGGGTGCGGATGTAGGAAACGGAAACGTGTTGCCTACTGGGGTTGAGCTTGGGAACGGTTCACGTGTTGTGGCTACTGCTAAAGTGTTCACTCAAGGGCAACTGAAGCAGACGGGCGGAAGTCTCGATGTTGCAATCAACGGGGATGGTTTTTTTAGGGTCACCCGAGCGGATGGCGTTGATGTGTTCACGCGCGATGGAGCCTTCAAGATCGATGCCGCAGGTCGTGTGGTAACCAGTGATGGTTTGGTGGTTTCCGGCTTCACCATCCCTCCAAAGGCTCAAAATATCACGGTTTCCACGAGCGGTGTTATATCGTTCACTGTGGATGGTAAGAGTGCTTCGACGCAGCTCAACCTCACCAACTTCCCCAACCCAGCGGGCCTTAGGAGTGTCGGTGGTAACCTTTATGAGGAAACCATCTCGAGTGGTGCTGGCGAACTTGGTCCTCCCGGATTGCGTGGAGTAGGGACACTTGTTCAGGGATTTTTGGAAACCTCGAATGTGAACATCGTTGAGGAGATGGTGAATATGATCCAAGCCCAGAGAGCGTACGAAATCAACTCGAAGGCTATCACGACTTCCGACGAGATGCTCGGCCAGTTGGCCCAACTTAAGCGATGATTTACGCCTCTAAGCGCTTCATTGTAAGCGCTTTGTTGTTTGCTTTTGTTGTCCCCGGAATCAGTGCGGCGGATCTGAAGTCAATTTTGGATCCGCTTCCTGCGGCCGCGATTAGGCCTCCGCCGACATTGTCTGCTCAGTCTCCTCCGCTCGCGACTAATAGGACTGTAGCGAACGAGGTTACGGGGGACTCTTCCTTATTGCTATCGGAGGACGTCCTCCTTCGTGCGATACAGTCGGACCTGCCGAAACGTTTTCCAATCAAAGGGGAATTACGTGTCCGCCTAGCCCGCCCTTGGTTGCCGATGAAACTGCCGGCTGAAGATTTCTTTGCGGAATGCATCCAGTTGCCGCCGGGGGGCATCTCCACTTCGATGTCTGTAACCGTACGGGGTGTCAGTGGTGGGAGAATCATTGGCGAGTGGCCGATCGTTCTCCGCGCGGAATTGTGGCAGGAGGTATGGGTTGCTTTTGAGCGTTTGGAGAGAGGGACGGTTTTGACGCCAGGAATGCTTGCCCCTCAAAAAATTGACCTTTTGAAAGAGTTTGGTCCCCATCCTGTGAGTTCGGAAACGGATCTCAGTGGATTCGAATTGGACCAGGCAGTGGCTGCGGGTCGACCTCTGCGCAAGAGAGATTTGGTTGAGAAGTCCTTAATTCGGAAAGGGCAATTTGTGGATGCCGTTGCCAATGAAGGGGGGATCAACATACGAATGCGCGCTATGGCCTTGGAAGGGGGGGCGGCCGGAGCTGTAATTCGCGTTCGTAATCTGGACAGCAACCGGGAATTCGTAGGCCAAGTCTTGAATGAAACCCAAGTCCAAGTTCGTTTTTAGTGTGCTCTGACCCTTGCCAATTATGCGCGGATTTTTACGGCTTTTTTTCATTACCTCAGTTTTTTCATCGGCCTCCCTGTTCGCAGGGTCACTCTGGCGGGAAGCCGTCACCGATGAGCGTGGAATGTTTGCTGATAAAATTGCACGCAGAGTAGGCGACATTGTTACCGTCGTTGTAGAGGAGTCTGTAGTTTCGTCAAATGCCCTCACTTTGAAAACTGCGAAGACGAGCGGCGGCACCTCCACGGGGCTTGCGACCAATCTAGCTGGACAGTTCGTTGCGGGCACCAACGAAAAACTGACGGGGGAAGGTAGCTTGATGGGAAAATTTCCGCTCAATATCCTGCCCCGTCCCTCATCCGGTCTCTCGCTGCCCACGCCTTCGGGACAGGGAAACGCCACCTTTGATAGCGGCGGAGAGATGAACAATACGCAGAAAGTGACCTCCCGGATGGCCGTTCAGGTTATTGATAAACTTCCCAACGGGAACCTAGTTATTGAGGGCATTCGCCAAGTCTCCTTTTCGAAGGAGCGCCAATTCGCCTCACTACGCGGGATTATCCGGCCCTTCGATATTTCGATTACGAATACAGTTCCATCGACGTCGGTGGCGGATGCGAGGATTGACATTGTGGCTGAAGGGGCTTTGACCAACGCACAAAGGAAGGGTTGGCTTCTTAGGCTGGACGAGAAAATCAGTCCCTATTGAGAGCTTATGCGAAACATTCTCTGTTATCTCTTGATGACTCTCTTGGTCTCTCCCCTCGCTTCGGAGGGGGCAAGGGTCAAGGACCTCTCTCTTGTCGAGGGAGGACGTGATAATCAGTTGATCGGCTACGGTCTGGTTGTCGGACTGGCGAACAAAGGGGACAGTCGCTCCGACGGTATCGTGCGTACGGTCGCGAACGCGCTAATGCGATTTGGAATCAATTTCGGTGCCAATATCGGTAATGCTCAGCTGAGATCCGATAACGTCGCTGCCGTGATGGTCACGGCCGACATTCCTGCTTTTGCGAGGAGCGGTACCCGCATCGATGTAACTGTCTCTTCGGTCGGAGATGCAAGGACAATCCAGGGAGGCGTGTTGCTGCAGACGCCTTTGCTTGGGGCAGATGAGGCAGTGTATGCTGTGGCGCAGGGGGCAATCGCGGTGGGAGGCTTTATCGGGGGGGAAGGTGGGCCCGGGGGGGCAACTGTTCAGAAAAATCACCCAACTGTGGGTATGATCAGCGGCGGAGCTTTGGTCGAAAGGGAGGTTCCTGCTCATTTCGTCCGAGACAAAACGATCGAATTGATGCTACTCAATCCCGATTACTCTTCAGCCGCGCGGATTGCGCAAGCCATCAACCAGGAGTTCCCTCAGAGTGCGATGGCAAAGAATTCCGGCACGGTGAGCGTGTGCGTACCTGAAGATTTCGAGGGTTACGAAGTAAACTTCATCGCGAAAATGGGGGCAATCGAAGTGGAACCGGACGTGCCCGCAAGGATCGTGATTAATGAGAGGACTGGAACCATTATCGCAACTGCCAACGTGAAGGTCTCCACAGTAGCGATAAGCCATGGGTCCCTCACCATAACCGTTGCGTCAACACAAGCCGTCAGCCAACCGGGCCCGTTTGCTAGGGCTGGCTCCACGCAGGTGACAAACAGCACGCAGACGGGTGTAGACGAGAAAATTGGCTCGTTGCGTGTCGTGGAGGAAACTCCGAGCATCCAGCAGGTGGCATCCGCCTTGAACGCGCTAGGGCTCACCACGAGAGACATGATGGCAATATTCCAGACTATGAAGAGGGCTGGTGCTCTTCAGGCAGAGTTGATCCTCAACTGACATGAACGCGTCACCCCTTTCTACCCTCGCACCGATTGTACCCGGGTCCAGCGATGTCTATGAACGGAAGGATTTAGTTCTGGACGGCAAGCCTGCTCCTCGTGCTGAGGATGTTGCTAGACAGTTTGAAGAGGTGCTTCTCAGGCAGATGCTGGGAGAAAGCATGAAGTCTGTTATTCAAAACGCTAAGGCGGGAGAAGCCTACGGTTACTTTATCACCGAGGCTTTAGCCGAAGGAATTTCTAAAGGGGGAGGGGTTGGGATCCGAAGTATTCTAGAAGCGCAGTTGCGCTCATCGAACTCCGAAACCGCTGATGCTCCAAAGCCCCTGTCTTTTGGGCCCTAAATTTTCATTATGGTCAACCCCTCACCCCAGCGGCCTCGAGCGGGTGTGCCCTCTATAGGCTCGATTCATGATCAAATGATCGCAGCCATGCGCTTGGAGATACAGGAACAGGGTGGACTGCTAGGTCTTTTCGATGAGCAGCTTGACTCGATTGTCAGGCGGGACAGCGCTGGTGTTTTGTCTCTTGTTACTAGGATTCAAAAGCAGGTAGAACTTGCCCAGGCGGCCCGTTCCCGGAGGGAATTTTTGATGTCCCAAATACTGAGGCGTGCGCGTGTGTCGCCGAAGACACCTCTGATGTCATTGGTGCCACAGTTTCCTACGGCGATTCAGCCATTGATGCGCACCCTCATCGAGGAAGTGATCGAAATTGCCGACCGTGTTCGACGTAAGGCAAATCAAAATCAAGTACTGTTGGCCCGATCAATTGATCTCATTCGCGAGCTCATTGAAGAGGTAAGCCCTCAGCCTGGGGGACGTATTTACGACGAGGCCGGGACTTTAAAAATTAAGCTTTCTGGTACCGGAAAAGCCTACATCTCATAGAAGCATCTTTTGAATCTTACACATTATGCCTGGACTTTTCGGAAACTTAACGTTGGCAGCTAAAGCGCTTCAAGCCCAGCAGGTAGCCATCGGTGTCACCGGTAGAAACATCGCGAATGTAAACAATCCGGAGTACGCTCGCCAACGAGTGCTCATGGGGGATCGTTATTCCGTGGCCACCTCCACCGGGCCGGAGGGTACTGGCGTCGAGGTGCTCCAAGTTCAGCAGCTTCGCGACACGCTTTTGGACCGCCAAGTAGTGAGACAGGCCTCTGATACCCAATTTCTCAAAGCTCAAGAGGCAGCTCTCTCGAATGCTGAATTGGCCCTCGGCGACCGAATTGATGCGGCTTCCACTCCGACGTCGGTGAACGACACAACCAATTCTACCACTGGCATTGGTGGGGCGTTGGATGATTTCTTCAACGCTATGGAGACATTAGCAGCATCACCCTCGGAGGTTCCGGTCCGCGATGCGGCTATTCAGTCGGCGAAGATTTTGGCGGATCGTATTAACAACGCGGATGGCCGACTCTCCCTCATTCAGGACGACCTCGAGCTGCAAATTCGGGCTGATCTTGATAAGGCGAATGGTCTTCTGCGCGATATTGCTCGATTGAATGGGGAGATTCGGGATGCTGATTCTCGGACTTCAGGGGGCGCTGCCGATCTCATCGATCGGAGGCAAAAGAAGCTGGAAGATCTTTCCTCTATTCTGAGGTTTGACCTTAGCACCCCCACAGAGGCTCCTAACCAAGTGGAGATTTCACTGGGAGGCCAAGTCTTAGTAACCTATGGGGTGATGCCGAAAGGGGATGACCCGCTTGTCTATACACCGACGTCTCCCCGTTCGAACGGTACCTACCCGATCGCGCCGACAAGCCTCGGGAAATTCAGTATTTCCGGTGTTGATATTACCAGCACCCTCACAAGTGGCTCTGCTTACGGGAGGTATTTGGCAATGACGGGTTATACATCAGGTTCGACTGCTGTATCTACAGGTTCAGTTGCATGGCTGCGCAGTCAACTCGATACCTTCTCAAAGCAGCTCTCTTCCGCAGTTAAAGCTAAATACAACAACCAAGATTTCTTTCTCTCTACGCCGTCTGCGGGGCTCTTGCTGGAGGTTAAGTCAACGTTGACTTCGTCGACTCTGGTGACTGGTCCAAGCGGAAATGCTGGGGACAGTGCCTACATAAAATCCATCGCATCGCTCCGAAGAGGGGTGTTTTCCACAACTCCTGGTAGTGCCTTAGTCGATACGACGAACGGCGACAAGATCAATGGTAAGTTGGGAGACTATGTGCGAACGACGATCGGGATGTTAGCACAAAATCTCAGGAGTATCTCGACCCGCGCAGACGAGGCTGGCGTCATTGATTCCGCTATTCGCGTGCAGCGGGATTCCGTAAGTGGCGTTTCGCTCGATGAAGAAACGACGAATATGATGCAATACCAGAGGGCATATCAGGCTAATGCCAAGGTTATCTCTGTTCTGGATACGCTTCTCGAGTCTATTATTAATTCAATGATTCGTTGATTGATTTGATTTATGCGCATTCCAAATATCACGATGTCGGACGCTGTTGTGGAGCGTCTCAATACTCTTCGCAACAAGCAAAATCAGATTAATCAGCAGTTGGCTACTGGGCAGCGGATCAGTCGTGCGAGTGAGGATCCTCAGTCTGCGAGTCGGGTGATGAGTTTGCGCTCGGAGATGGCGATCACTCAGCAGTATGGGAAGAATGTGGATCTAGCGATGAGTATATCTCAGGCGACCGGATCCGCTCTCGATTCTCTAAGTTCCACTGTTGAGCGGGCCGGAGTTCTTGCGACGTTGGCGGTATCCGCAACGGCGTCCCCCGCGCAGAAGGCTTCTTACGCAGTGGAGATGAATCAACTCATGCTCCAAGCCATGCAGGCGGGTAATACCGAGTTTAACGGCCAGTTTTTGTTCAACGGCACGAATACGGCCGTACAGCCTTACAACGGGACTGGTGCGGATCTGAATCATCCTGATGACCTGGATGCCACGAAGACCCCAAGTGCAAGTCCTGGGGGTGATGGTCTCTCCATCCAGTTGTCTGATTCCCTCGCGGTTTCACCGTACAATCGGGGTGATTATAACGTAAAGATCACGACTCTTATCCTGACTTTGAGAGATGCGCGTAATGCAATGGAGGCGAATGATACGGCCGCTCTCACGACTGCTCGGAATAACCTAAAGACATCCGAGGCTGATATCGTGGCTGCGGTAGCGGACAACGCCTCCGGTCGGGCGCGATTGGACTCCATTAAGGAGGCGGCTAGTCAGCGCTTCATGGACGTCGGGGCTTTGATAGGTGGCGAGACCGACGTGGATATTGCGCAGTCCATGGTGGATTTGACAAAGACCCAAACCGCCTATCAGGCGGCTTTACAGGCGGGCGCTCAAGTGCTGCGCCTTTCGCTTCTCGACTACATTCGCTGATGGGTGCCCCTCGGAGGAGTTGGAACACGTTCTTTAATTTCCGCTGCGACGTTCAGGGTCTGCGTTGACTCGGTGGCTTTTGTTTCCCGTCAATAGCAGTTCTCCCCAATCAATTTTTCCATCCGAATTTCCGTCGACGGGGTGGTTCAGGAGGTGTTTTCGTGCCAATTTATGCAGCGTTTGTTCGGTTTTGGAGATCCGTGTCGCTTTGCTCGGCGTTCAGCTGCTTTTCGTGGATCTTCGCGTCTACTGGTTGGTTTGGCGTCGGTCCTTTACTTCGCGGGGGCTACGTATGTATGTGCCCACACAGGTTCAGATGGGGGCGGGGGATTCTTGAGAGGTTTCAGTCACCCCTGGCTCGGTGGTGACCACGTGGTAGCCATGCTTGCTGTAGGGCTTTGGGGGGCGATCCTTGGGCGGAGTGCCGCCTGCGTTCTACCGCTGCTTTTTCCCACGGTAATGGCATTTGGAGGTGCTCTGGGCGTGCGTGGAGTCGAGATTCCCAGTGTCGAAATTGGTATCGCACTTTCTGGGATTATCCTTGGTGGGATGGTGTTATTCTCCTGCAAGGTGCCGCTTCGGCTTGCTGGCTCCATGGTGAGTGTATTTGCCGTTTTTCACGGACACGCGCATGGTCGCGAGTTGCCTGCTTCAGCAAGCCCGGTAACCTACTCGGCTGGATTTGTATTTGCGACGGGCCTGTTGCACTTGTTTGGGATTGTCACCGGAGAGCTATCTCGTTGGCCATGGGGTGCGGCACTTGTGAGAGGCTGCGGAGGGCTGATAGCCGCAACGGGGCTGGGTTATCTATTCCGGGTAATCTAGATATTCTCGAGTGCCTCTACGGGCATTCAAGCTCCTAAAATGATGTTTCTTGGGCACGGCTCTATCGATGGAATTGGGGATGTCTGGAGCGGTGTGCTGCACCCTGTCCGATGTCCCTCGCATCTGCTTGTGCTCGCTGTATTGGCGCTTATAGCTGGCCAGAGGTCGCGCTTTGCCAAGCCTATCATCTGCTTTCTCATTTTTGCCTCCGTGGGCCTCCTCGGTACTCAAACCCCTTGGGTTCCTGCGGTGCCAAGCGTGGTTCCTGGAGCTCTTGGGCTTGTATTGAGCCTGCTTGTTGTGATTCGTAGCCCGCTATCTCGGTACTCTCTTGGCGGTATTTTTGCTTGCGCAGGCCTCGTTTTGGGGTGGGACTCAGCGCCTGACTCGGGCGTCTGGTCTGCAAACCTCAAGTTGCTGTTTGGAACTTGGATTGGCCTTGTCTTGATCGTTTTGAACCTGGCGAATTACGTGGCGATGATTCCCAAAAAGCCAGTGGTAAGGCTTGGCTTTCGGGTGCTTGGCTCCTGGATTGTCGCGATCGAGGTTCTGGATATTTCGCTCAAGCTTAATAAGTAGGTTTTTCTGCGGGGATTGTCCTACTGGAATAGGCGTTCGAATGTCCACAGGATGCCGACTATCGCAATAGCGGCAGATCCCGGGATAGTGATCCACCGGCGAAATTGGTCTGCCTTTCGAATCCAACCCGTAAGGATTACTGCCAGGAGGAGGACGGCGAGTTGTCCTGCTTCGATCCCTAAGTTGAATCCAGCGATAGCCGCGAAGACGGAACCTCTTGGTATGGACGATTGGTTGAGGGCGCTAGCAAAGCCCAATCCATGGATGAGTCCGAATGTGAATACGACGATCAGGCGCCGGTGGGTATAGGTTCCTTGCCAGAGATTCTCGATGGCTACGAATGCAATGGTAAAGGCAATGAGTGGTTGGATGATCTTCGGCGGTGGGTTCAGGTATCCCACGGTAACTAGGGCGAGTGTTACCGTGTGAGCCACCGTGAATATGCTCATTTGGAAAAGCAGGGGGCGCCACGAGCGGCCAAGGAAAAAGAGGCCTATGACAAACAAGGCGTGATCCATGCCCGCTGGAATCACATGTCCGAATCCTCGTTTACAAAAGCTCCAGAGGGTACTGCCGAGGTGCCCTGAGCCTCCAAAAGCGGGCACGCTTTGTGCAGTTGGTCGCGTCTGGGGGGCAGCACAGAGTTGGGTGAGATCGAGCGTATAACTTTGCTCGCCCGGAAAGAGAACTGCGACTCTTGGATGGGAAGTTCCGTTGATGTCGTTTTCGAAAACAACGGACACCTTGGTTTGTTTTCCGGCCCGAATGTTCCAGCCGGTTACCCCCGTAGGCAGGGTTGTCGACCATTTGCCAGTGAGGACGACGACGTCATCGTCCTTCTCGAGCGCTCTCTGACGTTCTCCGGTGAATTCGAAAGTAAATTTTGGCTGAATTTGTCCGAGCGGTTGGATGTAGAACTCAATGTCACGTCTGACGAGAGATTCGGCCATCTCCATCAATTCGCTTTTCCTCTGGTTGGTCAGGTTTTGGAACAGGCCCCTCGTGAGAGAGGTTGCGGTGGCCGGGTCTGGGTCAAAACAACGCGGGTCGACGAAAACGGTGATGGTCGCGTTTCCTGTGGAGGAGAAGGTCCCCCTGACCGGGATATCTGGAATGGGATGTGCGAGCGTCTGTGCGGGAAATGGCGCGCACAGGAGGACAATGCAAAGGAATCGGAGCAGCGGGGGGAATTTCACGGGAGCGAGGTAGAGGGTAAAATTTGCTTGATTCAATAGGGATCTGCGTAGAACTGGAAGCGGAGGTCACCGTTGGCCGCCGCGTTCACATAACTAATACACCCAGAACCAATGAAAAAGTTCCTAGCTCTCGCTGCTGTTACCGTGCTGAGCGTCCATGTTGCTCATGCCGGATGTGGAAAGGTTGTGACTACCGAAGGCAAGTTGAAGTCCTTCAATGCAGAGTCCAAGACTCTCAGCGTTGAAAGTGCGGATGCCAAGGTGGTCACAATCACACTGACTCCCTCGACAAAGGGCGCCGACCTAGTCGCTGGCCTTGTGGGCAAGGCGGTGAAGGTGGATGCCGAGCACAATAAGGCGACCGCCATTGCGGCGAAGTAGGTTTCACAGTGTCCGCTACAGAAAAAAGCCCGGCGACGCCGGGCTTTTTTTTGATGACCGCCGAGACGGGGGCGGGGGCATTCCTCACAGAATACGGCCGTCAGAATCGCTGTGCTGGCCTCAGAACACGATGGCGACCGCTTGTTTTTGGACCTTTTTGTGAATCCTTCTAACGGAAGTCCTCGCGAGATGTCACAAAGGTAGCGGGGCGAGTTGCCCTCCCAAGTGGGAGGGGGTTGCCTCCGGAAAACCGTAGTTACAGTCCTCTCAGAACTCTCAAAACAAAAGTTGCGTATGAAAAAGCTCTTGGTTGCTCTTTTTGCCGCCTCCCTGTCGTCGATTGCTGCTCTCGCTGGGGAGTACCCGGATATCAGCATCGCGGAATTGAAACGTGCGATCGCCGAGAAAAAAGCGGTGGTGATCGATGTGAATGGCACCGAGTCGTACAAGTCGGGTCACGTTCCGACGGCTGTCAATTATGCGACGGTGAAGGACAATTTGAGTTCAGTGCTGCCCAAGCAAAAGGACGCCTTGGTCGTGGCTTACTGTGGTGGGCCTGCTTGCAACGCCTACACGCGTGCAGCGGATGCGGCAGCGAAACTCGGTTACACCAACGTCAAACACCTCTCCGCCGGAATCAGCGGTTGGGTGAAAGCGAAGGAGGAGCTCGAGAAGTAATCGGGGCTCTGTTTGCCTGATTTCGGAGGCCGCCCAGCGATTTGTCTGGGCGGCCTTTTCTTTTTGGGGAAGCGATTCAAGTGCGTGCCAAGACCGGGAAAAGTTTGGTAAGTCCGTCTGCCATGATTTCCACGCCGACTGACGCCAAGACCAGTCCCATGAGTCGGGTGAGAACGTTGATTCCGGTCTGACCGAGGAGCTGGGTGATGCGATTTGCTGCAGCGAAGCATGCGAGGGTTGCCGCAGCTCCCACGAGCCCGTAAGTGGCGAGGATCAACCGATCTCCCCAGCCGGGGGTCTTTTCGGAATAAATGATCATGGTTGAGATGGTGGCCGGACCTGTCAGGAGGGGGATGGTAAGGGGGGTGATGGCAACGCTGTCTCCGGCGTCAACCCTCTGAGATGCTTCTGAGACTTCATGCGGGGAGCGGTCAGCGGGCTCCGCGTTGAGCATTTGGACGGCGTTGATGAGCAAAAGTACGCCTCCGCCCACTTGGAAGGAGGCGAGCGAAATGCCGAAGAATTGTAGGATCTGCAATCCGGCGAGTGCGCTGGAAGCAATCACAAAAAAGACGGTGAGGCAGCTGATCCAGAGAGTTCGCTGGCGTTGGGCAGGTCCCAGGGGCGCCGTGAAATGAATAAAAAATGGAACGACACCGATGGGGTTGAGTACCGCCAGCAAGGTGAGAAGGGGTTTGAGATGTTCCATGGTTGGGAGGGAGGTGGCTGGAGTTTAACACCCCCGGTTTTTGAATCCGTCACCTTTTTGGAGGGGCCCTCGTGTGCCGGGAGGAGGCTCCTCGATGTCTGGAGAATGGCCTCTCGTGCTATGGGAGAGGTCTTGGAGCCCCAATCTGATTACCTTCCGCGCGTGGCGCCTCTCTGGTCGCCCTTTCCATTGTTCGGAAGCCTTCCACGGGAGGGAAAGCATTCCCCCAGAAGAGAGTGAGTTTCTTCTACTAATAAAAGGGCTCATTGGAGGGTAACCGGGAAGCGGTAGATCCTTCTGTATGCAAAAAGAAATCTTTCGGATGCGTGTGAGACTGGGAGCTTTGCGGAGCCTCGGGTTGGGGGCCTCGATGTTCGGGAGTCTTTTGGCGCTTGGCTTTGGAAACGCGCGAGGGGCCGGACCGGATTTCAACCGCGAGGTACGGCCGATTTTATCGGACAAGTGTTACCACTGCCATGGGCCGGATGAAGAGCGGCGCAAGGGGAAGCTGCGTTTGGATACGGAGGAGGGGGCGGCCAAGGTGGTCGATGCCCGTCATTTTGAGAAAAGCGAGCTACTGCTTCGAATTGTCTCAAAGGATCCCGATGAACAGATGCCCCCGCCGGACGGAAACATCGGCAAGACGTTGACCGCCCGGGAAGTTGAGGTTTTGAGGGCGTGGGTGGCTGCCGGGGCGAAGTATGCGAAGCACTGGGCGTTCGAGACTCCGGTGCGTCCGTCGGTTTCTCCTGAGTTTTCGGGGATGCATCCGATTGATGCGCTCGTGCGGGCACGGCTCAAAGTGGAGGGGTTGAAGCCGTCTGGCACCGCGAGCAAGGAAACGTTGGTCCGTCGTTTGTACCTGGATCTGACCGGACTGCCCCCAACGGCTCGCGAAGTTTCGGATTTTGTTCAGGATGCGAGGAAAGACGCGTACGAGCGCCTGGTAGACCGAGTGCTGGCGTCTCCTCGTTATGGCGAGAGGATGGCGCTGCTTTGGATGGATTTGGCCCGGTACGGAGACTCGAGCGTGTATCACGCGGATGGTCCCCGTGAGATGTGGGGATGGCGCGACTGGGTGATTTCGGCTTTCAACCACAACATGCCGTTTGACCAGTTTACTGTGGAGCAGCTTGCCGGGGATTTGTTGCCCAACCCTACGCTTTCGCAAAAAATTGCCACCGGTTTTAACCGCAACCACGCGACGACCGACGAGGGCGGGGTAATTGCGGAGGAGTTTCGGGTGGATTACGTCGTGGACCGGGTGAAGACGACTTCCAACGTGTGGTTGGGGCTCAGTCTGGAGTGTGCTCAGTGTCACGACCACAAGTACGACCCGATCTCGCAAGCGGACTACTACCGCTTCTACGCGTACTTCAATAACACGCGGGATCCTGGAATGCAGACCCGAAATGGGAATACGGTGCCTCTGGTGGAGATTCCGGATCCGGAGGCTGATGCGAAGCGGAAGATGGCTTCGGAGGATGTGCGCTCGAAGCGGAATGCGTTGGAGAGTGCGCGTCAGGCGCGGGTGAAGACCAAAGCATTTTCCGAGTGGGCCAATCCTGGGGCTGGCGCGGTGGCGTCATCCTTCCCGAAGCAGGGGGTTGTCTTTCATCTCCCCTGTAGAGAGGGTGATAAATCATTTCTCCTCAATAGTTTGCAAGGAGAGTATGTGGCAGCGAAAGGGCTTTCCCTGATGGCCGCCAAGAGGCCTGGTGGTGGTGGGGTGGTGTTGGGCGGAAATCTGTCTGTCCCGTGGAATTTGGAGTCGAAGGTGAAGGACTCGGATGCGGTCAGTTTTGCCGCGTGGGTGAAGCTGCCGGAGAAGGCCGGCTCCGCTGCATTGCTCTCTCGAATGGAGAAAGGGCCGGGGTTCCGTGGGTTTGAATTTGGGTTTGAGGGAAAAAAGCCGGTGTTTCAGTGGGTACAAGAGCTTCCTAAGAAAGCGCTCAAAGCGGTTGCGCTCGAGGATCTGAGTCACAATCAATGGCATCACGTGGTGGTGACCTATGATGGATCGCGGAAAGCGGCGGGGGTGCGATTGTATGTGGATGGCGAGGCGAAGGAGTTGAAGCCTGCTCTGGATGGGCTCGAGGGTTCTTCCGAGGTGGGGGGTCCGCTTGTTTTCGCGGGTCGCGGGGATGACAATCGCTTCAAGGGGGAGGTGGATGCGGTGACCCTTTGGAATCGGGCCTTGGAGGGGTCTGAAGTTGGGGGTGTTCGGGGCGACTATGTGGACGCGATCCGGGCCACTCCTGCCGCGGATCGGAGTGCGGAGGAGAGCCGTGCCTTGGAGTTGGCCTTCATGTTGTACAAGGACACCTCGGATGCGGTCCTGAGAACAGGTTACGCAAAAGCCCTTGAGCAGCAGGTCAAGGTGAACAAGGGGCTGAGTAGCGTGATGGTGATGGAGGATTTGCCTGCTGCGCAGATGCGGCCGACCTTTGTGCTGAGTCGGGGGCAGTATGATGCCCCGATGAAGGACCGTGAGGTGCGGCCCGGGGTACCGGCGGTGTTGCTGCCGCTGCCTGCGGAGGCCCCGACGAACCGGCTCGGTCTCGCGCGCTGGTTGGTCCAGCCGGGACATCCACTGACGGCGCGGGTCACAGTGAATCGCTTTTGGCAGATGTTGTTTGGAGAGGGGCTGGTGCGGACGAGCGAGGACTTTGGGTTGCAGGGGGAAATGCCAAGTCACTCCGATGTGTTGGACTGGCTCGCGGTGGAGTTGGTGGAGTCGGGGTGGAATGTGAAGGCGCTCCTGAAGCGGATTGTCATGAGCGAGACTTACCGGCAGGACTCCCGTGTTTACCGCGAGTTGCAGGAGCGCGACCCGGACAATCGGCTTCTCGCCCGAGGGCCCCGGTTCCGGCTTCAGGCGGAGTTTATTCGGGATGGTGCTCTGAGTGTGTCCGGTCTTTTGAACCCTGCGATTGGGGGTCCGAGTGTGAAGCCTTACCAGCCGAAGGGCATCTGGGAGGAGGTTGCGTTGGACACCAATTTGTCCAAGTTCACGCCGGATTCGGGCGAGAAATTATATCGCCGGTCGATGTACACCTTTTGGAAACGCTCTTCCCCACACCCCTCCATGGTCACCTTTGATGCGACCACTCGGGAGAAGTGCACGGGCCGCCGTTCTCGGACAAATACGCCGCTGCAGGCGCTCGTGACATTGAATGACCCGCAGTTTGTCGAGGCGGCGCGCGCCTTTGCGCAGCGAATGATCCTCGAAGGGGGGGCGACCCATGCGGAGCGGATCGCCTTTGCGATTCGGGAAGCGGTGGGGCGGGAACCGCGCGGCTCCGAGGTGAAGTTGCTTTCGGAGTTGGCGGAGCGCGAGAGACGTCGTTTTCGAGATGAGCCAGAGAAAGCGCGCCAGATTTTGGCGGTGGGTGAAAGCCCTCGAAATTCGGTGATCCCTCAGGATGAGCATGCTGCCTGGATGGTGGTGGCCAATACGGTCCTCAACTTGGATGATTTCCTCGTGAAATTTTAGCGCCAAAACAACCCTTCGGAACCTGCTTCGGCACCCAAACACTCACTGATTTTGCCATGATGTACCGCAGAGCTTTTATCACCCGTTCCGCGACCGCATTGGGAGCGACCGCCCTTTCCGGACTTGTGAACCCGGAAATTTTCGGGTCCGCGACTCAAATTGGCGGCACGCACTTTGCACCGAAGGCCAAGCGCCTCATTTACCTCTTCCTTGCGGGAGGGCCGTCTCACATCGACATGTTCGATTACAAACCCGAGATGCGGAAGCTGCACGGTATCGAGCTGCCTGACTCGATCCGAAATGGCCAGCGCATCACTGGAATGACCAGTGGCCAGAAGGCGTTTCCCTGCGTAGCGCCGATGTTTGAATTTAAGCAGTACGGTCAGTCGGGTCGGTGGGTGAACAGTGATATTCTCCCGCACACGGCCTCCATCATCGACGACATCACCCTGGTGAAATCGGTTCACACGGAGGCGATTAACCATGATCCGGCGATCACTTACATTGCGACTGGAGCGCAGCAGCCGGGGCGTCCGAGCCTTGGGGCGTGGCTCAGTTATGGGTTGGGTTCGGAGAATGCGAACATGCCGGCGTTTGTGGTCATGATTTCACAGGGGCGCGGCCAGAAGCAGGCGTTGTATTCGCGGCTGTGGGGAAGTGGCTTCTTGCCCTCGCGTCACCAAGGGGTGCAGTTTCGGAGCGCTGGGGATCCCGTGCTGTTTTTGTCGAATCCGGAGGGACTGGATCGTTCAGCGCGCCGGGAGCAGTTGGACGTGCTGGGGGCGCTGAACCGCGAGTCA
Source organism: Verrucomicrobiota bacterium (assembly GCA_037975925.1). GTDB lineage: Bacteria > Verrucomicrobiota > Verrucomicrobiia > Chthoniobacterales > Chthoniobacteraceae > Chth-196. Next base: position 58,969 of record JBANFR010000004.1, read on the forward strand.
GCGGATTTGAGTGGGGATCCAGAAACATTGGCTCGGATTTCGCAGTATGAGATGGCGTTTCGGATGCAGACGGCGGTTCCCAACGTGGTAGACATCACGAAGGAGCCGGAGTCGGTTCTGGATCTGTACGGACCTGACGTAAAGAGGCCTGGAAGTTTTGCGTACAACTGTCTGCTTGCGAGGAGAATGGCGGAGGATGGCGTGCGGTTTGTGCAGTTGTATCACCAGGGTTGGGATCAGCATGGTTCGCTTCCAAAAAACCTCCGCCTGCAGTGCGAGGACATTGATCAGGCTTGTGCGGGGCTGATTCGGGATCTGAAACAGCGGGGGATGTTGGACGATACGCTGGTGGTTTGCGGTGGCGAGTTTGGGCGCACGATCTACAGCCAGGGGAGCTTGAGTACGGACAATCACGGGCGCGATCATCATGGCCGTTGTTTTACGACTTGGTTGGCCGGCGGGGGAATCAAGCCCGGCCTGGAGTACGGAAAGACGGACGACTTTGCTTACAACATCGTTGAGAACCCGGTGCACATCCGCGATCTGAATGCAACGATCCTGCACTGTCTCGGTGTGGATCACCGGAGACTGACTTTCCGCTACCAAGGGCTTGACCAACGTCTCACGGGGGTGGAGGAGGCGAAGGTGGTGCGCGAGATTCTTAACGCGTGAATTTTTTGGCTTTTGGCAGTGGGTTTTTCTCTCTGCCTGAGGGCTCCTGTGGCGTGCAGGAAAACGTGAACCGATGCGTAAATTCTGCTGATGAACTCTATCCGGACATGGTTGTGGATCTTTTGTTGCGTGGTTTCCTCGCATGCTCTGGGGGCGACTCCCGCGAAGCCGAATGTGGTTTTGATTCTGGCCGATGATCTCGGATACGGCGACTTGGGCTCGTACGGAGCCACCAAGGTAAGCACCCCCAATCTGGATCGGCTCGCGCGGGAAGGCACTCGCTTCACTCATGCGTACACCCCGGGTTCGGTTTGTTCGCCAACCCGCTATAGTTTGCTCTCCGGACGCTATTTCTGGCGCAATCTGCTGCATCCTCCCACTGGTGTTTTGGATCCGGGTGCGCCTTTGCTTTTTGAGGAGGGCCGGATGAATTTGCCCCAGTTTTTCAAGAACCAGGGTTACGCCACGGCTGCGATCGGAAAGTGGCATCTGGGTATCGGCCGCGGCCCAGACCACCAGAGTCGCTTTGATTGGAACCAAGAGGAAATCAAGCCGGGCCCACTCGAGTGTGGCTTTGATTATTTCTACGGAATGGCTGCCAACGTGGGCAATGAGCCGGCCTTCTATTTTGAAAACCGGAGCTTTGTCGGGCGCAAGAAGGGGGACGTGGTAAAGGTGGGGCGGCGCAACAAGGTCGAGCCTTGGACTCCGGAGGTGCTTTATCGTCCGGAAGAAGTGGGCGGCGAGATTGCTCGCAAGGCCGTTTCGTGGATTGAGCAAAGCGGCCCCCAGCCTTTTTTCCTCTACGTGGCTTCGAACATTCCGCATCACGATGTGCTGCCGGCGCCTGAGTCGCTTGGGAAAAGTCAGTGCGGTCCCTACGGCGACTTTGTTCAGGAACTGGATGGACATGTGGGGCAGATCCTGGCGGCGCTCGAAAAAAAGGGTGTGCTCGATCAGACGATGGTGATCTTTACGAGCGACAACGGCGGAGTCGTCACGAATGCCGCTCGTCGGCTGGAGCCCTACTGGCAGGCATTGCAAGCCGGTCACCACATCTGCGGAGCACTGCGCGGGCGTAAACACGGGATTTATGAGGGGGGCTTCCGGGTTCCATTCATCGTGCGCTGGCCCGGTCAAATTCCGAGTGGCCGCGCTTGTGATGCGATGGTGGGGCTGACGGATGTCATGGCAACGTGCGCCGCAGCCATCGGCGCTCCTCTTCCGGAGACGGCTGCCGAGGACAGCGTCAACCTGTGGCCGTTGTGGCGGGGCGACGAGGGTGCCAAAGGACGCGAGAGTGTGGTTTTGAAATCCTCCAACGCGATTTTTGCGGTGCGAGAGGGCTTTTGGAAGTTGATCGAGCAAAAGCCGACGGCTTCGGGGGAAACTTCTGAACCTGAGAACACCAATCAACTTTACGACTTGAGTAGCGATCCGGCCGAGACCCGAAACCGGTGGGAGGAGGAGCCTGAGGTCGTGTCACGGCTTCGCAAGCTGCTCGAGCGGACGCGGAAACAGGCTGGATCTTGAAGGATTCGTGGACCCCGCCGGGGGAGGGATGCGGGCTATTCGGGGGGAGCCGGAGGTGATGAATGCGCGCGCGGGAGGATTGGATGCCGGTGGGCTGGACGCGCGCCGGCATCCCTTCGGGATGCGTTGATTTTTGGCCATGGTCCCGGGGGTCGCGTGATGCGCGACCGCCCGGC
>JBANFR010000005.1:0-53481 GCA_037975925.1 Verrucomicrobiota bacterium
GCGCTCCAAATGGGCGTGATCAACGAGCACTTCATGAAGACGGCTCCGGACTTTGGGAAGCCATGAATCAGGTAACCTTTTGCGCCAGAGAAGCATCGGATGGAGGAGGACAATCAACCCCTCGGCAGGCTGGCCGCTTCAGAGCGCCGAGGGAGCCTCCCGGGCAAAAAAATTGCAGCCCCCCGAGGCCAGATTGACACTCGGAGGGCTGCTGTTCCCCCCAGAACGCTTGTAGATTCTCACACCCACCCGACCCACACAACTGTTTTTTTAAAAAAGATTCGGGTACCCGAAAAATCCCCCCGCTTCACCGACTCGCCCCGCCGCGTGTCAACGAAACCTGCACATCGTCCACAAAGTGGCCCGGAAACTCCACCGCCCCGCTCTCGGGCCTCTGGCGAGCAGCCTCGCCGTCCACCACGTGAAAACACACCATCAGATAACGGGTGCCCGGCGGAACACTCATCTCCGTTCGCAGCTTCTGCCAATGATTTCCCTGAGGCTCGAGATTCACAGAACGATGAATCGAGGCCGTGGGCACCTCCATCGAAGGGCTCCCGCCCGGCTGGGGCCGAGGAGGCCACGCCACGCCCTCCGCTCCCACCGGAGGTAAACTTTCAAAAGCATGTACCCACAGCGACACCCCGTACCGTTTCGGCGCCGAGAATGGAATGCTCCGAAAGTGCGCTTCCGCCGATACCACCGTGTCGCCATCCTCCACAACCACTCCCTGGGCACGCAAATCAATCACCCGATAAACGTCGCCCGAGCAGCTAAATGTGGATGGTTTCCCCTCGTAATCCGCGCGGCGCACCTGAAGCATCTTGGCTCCCGAACGCGGCTGAATTCCCGCACGCTCCCCGACCAATTCCGTGTAATCTCCGCTCCAGAATCCCGGGTCGCGGGGCGCCCCCCTCGCCAAAGGCGCGGTCCCTGTCTCAAACCCCTCCTCCAGAATCCTCACCACTTTTTTGGAGGTGATCGCCGCCTTCCCGAACACAAAAGAAGCACTCGAAATCCCCAACACCAAACCCGCAGCAGCCGCTCCAAACGTTCTCCAGAAACCGTTCCTCCAAAGCGGCACCCGAATCACTTTCGGGGCCTCCTCAAAAGCACCGGACTCTTCCGCGCCCCGAGCCTCCCCTTCGCCAACTTGCGTCAATGGGTGGCCCTGTCCCATCGCAGCGCGGGTAAGGGCCTGCGGCAGAGATTTCTCGATCAGCCAATGGTCCAGCAGCGCCTGCCTCGCATCTGCGGCAGCCAACAGGTCGGTCAACTCCTCCATTTCCTCCCCACTGAGTGTCCCATCCTCCCATTGGTCGATGGCCTCTATGAGTTTGCGTTGATTGTCATTCATACCCATTCCTCTCTGACGAGTTTTTGGCGCACACAGTCGTGCAATCCGGCACGAATTCGGATGAGCGCTTTTTTTACCGCCTCAAAGGACTGCCCAGTCTCCGCCGCGATCGATTCCATCGCAGCGCCCTCCGTGTATTTGAGCGATAGCAGGCGCCTCGAACGCTCGGGCAGCGACTCCACGCACTGATCCAGGGCGGCGATCCTCGCGGCAACATATTGGGAATCCCGGTCGGCGACTTCAAAACACTGGTCGATCCGATCCAAAAAAGCCTCCCATCGTTCCACCTCGCGAGGCGTCCAGGAGCGCTGGCTTTTTTCCCAATGCCGGCGAATCAGATTTCGAGCGACGCCCCGGCACCATGCGGACTGGTTGTCAATCCGAGTGCCTTTCTCAATGTGCGCAGCAAGGCACACCCAGACCTCCTGGAGAACATCCTCCGCCAGATGCGCGTCCCGCAACAAGCCGCCCACAAAAGCCCCCAGTGAATGCCGGTCCCGGATAAACCGGGCAGCGGCGTCATTGATTTGTTGTGGTAGAGAAGGATCCATGGGGCCTTGAGAGGGAGTCCGCCGAGCAGACTCGCGGGCGCACCGGAGAGCAACTCGCTTAAGCGATCAACTCCTTGATCGGTCCGGTGCTGTCGCCGTGGCGCTCCACAGGAACCCCCGAGCCTTGGAGCAGCGTGAGCCACGCGTTGCAGAGCGGTGTGCCCTTGGGGAGCACCAAATTGTGCCCCATCTTGAGCCCCGCTCCGTGGCCGGCCAGAAGCGTGGGGCAGTTGTCGCCATTGTGTTCCGTGCGGGTATTGGTGCCGAAGGCGATTGTGGTGTGATCGAAAAGATTCGAGCCATCGGGCTCCCGCGTCGCCTTGAGCTTGTCGATCAGCCCGGCCAACAGCTCGCTATTGGCAATGTCCCGCCGCTGGGAGGCGTCGAGCTTCTCCGCCATCGTCGCGTGATAATGGCTCATGTCGTGGGGCGCCACCTTGATGTCCAGACTGGTGAGCAGCGTGTCCACCGGTTGCCGATAGCCAATCACCCGGGTGGAATCGGTCTGCAACGCCGCAACCAGGATGTCGTACATCAGCTCGATCTCTTTGTAACCCGCGAGACCCGGCTTGGGTTCCGCAATGGGTGCCTTGGGCCGTGGCACTTCCAGCCACTGCTCGTCCTTGCTCAGGCGGGTTTCAATGTCACGAATCCCCTCAAAATACTCCTCCAGCTTCGCATTATCCTCTTTGCCCAGCCCGCGCCGAAGGTCGTGCGCCTCCTCCAGCACCGTGTCCAATACACTGTGCCGCCGCTTCAACAGCGCCTTCCGCTTTTCTAGCGGCGTGTTGTCGCTCGAAAACAAACGGTGGAAAGCTTCCACCGGATTTTTGTGGCCCCCCACGGGTTTTCCACTCACGTCCCACGCCAGCGAAAGCCCCGGGCCATGCCCTGAATTTCCGGCATAAGTCCCACAATCCAGTTGCAGGGAGGTAAAACGCGTCTCACGTCCAAACTGCGCCGCAGCAACCTGGTCCGCAGAAATCGTGTTGTGGAAGCTTTTCCCTGGCACCGCGTACTGATTGGCTCCCGTCAGCCAAAAGGTGCTGCCCTGGTGCCCCGCATTCACAAATTTGTGGGTCAACCCCTGAACCACCGTAAACCCGGATTTGTGCCGGGCCAACGGCTCCAACCCCTTCGGAAGCGTGTAATCAGCTCCCGGCTGCTGGACATCCGGAAACCACGTTTCCGTAGTCAGCCCCCACCCTAGGCCGAGAAATACCATCCGCTTGGGACGCGCCGCCACAGCACTGGCGGCGGCGAAACGGCGGAACCCGAAAGATTCGAGGAATGGAAGGGCGATCAGCGCGGTGCTGGAGCGCAGAAATTGACGGCGAGAGGAGGGGGAGTTCATGGGTAGGGTTTTTATTTGTGGTGAAAAGGTTCGCTCTGGATGAGTGCGTGGAGGAATTCGCGCAGGGCAAAATCGCGGCTCTTGGCTTGGGTGACGACTGAATCCACGAGGGCCTCGTCGCTAAATCCGCAGGGACGACCCAGGCCGTATTCGATCAGAGCAGAGGTCAGGCCCCGGGCAAAGGCGTCGACCCTGGACGCGACGACGTCGCGCATCTCGGCGAAGTTCTGAAAGGCGGGCCCCCGGTGAAACGCGCCGGAGGGATCAATGGTCCACGTCTTCTTTGCCTTCGGGATCGGTTTCCCCTGGTCATCCATCGCTTGATAACTGTCTTCGGTTCGCCACAAACCTGCGGCGTCGAAGTTCTCCAGAGCAAAGCCGATGGGATCGATTTTGCGGTGACAACTCGCACACTGGGCGGACTCCTGGTGAGCCACGACACGCTCTTTCGTCGTGAGCACCTTCCCCGCAAGGCGCGTCAACGCAGGAACATTCGCGGGAGCGGGAGGCGGCGGCTCGTTGAGAACTTTGCGAAGCACCCAGGCACCGCGCTCCACGGGGCTGGTGTGTTCTCCATTGCCCCCCATCGCAAGCACCGCGGCCATCCCCAGCAGCCCACCCCGGGGGGAACCCGGCGGGAGCGGCACCTTGCGGAAGGCGTCACCGACCACTCCAGAAAGCCCGTAAAAGTGGGCAAGCGCACTGTTCACCACCACGTAATCCGCCTTCAGGAGATTGCGCGCGCTGCCGTTTTCCCGGAGCAGGAGCGCAAGCGACTCGTACACCTCGTTTTTTGCCGAGATTTTGATGCCGTAATCAAACTGCGGATGGAGGAGGGGATTGAATTGGAAAAAGTCGAGTCGCTCCATGTTGAGCCACTGGCGAGCAAACGCCCTCACAAACTCCATGGAGCGAGGGTCGTCGAGGAGGCGGTTGGTTTGCGCAGCCAGCACCTCAGGACGAAGCAATTCGCCGTTCCGCCCCAATTGAAGAAGCGTCTCGTCGGGTGGCGATCCCCAGAGGAAGTAGGACAGGCGCGTGGCGAGTTCGTGACCGTACAGCGGACGGCGGATTTCGGCGGGTGAGGGCTCGGCGCGATACAGAAACTTGGGAGAGGAAAGCACAATCGCAAGCGTGTCCCGCAACGCCACGCTATGCTTTGCTCCCTCCGAGCGTGCCTGCTCGTACAGCCCCACCAGCCGGTCCAAATAACGCTCCGAAGGCTTCACTCCCCGGAACGCCTCGATCGCAAAACGCTCCAACGCGGCCCGCAAGTCGGCAGGCTTGGGCACTGGCTGCCGGTCATCCAGCGGAATGCCGAGGGCTCGAATGCCGGGCGCCACCGCGCCTTTCCCCTCGGGAATCCGCTCCACTTCAATCCAGTCCACCCAAATCGCCGACTCCGGTCCCGTATCGTTTTCCCTGCCCTTGCCCCGCCTCGCCGTCAACTGCTCGAAGTTGTCTGCGGTCCCCTTCTCGCGAATGTACACCCCGTAGCTGTTCTGGTCGCGGTGCTTCCACGTCCGGTGAAAGGGAATCTCGATAATCTCCGGATTCTCAATCGTGCCGGTAACCTCGTGGACCGAGAGGGTCGGTCGCGTGCGCCCCTTGAAGCCGAAGTCAATAAACCGGCGATTGGGCGTCGCATGCGGGGTCAGACCGGCGCAGATCCGGATCTTGTAGTCCCCGGGCGGGAAATCGCTGGGAAACTTGATGAAGAAGGATCCATTCAAACTGCCGTCGACATCGTTAATTGCGAGGTAAGCCCCCGTGTCCAGCGAAGGCTGCTCCAGGTAGTTCCTCCAGTAGGGAAACTCAACGGACCAGATTCTGAAGGCGCGGTTCGCATGATCTGCATTATTCTCGCCGGTGTTGAAACCGAAGGACTCCGGGGAAGGCGCGCCCGGGATCTTCGCCCACGAGCGACGGAAGAAAGCGTCGTTTTTCGAGGACTTGCGCAACGCATCCACGATCTCCGCATTCTCCGGCCTGCTCGCAGCTTCCTCCACCGCCTTTACCCACGCCGTCGCCCGCTCATGGGCATCCCGGTTGGAGGCATAGTGATCCGCGATGGTTTTGACCGTGGTTTCCGTTTCAAAGCGGAGCTTCTTTTCCACGCCAAGAGCCGCATGAAGCGCACTAGCTTCCTCCAGGGCTTCCCGGGCGATCGCCTCGTACTGCTCAAACTGGTTGCCGGACATGAAAAGACCGGCCCCAACCGTGTCGAAGCGCGCGGCATCCGTATCCGAAGGCAAATCACTGACATCGACGTCAGCCCCGAGGAGCACACGCAACGTGTTCTTGTACTCCCGCTGATTCAAACGACGCAGAGTGATCAGCCCGTGCTGGTCGCTGAGGCTCTTGCGCGCGGTGACTAAGGTGTGGGCGAGTTCATCCAGAAGATCCGCCTTTTCCTTGGAAGGCGGCTGTTTTTCGCCCTCCGGAGGCATTTCGCCCGAATTGAGCGCATCCAGCACCTTTTGCCAGCGCTCTGCGGTCTGCGGGTCGCTCAGCGAAAACGAAAGATCGTCGATCCGGAACTTCCCCTTCTGTTTTTCCGGGCCATGACAATCCAGGCAATGGGCCTGAAGCATCGCCCGATGGCGACCATCAAGCACGGCCTGCGGCGGGGCTGCCGCCACGGTGACCAGCGAAAACAAGCCGGAGACGAGGAGAAAGAGGGGAGTGTGCCGCATCTGGGAGAGAGGTGTTCATCTCCTCGTCCCAGTGACCCCAGAAGTGGGGACAAATTATTTCACCCAATTTTCCAAAATTGAGCCCCCCCAAGACCCAGCGCCTCGCACCGCAACCCCAAAGTCCCTGCTCAACGCAAAAAAGAAGAACGCCTCTCCGGCTTTCGCAGGAGAGGCGCTCTCGGTTTTTTCTGGGGGTGACAAACTGGGGGTGGGCAAATAACAGCACAAGGGAGCTGAGCGCGCAATGGTTTTCTTCGAGCCACTTCATTTTTTTATCCGCCAGCGGGTGAAACATTCCTCCCCCACCCGCTCCCAGCCCATCAAATGACATGACACCGACTCCGGAAGCCATCCGCCGGCTCTCCCCGTCAAACTGACTCCCCCGCTTCCGCCGAAGACCAGCGGACACAGGGTCAAACACAACTCATCCACCAACCCCGAACGGAGCATCTGCCCAAACAACATTCCTCCCCCCTCAAAGACCACCGTTTTGACCCCAAACTCCCGCGAAAGAGACGCCAGCATTCTGGACAAATCCACCCAAGGCCCCTCTTCCAGCCGGAGATCCGCCTTCGTTTCCAAGGAACGCCGAACCGCCTCCGGCATGCGCTGCGTCGAATAAATCAACGGCAACTCGCCTCCACTCGCAAAAAGCCGGAGGGCCGGATCAATTTCCCCGGAGCCACTGACCACAACCCGCAGCGGAAACTCCCGCTGCCCCCTCTCCACCCTCTGTCGCCGCAATTCAGCGTCGGGCAACCCCAGGGTCATCGTGTCCGCCGCGACCGTGGCCGCACTGACCAAAACGGCATCTCCCTCCGCCCGAATTTGAAGCAAACGTCGCTTGTCCTCCGGCGACGAAAAATCCGATGGCGTTTGCTTCCTCGTCGAAATTCGCCCATCCCAGGTCACGGCGAAATTCGCGATGACCTTCGGCAGCGACACAGCAGACGCCTCGCCCTCCATGGGATCAGAAGGAAGACTCAGCGAATCAGCTCTTCGAGACGGGGATCCTTCGCCGCCCCAAGCTCCGTCGCCCGCCGATAAGCCGCTTTGGCCGCCTCTTTGTCCGAAGGTTTTTGGGAGACGCACACCACTGCGAGATTAAAGAACGCGTCGGCGTAATTGGGGTCCAAGGCGGAGGCCGTTTCCAGCTCCTTGCGCGCGTTCTCCTGCCACCCCTTGCGACTCGCCGCAATTCCCAAATAATTGTGGGCCACCGCATTGTTCGGGTTGATCGCGACCGACTGCGTCAGCTCCTCCACCGCCTTATCAAGTTTCCCCTGTGTGTAGTAGACGATCCCAAGGGTCGCCCGGGAGAAGGCGTCTTGGGGGGAAATCTCCAGCGCTTTTTTGAGACTCTCTTCCGCCTTTCCAAACTTCCTCGCCCTAAACTGCGTGACCCCCAAGTTCGAAAGCACAAAGGCATTTTGCGGTGAGAGGGTGAGGGCTTCCGAATACAATTTTTCCGCCAAATCAAACTCCCCCTTTTCAAAACGCTCCTTCGCCTCAGCCATTTTGGAACGGGCTCCCTCTGAGGCACCTCCGGGGGCCTTTGCCGTTTCCGAAGCCGTTTCTTTTTGCACACCCACAGATCCTGAGGCCGCCGAAGCCGACTCGGACGCACCGGAGGACTTCGTGCCGGGAGCCGATTTCGAGGGCGTCTTGATGGCCGAAATGGAAATGCCCTCTTCACTAATCTCCACCAAGGGCTGCTTGAACAAGGCCTGCTCTTTCTCTGAGAGCTGCAAAATCGGCTCCCCCAAAAGTCCGATCTGTTTCACCAAGGCCTCGGAATCAATCTTCAACCGCGCCACCTCCGCAACCACCGCCTTGCGCGCTTCATTCCGGCGACTCTGCTCCGCCATCGTGCGACGCAAAATGCCTTGGAGCAAATCCTTCTCCTCCCGCTCATGATCTCGTTCCCCTGTCACCTGAGCCAACTCCGACTTGCTGGATGCCGTTTCCTTCAACGACGCCTCCAGCCTGCTTTGGAGGTCGCTCACGGACTTTTCCGATTCCGATGCCTTTTTCTGAGAATCGGCCAACTTGGCTCGGACCGATTCCACCTCCTGCTTCAGTGCCACTAACGGTTGGGAAGATTCCGCTCCGTCCTTCTTGCGCTGCTCCACCCGTTTCTGCGCCTCAGCCAACTTTTCCCCAAGCTCCCGATTCGCTGACTGAAGCTGGTCAATTTGAGCGCCCGCCTCCTTTAGCTTAGCCGCCAGCGCAACGGAGTCATCCCGCTCCCGACTCACCTTCACCAACGCCTCCTTCGCCGCATCCCGTTCCATTCCGGCCTGCAGCAACGCCTTTTCGCTCTTCTCTTTCGCTTTGATCGACTCCGCCTCGGCCAACTTCGCGGCATCCCGTTCCTTGGCGAGAGCCTCGGCTGTCTTGCGGACGTCATCGCGCTCGCCCACAGCCTTCTCGAGTTTGTCCTGCACCTCGGACTTCTCCCGAGCCGCTTTTTCCAAATCCTGCTTCAGTTGCGAGACCTGTTTCGCCGCATCCAACAATTGCTGCGCGGCCGCATCTCGCTCACCTGAAACCCGACTCTCCCTTCCAGCAGTCTGAGCCAAACGCCCTTCCACACGCCGGCGCACCTCCTCAGAAGCCTCCCTCTCTGCTTGGAGCTCCCGCTTCTGCTGACGCATCTCCGCCAACTGACGCTCCAAAACTGTGATCTCGGCGACAGATTTCACCTTCTCCTCCCTGGCCTGGAGCAACGCTTTTTCGGCCACCTCCGAGCGCTGCTCTAAAATGCGCTCCATGTTTTCCGACTTCGCTCGCCCCTTTTGCGCCTCGTCCAACTGAGCCGCCAACTCGGCCTTTTCCCGGCGCAATCTCTGCGCCTCATCCAGAGCAAACTGCAGGTCATTCTGCAGTTGGCTTAATTTCGACTGAATCTCCGCAAAGGGGTCACTCGGAGGCACCGGAACTCCCCCGCGCTCGGGAAGCGGAGTGCGAACCGGATTCTGCACCGGAACAGCCACGGAGGGCTGTGGAATCAATGCCATCGGCCCCGCAGCCCCCCCCTTCGGCTTCGATGCCGCCGCAGGCGGTGCAGACGAAACGCCTGCATCTCGCAAGCGCTTAATCTTTTCGGCCGTGTAATTTGCCCGCAGATTCACCACCTGAGGATTCCATCCGGGGTACTGATTCAACAGCTGCGCAATCGCCTTCGAAACCTCCTCGTACAATGCGAGCGCGCCTGCCGCATCCCCACTTTTCTCGAGGGATTCAGCCTTTTGAAAATTGCTGTATGCGCTCAGGAAAAGATCGGACCCATCACCTGCTGTCTGAGAAAAGCCAGACACCACGCCAAACATGACAAAGCTGCCGAGAAAAAGGAGTTTAGTTGGCCGCATACAAGAGAATCGCGAATAGGCACCTGTAATTGAATTGCACGGGCCCTGCAATGCGTCTTCCTCTGGGCGAGACATGCACCGTTCTGAACATTTCAACGACTCGCACTGGATCACCCCGGATCAATGGAAATCCTTTGAAGCCAGTGGCACATCCGCCCACAGAGTCGCCTCCCTTCCCGGCGGCTGGATTGAACGCCTCGGGGCAGATCTGCTTCTGAATTTTCAAACGCCCAACCTCCTCGCCCATCTGCGCTGGGAATGGCAACAACGGGCAACCACCTTCGACTTCCAACCGCTGCGAATATTCGGCCGAAACATGCCTGTCCAAAACGCAGAAAGGTCCGCCCCAGTCCTGCTCGAAGGAGACCCCCACCTTCCTCTCCAGACGGTTGTTACTGAAAATAAGATGCGGTTCAGCCTCGATTTCGAGGCCGGATACTCCGTGGGACTTTTCCTCGACCAGCGCCACAACCGCAGCCTCCTCCGCCACCATCCCGCAAAACGTCTCCTCAACACCTTCGCATACACCTGCTCTTTCTCCGTAGCCGCAGCGCTCACCGGCGCGGAAACCCTCTCCGTGGACCTCTCCAAAAAATCTCTGGACCGGGGAAAATCCAATTTCGAGCTCAACTCCCTGCCTCTCCCAAACCACCGCTTCTTCGCGGAGGACGTCATGGAGCTTCTTCCCCGTCTCGCAAGACGCAAAGAAACATTCGACGCCATTATTCTGGACCCTCCCACCTTCTCCCGAGGACACAAGGGACGCCGCTTCAGAGCCGAGGAAAACCTCCAGTCCCTTCTCGACGCCGCCCTCGAACTGAGCGAGCCCGAGGGCAGGATTCTTCTGTCCACCAACTGCACCAAACTCACCGCTCGGGAACTGGAACAAATCGCGAGGAGTTCGCTGAAAGCGGCGCGTAAATCAGGGCATTGCCGACACGCGGAGCCCCTGCCTGACTTCCCCGATGGAGAGGGCGCATCCTCCCTCTGGATTCACCTCCGCGCCTGAAGCGGGGCGCCTTCAGCAAAGCGACTAACCGGCGCTCTCGCTGTCCCACCCAAGAATGGCGACTCCCCAGCGCTGACCTTTCACAAAAATGGGCATCGCCAAAATGGAAATAATCGCGCCCTCGCCCCCCGTATCTCTCAGGTAAGTTTGGACCAAAAACTGTTTTCTCGCCTCGCGGGTCTCATCCAAATGACACCCCTTCTCCAAAAACTCGCTCCGAGGCGCAAGGTCCCCGACAGAAGCGGCACCCGATCCAAGCCCCATCCTGGCACCTCGCACCAAAACGCGATGCTGGGTAAAAGTGCGCTTCAGCCGATTCCCCAGGATGTCTTTCTCAGGTATCCCCGTCCAATCGTTGGCATTCACCGAATTCCCAGACGGCGCGTAGGAGTTCAGATCCAGTACGTTTGCGAGCACTAGCTTGGGATTGCGAAGCCGTATCTCGTCACACAGCACCATCAAATCCTTATCAATCGCCGCATCATACCCCGCTTCGTATTTGGGCGGTGTAAAGCCACTTGCCGGGACCAAATCCACGTTGAAAAGACGGCTCAAAGACTGAATCCGGCTGCCTTTGATCTCCGTATAACGGTAGGCCAACAGTTCCTCCAAAGAGATCCGCCCGCTGTCCACCGCTGACTCGAACAGGGACTCCGCTCGCGCCACCAGTTCCCGGACCATCGGCAACGACTGGTGAAACATCGTTCCCACATCCAATTTGCCAAGGGTCGAGAAGGCCTCCTCAGTCAGCTTCGATAGCGCAAAGGTGTTCTGGGTAATGGAAGCGGACTCACTGCGCACCTTGGAAACCGAAGTTCCCGCCAGCGCCAGCCTTTCCGAAACCTTCTGAACGGCCTCGTTCTGAGTATGCACAGCGCTCGAAATCTCGGACATCCGGTCTTTGGCACTCGCAACCATCCCAGCAATTGTCTCAAAGGCCTTGCTCAGCTCCAAAGAGCGCGCCGCCGTCAACTCCGTAGAAGCTTTACTCTCCTCTATCGACTGCTTGGCCGGAGCCAAATCGCCGGTGATCGCCTGTAACACTCCAAAAATCTGCTTGTTCTGGCGGGCAGTATCTTCCGCAAGCTTGCGGACCTCATCAGCCACCACGTGAAACCCACGGCCATGCGAACCAGCACGCGCCGCCTCAATCGCCGCATTGAGCGCCAGCAGCTTGGTCTTAAACGCAATATCTTCCACCACCTGACTCAGCTCGGTCATCGTTCGCACCCTGTCGACGAACTCAATGATCCTCTCATAAGCCACGTTCATGCTGTCCTGCAGTGACCGGACTGCGCTCAGCGTCATCTGCGTCAACTCAAGGCCCTGCTGGGTAAATGCCGCCGTCGACTGGGCCGTGTCACTAATCGCAGACGCGCTCGAAGAAATCCCCTGTGCGCTCCGTCTCAAGTCTTCAACGTCGGCCGTCACACCCTCAATTTGGCCCCCCGCAACCTCGATTTGATCGACCACGGTTTGCAGCCTCAGCGAAATCCGAGCAGCACCGTTGGATGTCCTCACGATGGCACTCTCCATCTCCTTCACCAATCCCTGAAAAACCTCGTCCTTGGAGAGTTGACGGTACCGATCCTCCCGAGTTTTCCGATCCGGCTCAGCATCGGAGAGGGATGACTGGAACTTTTCTCTTAAGCTGTTGATGAGATTCGCCATAGCAACCAAACACCGTTCCCGGCCATGGGGTGGGATCCACCAAGCGCCCCCCCATGACACACTCTTCAAAATATCAGCAAGTCCTCACCACGGACAGAACTTAGAGGCGTCGTACTCCTCCAACCTCATTTGGGGGTAAGAAAGAGCCGCTATCCAAGGCAGAGAAATCGGAGCTCCCATATGGAGATTTCCTCGAGCCCCCTCACTCCACAACGCGCTGAGATGAAACACGATGTCCCCCAGCTTATCTCGAGATCAGCATCAAACCCACACGGCTGTTTCAGGCTGCTTCAGGCTGAGGCGGGCAAGCCCGGCAAACCAGGCGGAAGATCCATTTCCCGCGACTCGCTCCCGACCGAACGGGACCGAACGGGCGGGGGCAAACTCGGCGGAGTCGGCGGGGCCGGCGGATTCTGGATCCGACCTGAATCCATGATTTCGCGGATGTGAGAACCATCCAACGTCTCAAACTCCAGCAACCCCTTCGCGATTACCTCCAATTTTTCCCGATTCTGGAGAATGAGCTCCGTCGCGACCCGGTAGGCATTGTCACATAGCCCCCTCACCTCGCGGTCAATCTCCTGCGCCGTCGCTTCCGAGTAGTTCCGGTTCTGGGAAATATCCCGGCCGAGAAACACGTACTCCTCGTGTTTACCGTACTCCACCATCCCCATTTTTTCGCTCATTCCCCATTCGCACACCATCCTCCTGGCAATTTCCGTGGCTTGATTGATGTCCCCACGGGCTCCGTTGGTCACATCCCCAAAAACCAGCTCCTCGGCCACGCGACCGCCCATGATCATCACGAGACGGTCGAGCAGCTCATTCTTTCTCTGCGTATACTTATCCTCCACGGGCAAATACATCGTCGATCCCAAGGAGGGCCCACGCGGAATGATCGTGACCTTGTGCACCGGGTCCGTGTGCTTGAGCAATACACCCAGAAGAGCATGACCAGCCTCGTGATAAGCGGTGTTCTCCTTTTCCTTGTCGCTCATCGCCAAAGAACGACGCTCCTTGCCCCAGCGCACCTTGTCGCGCGCCTCCTCCAACTCGAGGCGCGTGATTGCCTTCAAACCACGGCGCGCCGCGAGCAGCGCGGCCTCATTCATCACGTTCGCCAGCTCTGCGCCGGAATAACCCGGAGTCCCGCGCGCAATCACCCCTAAATCCACATCCTCACCCAACTTCACTTTCTTTGAGTGCACGCGGAGGATTTCCTCACGCCCTTTCACATCCGGCAAAGCCACCGTGATCTGACGATCGAAGCGCCCGGGCCGGAGCAAAGCGGGATCCAACACGTCGGGACGATTGGTCGCTGCGATGATGATCACTCCCTCCTGGGTATCGAACCCATCCATCTCCACCAACAGTGCGTTCAGGGTCTGCTCGCGCTCGTCGTGACCGCCACCCATCCCGTGACCCCGGTGACGCCCCACCGCGTCGATCTCATCGATGAAGATGAGGCAGGGTGCCGCCTTTTTCCCCTGCTCAAACATGTCCCGCACCCGACTCGCACCCACCCCGACAAACATCTCCACAAAGTCAGAACCCGAAATCGAAAAAAACGGCACCTCAGCCTCGCCCGCAATCGCGCGAGCCAGCAGCGTTTTCCCCGTCCCCGGAGATCCCACCATCAAAACCCCCTTGGGGATGCGCCCGCCTAGTTTTTGAAACTTCTTCGGATCCCTCAAAAACTCGACAATCTCCTGCACTTCCTCCTTGGCTTCCTCCACACCGGCCACGTCCCTGAAGGTGACCCGATTCTTCTCACGACTCAGCATGCGCGCTTTGGACTTACCAAAGCTCATGGCCCCCCTTCCGGCCATGCGGAACTGCTGCCGGAAGAGAAAGAATAGAACCATCAGGAAGAGCGCGATCGGCAAAAAACTCATCAGCATCGAGCCCACCACAGCGGACTCGACCTTGGGGTTGGCTTCGAGGCCGTGCTGATTCAAAAACTCGCGCAGGTCGTTGTTGTACTGAAGATCCACCTGCGTTCTGAAACGCTCTTCCGAAGCATTATCTCCCTCACCCGTCCTGATCCACCCCTGGAGGTGTTTACCCGCCACATTCGGCTCAGTGATCAGCTCCAAAGACTTATCCTTCTTGTTCTTCACGATAAGCTGCTTCTCCACCGCCTCGCGGAACTCCCGGTAAGGCAGATCGATGACCCCTGCCCCGGGGGATCGGTACGTCACCACCCAGCCCAAAATCAGCGCACCGCCCAGAACCAGCAGCAGCAAGGTCCTCCAGTTAAACTGGGGATCGCCCCCGTTGCCGGGGCGCTGACGCTGCGGATTATTTCGAGGTTCAAACTCAGACATAAGATTCTCTTCAGGAACGTTGGAATGCGGCAGATGAAAGGGCCTCCCTGCAACGTAGCACTTTTCCCCTCCCCGGCAACCCCGCCTGACCTGCAGTTCGACATCTCACGGCACGGCTCCTAAATTCCGCCCTACTTCCATGTCTCCGATCCTCGACAGCCTGCTGCGCGAAGTGCGTTCCCGCCTCAAGAGAGCGTGGCTGCAACTGCCGCTCGTCCATCGCGGATGGCATCATCTCCAATACTTGGCACGGCGGGTCGCAAGGCGTCCCCGAACCGTCACGGAGAGTCCCAACCTTCTCCCGCTGCTCATCCAGGTGCTGGCGGCCTTCTCCAAAGGGGGCGGTCAAATCCTCGAGGAGGAAATTGACTCCTCCCTGGGGTTTCTCCGACACGACTTTCCGGAGGCCGTCTACTCCGAACTCCGAAAGCTCTTCCGAAACGCGCTCCACGAAAAGCACGACATCGGCATCATGGCCCAGAAACTCTCCGGGCAGCTGGACACCGACCAAAAAATCATGCTCGGCGTTCAGCTTTACGATCTCATCGCGCGCGCCGGCATGGATCGCCAGCAACTCGTGGAGTTTTACTCCTTCATGACCCAGCTGGGTATGGCAGCCCAGGCCATCGACATCGTTTATCAACTCAGTTCCAGTGAGTCCCCCGATCCCTCGGTCTATCAGGGCGGGCACTCGCCCCTCGAGTGCGTCAGCTTTGGCGGCCCCACCAGCGACGCAGACGTGGGACTCAAAAGCCTGCACGGGGCGGAGCGCATGCTTGCATTCCGTTACCACGAATTACTCCTGCTCAAAAATCTCTCCACCCGCACGATCGCCGTCCGCGGGCGCCCACTCAAGCCTGGCGACTTCAGCCGCATCTACCCGGGACAACGCATTGTCCTCGGCGAGCAAGTCCTTAGCCATCAGGAACTCGCCTACTATTTTAACGCGAAAAAAAACGTCTCCCTCACCCAGATCTTCCTCTCCATCGACGCCGAGGACGAGGTGGAGCTGCAGAAGGAGCGATCCCGCGACAGTGCCCTTGAAATCCGCTTCGGTCTCAAAGTCCAAGTCCGCGCCCTCAAAAACACCTCGGCAAAACTCAACGGCGTCAAGCTTAGCCTGGGCACCCAAGTGGAAGCGTCCCTCGAGGACCGCCTCGTTTTCGACAACGACTCAGAACTTCCCCTCAGTGACTTGCGGCGAAGGGCCCGCGCATTCGGGGGACGTTTCCAGCTCAAGACCTACAAAACGAGCTACCTCGTCTCCAACAACCCCTCCCTCCTCGATGTCGACGACATCCTGCTCTCCCCGGGCACCTCCGGCGAAATCCTGCTCCGGATCCTTTGCGACTACGACCACCGGATTGGAACCCTCGAGGTGCTCCACGCCGATCGTCCACTTCACGTGGGAGACCAGTCGCTCTCAGTCGGTGGCCACTGTGCTCTGGAGGACGGAGCCACCATTCGTTTGGACGCCTGGCAGATCCTCAAGTGCGACTTTTCGGAGAGGATCATTGAAGAGGAGCGTAATGTGATCTCCCTGCTGGAGATTCGAGACCTCACCTATTCCTTCCGCAGAAACGAGCGGGCTTTGGATGGCCTCTCCTTCTCCGTCAGCCGCGGGGAAATGGTTTGCGTCATGGGCGCAAGCGGCTCGGGCAAGTCCACTTTGCTCAGAGCCCTCGCCGGACAGCTTCACCCCAGCGAGGGAACCATCCTCCTTAACGGCAGATCCCTGTACGAAAACTTGGAGTCCCTCAAACGTTTCGTCGCCTACATTCCTCAGGACGACGCCTTCGACGACCATCTGACGATTGAGGAGAACATGGAATTTGCGGCCGCAATCCGCTCCCCCCACCTCTCCCGCAGGGACCGCGCGCGGCGGGTAGAAAGCCGCCTCATTGAATTGGGGCTCGTGGAAAGGCGCGATTCGGTGGTGGGCAGTACCGCAAAAAAGATGCTCTCGGGAGGAGAACGCAAACGGCTGAACATCGGGCTCGATATGCTCTCCTCGGCAGACGTCTTCCTATTCGATGAACCGACCAGCGGGCTCTCCTCTAAAGACTCCGAGCACGTCCTCGATATCATTCGGTCGATGGCCCACAACAAGATCGTCTTGGTGACGCTGCACCAGCCGACCTCGAAGCTGTTTCAGATGTTCTCCAAGGCCCTGCTCCTCGACAAGGGCGGCCGCATGGCCTTCTACGGCACCCCCGCAGAGATGCTTTCCTATTTCGCCCAAGCGGAACACGAGCAGCATTTTGGAGCGGAACTCGACGGCTGCCCCGCCTGTGGAACCACCCGCCCCGAGTTCATTTTCGACGTGCTCGAGACCCCCTTGCGAGACCTGAGCGGAGACATCATCTACGAGGAAAACAGCCGTGGACAACTCGTTCCTGCCAGGCGCTTTTCACCCGACTTCTGGCGCGACAAATACGACCGTTTCCGCCTTTTGCAGGACATGAAACAGGTCAACCTGCGCGAAGGCCCTTCCCCCATTCCCACGCCGGACATTCCCCTCTCCCAGAGACGCCGGCTGAAGCTGAGGGAGGAATGGACCCAGCTGCGCACCCTTTTTAAGCGCTCATTCACCTCCAAGCTGCGCAACCGCGGGAACCTCGTGCTCACCCTCGTTGTCCCTCCAGCCCTCGCCGCCATCGTCGGCTGGGCGCTCTACTTCACCGACAACGACTCCGGCAAGTACGACTTTGCCAGCGCCTTTCACATCCCTACCTACATCTTTATCTCCCTGCTCGTCTCCATGTTCCTCGCCCTGGTCAACAGCGTCGATGACATCATCCGGGACCGCGTTCTGCTCAACCGGGAGCGGAACCTTGCGGTGCGGCTACCTTACTACATCCTGGCAAAACTTTGCTCGCTGACGCTGTTCTGCGCCGTGCAGTGCGCGCTCTTCGTCTTCGTGGGAAACTCCATTCTCGAGGTGAAGGGCATGTTTTGGCCGTACTGGTTTTTTATGCTCGTGACGGCCCTCAGCGGAGTGTCCTTGGGACTGCTCATTTCCTCCGTGGCCTCCTCGAGCAAAATGGCCGCCAACTTTGTCCCACTCGTCCTGATCCCCCAGCTCATCTTCAGCGGTGCCCTGATCAAGTATGAAGAAATGAACCGCGACCCCGATCTCCTCTATGCGTTTCAACGCTGGTTTGTGCACAACCCGCCCGCGGCGAGTACGGACCCCCAAATTCGGGAGGAGTCGGATCGAAAACTCCACATCCCTTTTATCTCCCGATTAGTCGCCACTCACTACAGCTACGAAGCACTCATCGTTGCTCAGGCAAAACTCAACCCGCTTACGAGGCGCCAGGACGCTCTTCAGGCCCAGATCGAAATTCTTTCAAAAAAGAAAAGAACCCCAGCTGAAACCCAACGCTTTGAGGACCTCAAAGATGCGCTCTCAGTAGCCAGTAGCCTCACCAGCGGATCGGGCCGGGATCTCGACCGCCGACTAAGAGGTGCCGACCAGGTACTTGCTGGAAAACGCTTGGCGGACACTGGATTACAGTCTGGAGAAACCGCGATGAGCGCCCAACTCCGTTACACCAATCAGAAAGTCGCAGATCTCGTGGCAAAAGCAGAGACAGAGCAAAACGACTACCGACGGACCCGACCCGTGAACGTCTTTTTTGGCCCCGAAAAACACATTGGAGGGCTCAGAGTCAGCGTGTTCCTCTGGAACAGCCTCGTCCTGCTGCTCTCCAGCGGCGCCCTATTGACCCTGCTCTACGCAATCCTTCGGAAACAACTGCAGCCAAAGGGATAATTTCGATCAGCGGCCGGGCCTCCAAAGGAGACACAAACAAAAACAACGCGAACGCAACGGCCCCACCCGCTTTGAACTGAAACGGCCTCTACCGCCTCGGTCCGGCGGAGTGACGAATGTCCTCTCCCTTGAGGAGATAAAAAACCTCCTCAGCAATATTCGAGGCATGGTCTCCGGCCCGCTCCAACGCTTTCGCAATGGTGAGCAGATGCAACTCCCGGGCGGTCGTCCCCGGATCTTCGAGAATGGCCGCCTCCACCTGACGCGCCGCATCCTTGTACTCGGAATCCACCAAGCGATCCCGCCCAATGACCTCCAACGCAAGGTCCGTATCCTTTTCCACAAAAGCCCGGATGCTTTGCCGGAGCATCCCCTGAACCTCCTCAGCCATCGTAGGAATACTCGTCGGGCTCTTCAGCGCAGCCTGGCGATTCAAGTCACGAGACCGACGTGCAATCGTCGTCGCCTGGTCAGCGATACGCTCAAGCTCACTCCCGATTTTTGAAGCCGTAATCAGAAAGCGACAGTCACGAGCCATCGGACCATGGGTGGAAATGTAGGTGACGACTTTGTCATCAATGCGCTTCTCCAGCTCATCGATTTCGCTGTCCTCCGCCTCCACCAGTTCGGCAAGGCGGTCGTCTCGCTCCAGAAATGCGCGGGTCGCCTGACCCAAATTACGCTCGGTCAAACCGCTCATCATCAGCAACTGCTCGCGGATTTCGGATAGATGTTGTTCCCAGTAAACACTCATAAGGGGGCAAGATAATCGGGGGATCAGTTTTTTATTGGGCGCAACACCGCTCCCTCGAGCGAGGCATACACCAGACTCGTCATGCTTAGCCAAACCGACCAGTGATATAATCCTCCGTTTGCTGGTGGCTCGGATTGGTAAAAACCTTCTGGGTCGCGTCCATCTCAATTAATCTCCCCAGATAGAAAAAAGCCGTCTGATCCGAACAACGTCCCGCCTGCTGCATGCTGTGGGTGACGATGACGATGGTGTAGTTTTGCTTCAGCTCCTGGATCAACTCCTCCACCTTACTAGTGGCTATTGGATCAAGCGCAGAGCAAGGCTCGTCCATTAAAATCACGCTTGGTTCCACAGCGATGGCACGCGCAATACAGAGGCGCTGCTGCTGCCCCCCAGAAAGCCCCAAAGCACTCGAGTGAAGTCGATCCTTGACCTCCTCCCAAAGGGCCGCACCCCGAAGACTTTTCTCGACCACCTCACTGAGCCTCTTTCGATCGCGAACCCCCTGCAGCTCCAGTCCGTAAGAGATATTTTGAAAAATGCTTTTGGGAAACGGATTCGACTTCTGAAAGACCATGCCGACCTGACGCCGGAGAGAGATCACGTCCACCTCGGGATCGTGAATGTCCACGCCCTGGATCTTAATGGTCCCACTCCCGATCCGGGTCCCCTCAATCAGATCGTTCATGCGATTGAAACAGCGCAGAAGTGTCGACTTTCCGCACCCCGAAGGCCCAATAAAGGCAGTAACCTGTTTTGCCGGAATCTGAAGGCTGATTTGATGCAGAGCCTGAGACTTCCCGTAAAAAAAGTTGAGGTTATCGACCTCAATCATGGGCGAGGGCACTTCAACAAGGGAATCGGCAAGCATAGAAACCGGAGAAAGGGTGGTTTTCACGGGTCGGAAATTTAAAGGCAACGCAATTTCTGTTCTCATCCTCACCAACGGTAACGGGCTCTCATGCGGCTCCGCAGGATAACCGAGGTCATCGCGATCGCCAGAACCACGGCCAAAAAAACAAATGCCGTCCCGAATTGAACACGCTCCGTATATTCATTCTGCGGGATTTTAGACGCTACCACATAGATATGGTAGGGCAGGGCCATAACTCCCTGAAATAATACATCCAGTGCCTTGTCAACCTGCCAGGGCAAACGGTCCCGCACCACGTAGGCCGCCGTAAACATGATCGGAGCAGTTTCACCCGCAACGCGGGCAATCCCGAGAATCGAAGAGGTCAAAATTCCCGGCAAAGCATAGGGAAGCACGTTGGTTCGGATCGCCTCCCACTGCGTTGCGCCCAAGGCCAGGGAGCCGTCCCGGAATCCCTTGGGCACCGCTTTGAGGGATTCCTCACTCGCCGTGATCACCACGGGAAGAACCATAAACGCGAGCGTAAACCAGCCGGATAAGAGGGAAACGCCCCAACCGCAGAAATTGAGGTAACCGATACCCAGCGGGATGGATAAACAGCTGGCGTCTGCCGTGGATTGAAACTTTGGAGCAAACAAAACAAAAAGCCCAAAACCGAACAGCCCAAAGACAATCGAAGGAACTCCCGCCAAATTGAGAATTGCAAGTCGCAGCAACTCCACAACTCTCCCCCCCCGGCTATATTCGTTCAAGAACACCGCGCTACTGATCCCGACGAGGAGCGCGATCGCCATCGAACCCACCACCAAAAAGACGGTTCCCACAATGCAGGGAAAGATTCCCCCGGCACTGTAGACGTAATTCTCGTCGGAGATGGTTGGGTTTCCCTCTTTCTCCATCATCTGACGGAACTCCTTGTCCCCCATCTGCAAGACTTGAGAGTCCTTGGTAAAGACATGCAGGGTTTCCGGCGACTGCGTCAGAAAGGCGACATTCACAAAGGGAAACCTGTTTGTAAAAACCGTGCTGGATCCCTTTACAAAGATCACCCCAAAAATAAAAGTAGCAGCGAGGAGAATCGCATAGGTCGCCAAGCGAAATGTGGCGAATACGATTCGTTCAGCACGAATCGCCGATGTCGGAGGAGTGGAAAACGGGTTTACTGTTGCCATAACTCAACCAATGGAAATCCGATAACGGCGAACGATCTTTTGAGCGAGATAGTTAATACCCAAGGAAATCAAAAACAGGACTATCCCGACCATAAATAGCGCTCGGTAATGAATGCTCCCATTGGGAACCTCGCCCATTTCCTGAGCAATAATACCCGTCATCGTGTGCACCGGCTGGAATATAGCCCCCAATCCTTGTGTAAAGTCCGGGATCGCAATCCGATTTCCCGCACAAAGAAGCACTACCATCGTCTCCCCAATCACCCGACCGAATCCGAGTAACACCGCTGAAATGATTCCGGAAAGAGAGGCTGGGACCAACACACGGACCAGCGTCTGCAGCCGCGTGGCTCCCAGAGCAAAACTCGCCTCCTTCAGATGCTTCGGGACGTTGGTCAGGGCATCTTCAGCCAGCGAAAAAATCGTCGGAACGGAGATCACCGCCAGCAGGCACCCCGCCGTGAATGCATTGAGGCGCTCCGACATCGGAAATCCGGGGACCCAATGGAGCCAGGAAACCTCCGACAGGGAGCGGAGAGCCGTTCCCAGCACCGCAATTCCAAAGAATCCGAGGACCACCGAGGGAATGGCGGACACAAACTCGATATAGGGCTTCACGAGAGCCTTTTCCCGCGGGCCCGCGACCTCGGCAATATAGATCGCGGCAGAAATCGCGAAAGGCACGGCGATCACCATCGCAATCATCGAAACCAGAAGTGAACCACTCAGCAGCGGAATAATCCCGTACCAGTCCTGCCAAAAACTGGCCGTGAGCCACTCCCGCCCCCACAGGAAAGCCGCGAACGACTTTGAAAACGGAATCGGCTCATCCCATCTCCAGGCCGAAAGCTGCGCTTCGACGGCAGGCAATTCGGACAACAACTTTTCCGCCTTACCGAGAAGCTTCTGCAAAGCCCGATCTCCTTTCGCCCAATCGGCAGAACGCCCCACCTCCAAAGCGGCGCTCATCTTTTCACGGAGAGTCCCGGCGGCCTCCCTCCACGCAGGCAACGTTCCCGTCACCGCTTTGACCTCCTTACCAAAGTCGATCAGCTCGACTTTGACCGCATCAGCCTCCTCCACCTTGCGCTCCCTCAGCAGCATCGCACGCTGCTCTTTGCGGTCTTCGTTCACCTGCGCCTTTGTTTTGATCGCAGAAGCCAACTCCGAGACATCCGAAACCAGACCTCGGGCATCTCCAGCCGACGCACCCAACTGGTTTGCGAAAGCGTCAAATTCCCGCAAGGCCTCGTTGGCGGCATCCACATCCTTGCCACCTGCCAGCAGCGCTTGAAATCGGTTCAGACGAAGATCACTCAGGCTCCTCGTGAGCGAGGTGAACTCCTCGAGCGGGCCCCGCATAAAATCCACGTACTCGAGCCCCGCCTTGCGATACACACTCAGATTTGTGTGGTTTTGGGAAAAAAATCCGCCGCCCTCTTTGGTCAGGAAAACGAGGATGAGCGCCAGGACCACCACCGCAACGGTCGCATTTCCGGCAAAAAAATACCGGACAAGGTCGTCCACGGTCAGCCCGAACACGCGGAACCGGCTCTTCCCACGGAGGGCAGCCTCAAGGGCCTCATTTCGCTCCATATTCTTCATAAAACAGAGTGCGCACGCCGATAGAAACCGCTGATTCCATTTTCGCAAGCCCCCTCAGCGGCACCCGATCCGCAGAGCGAAACCTCACACCAAATCAAAAGGGAGTCCGCGCTCATTTTTCAGCGCGAACTCCCATCAAGCGCGCCACCCCTTATCTCACGGGAACAAAACCGACCTGTTCCACAATACCCTGGCCCTTAGGGCTCAAGGTGAAGTCGACAAAAGCCTTCGGCTTCCCATTGGGCTGGCCATTGGTGACGTAGAATGTGGGCCGGGCGTAGGGGTATGAGGCCGAGCGCACACCAGATGCCGAGGGAAGTTGCCCATCCACAGGCACCACCTTGATCCCAGGAGCCTTGATGTAGGCCATGCCGACGTAACCCACGCCGTTGAGATTTTTGGAAACTTCCGCAGCGATTTGCTCATTGCCCGCCATTTTCTGGGAGCTCTTGGCATAGTCGCGCTTGTTCATGGCCAGCTCCTTCCAGTCCGAATACGTGCCGGAGGAGGTGTTGCGGGTGTAAATCGAAATTTTTCCGGGGGCAGACCCGACGGCACTCCAATCCTTCACGTCGCCCGTGAAAATTTGCTCAACCTGGGCTTTGGTGAGTGCCTTGATCGGGTTGTTCTCGTTCACAACCACAGCCATGGCGTCGAAAGCCACGATCGTGGGAACGAGACTGACCCCCTTGGCTGCACCCGCCGACTCCTCAGTCGACTTCGCACGGCGACTGGACATCCCGATGTCTGCGGTCCCATCGATGATCGCGGCGAGACCCGTGGTTGAGCCCTCTGCAGCGATCGAAAACTCCGTTCCCGGGTTAGCGGCTTTGAAGGCTTCCGCAAGCTGGGGGACAAGCTTTGCCCCCAAAGTGTCGGAGCCTTTGATCACAATTTTTTCGGCCTGCACCGGGGTCACCCCCAATGCGATCGCCAAGCTCAAAACGGAGAAGGAAAGTTTCATAGAATTAGGTTTGTAGAGAACCAGAGCCGCAGAGTTTTTCAACATGGTGTGTAATTTAGGGTGTTGAATCCGCCGGTTCAGCCGCGTGGGCAATCCGGAACAGTGGAACAACGGTCCGCACCATCGATGCGCTTTGTCACAAACAGATGTCGGAGCCGTAACAAAAGGGTGAGGTTTACCGAAAACCCGCTGATCCATTTCTTTTTCGGTTCGGCGAAGCCATTCCTCCCCGCGGCTTCGATGCCACATGCAGGATGAATGAAGAAGACGCCCTCCTCGCGCTCCACCTAGTCCCCAATCTTGGCCCCGTCCGAATTCGGCGACTTCTCTCCCAGTTCTCGTCCGGGAAAGGAGTGCTCGCAGCGACGCCCGAGGCCCTTGAGGCAGTCCAGGGAATCAGTCATGAAATGGCGGCCTCCATTGCCGCCTCCGGAACCAACGGAGAATGGGAGGCGGAAAAGCGGCGCTTCACGTCCCTTGGTGCCTGGCTTCTGACCGAAAATGACCCCCGTTACCCGGCCTGTCTCAAACAACTGGCCAACGCCCCCGTGCTCCTGCAGGTCCTCGGCACTTTGACGGAGTCCGATCAACACGCCATCGGCGTCGTGGGTTCGAGACACTGCACCTACTACGGCACCGAGTGCGCCAAGCGTTTTGGGTACCAACTCGCGTATGCCGGACTGACCGTGGTCAGCGGCCTCGCGCGCGGCATTGATACTGCCGCCCACCTCGGCGCGCTGGCTGCCAAGGGACGCACCATTGCAGTCATTGGATCGGGATTGGGCGACCTTTACCCGCCCGAGAATCGGGCCATCGCCGAGCGCATCGCTAAGCGCGGGGCCGTGGTAAGCGAGTTTCCGATGGAGTTCCCTCCAAACCCCCAGACATTCCCCTACCGAAACCGCGTCGTCGCCGGATGGAGCAAGGGACTCCTCGTCGTCGAGGCAGGAATTAAAAGCGGCGCCCTGATTACCGCCAATCTCGCGCTAGACAACGGGCGCCAGGTTTATGCCATCCCGGGGCCCATCGATCGGAGCAGTTCCGGGGGCACCAACCGACTCATCCAACAGGGTGCAAAACTGGTTGCGGGTCCCGAGGATATTCTGGAGGACCTGCAGGAGCTTTTTCCGGTACCACGTAACGGCTCCAGGCACGATGGACTGCAATCCGACCGGGCCACCTCGCCCCAGGAAACCCTCCTCCTGGACGCCCTCAAATCAACCGAAAGAGCGGTGGACGAACTCATCCAGTCGACAGGACTTCCCGCAGCTCAAGTGGGTGCTGCGCTCTTGTCTTTAGAGCTCAAGCACCGGGTCAAAGCACTACCGGGGCAGTGGTATCGCCGACTCTAAGCCGGCTCCGAGGAGAGCTACAGCCCCGTAGGATGCGAAAGGAACTCCCACGGAAGGCCAAATTTTTCGGAAAGATGCGCTGCCAGCGCCTTCACCCCAAACGTCTCCGTGGCGTAGTGTCCGCCGTAAAACACGTTCACCCCCAGCTCCTCGGCCAGCGTGTAACTCCAGTGCGGCCCCTCTCCGGTGATCAAAGTATCCACACCCTCTGCGGCAGCCCTTGCCACCTCGCTTCCCGCAGCACCCGTCACCACCCCCACTTTCCGGGGCTGAGAAGGCCCCCCCGCGCACAAATGGGGTGCACCATCGAGCGCTTTTTCCAGTCGCCGGGCAAGCTGGTGGAGCGAGCAGGTGACCTCCCCACGCAGGCCCACATCCTGCCCTCGGAGCGAGAGAAAAGGCTGGATCTTTTTAAGCCCCAATTCCTTTGCAAGGACCGCGTTATTTCCAACCTGCGGATGCACATCGAGCGGCAAATGAGCACTGTACACAGCCAAATCGTGCTCCATCGCAACGCGCACCTTCCGGTACAAAGCTCCCGTGAGAGGACCCGGGTTCCAAAACAACCCGTGATGCACGATCAAAAAGTTGGCGCCAAGGGTAGCTGCATCCAAAAAAACCGACTCGCAGGCATCCACCGCCGCCACAATTTTGGAGACCACGCCCCCATTCTGGATCTGCAGGCCATTCATCGCCTGCGGGTAATCCGCCACCTGATCCAGCGCGAGATACTCATTCAGGTAGGCCACAACACTTTGAAGGGAAACCATAGGGCCCCTGCCTAGCGCAAAAATTTCCTCAACTCCACGCTGGCTTCGTTCCGCCCAGATCTTGCGGCCCCATGGCACGCCCGGCTAGCCTCTGCGCCCATGGCTTCCAGCGTTTATCATCCCTCCATTGAAGGCGCCCAACATGGCGCAAAATCCCTCCAAGATTTCCTTGCCTACGCGAAGCGCTCAGGCGCCGCGGGCGCGCAGCCCAGCAACTACATGTTGCAGTCGGCCAACGGATTGAAATCGGCGAAAGAAATCCGAGACACCTTTGATCAAGCCGGACTCCGGCTGGACGGAGTCTCCGCCCACTGCCCCTTTTGGGTACACACTACCGCGTGGACCGGATCTCCCACCATCCGCCCCTTCATTCCGGGCGACGTCGCTCAAAAATCCCCGGCTGAAATCGAAGCATGGGCCGAAACCTACATCCTTCAACTCCTCGACCTCCTCGCCGAGTTAAACGTGAAGGTTTTCCCGATGTTCTGGGGCATTGCGTTCGGATGGGAACTAGCCACCGGCTATCCTTGGGGATTCTGGGGCGGGCCGGGTTTCGATCTCGTGAAGGAAGGAAAGGAGCGATTCGTTAGCAAGACCCGCCGCATCCGCGACCACGCCCGCGCGCTGGGAATCAAACTCTGTCACGAGATCCACCCTGGGACCGCCGCCGCCACCGCAGATGAGTTCCTCTCCCTCGTCTCCATCTGCGACGGGGACGAATCGCTCGCCGTCAACGCGGACCCCTCGCATTGCTGGGAAGGTGAATCGTTCGAGAGCCGTTTCCTCAAAGTCGGCGACCGCGTGTATGCCTGCCACATCAAGAACCACACCGTCCGCCCGGGTCTTCCCTTGCGTTCCATGGAGCCACAATGGCCTAAGCGCGCGATGCAGTTCACCGATCTAGCGACTGGGGACCTGAACATGCAGCGCTACGCGGAACTGATGCTGCAAATTGGCTACCCACAGCGCTACTGCAAGCTCACCGGCGCCGCCTCTGCCCCGCTCGTGGTCGAGGCCGAAAGTGCCCACAAGGATCTCGACTACACTAGCGCCAATGGCATCGCCTACGTCCGAGACCACTTCCAGTGGCCAGCGGCCGCGGGCTCCTTCGAAGACGGCATGGGCGCTTAAAAACCTCATAGCGGGACAATTGCCGCACTAAACCGGCTGCCCCGGCTGCCTGCCCGCCACCCCGGCCTGTCAAACAGGCCGGGGTTTTTTGCGTTCTACATCCGCTCAGGCACCTCGATCCCCAGCAGACCAAGGCCCACTCTCAGAATCCGCTCCGTCAGGTCGCACAACTCAAGACGACTCGGCCGCACGGAGGGGTCGGCTTTGATCACCGGACACGCTTCGTAAAAGCCATGAAACGTGTTCGCCAACTCGTAGAGGTAATTGGCGAGCAGATTTGGCCGGTAATCCGAAAGCACCTGCAAAACCACCTCGCCAAACTGAAGCAGCTTTTTCCCCAACTGCTCCTCCGCCGGTTCACCCAAAACAATCGGCGCCCCCGAATCCCAAACACTCCCGGCCTCTACCAATTTGCGGAAAATAGAGCGAATTCTCACATACGCATTCTGGAGGTAAGGTGCGGTGTTACCCTGAAAACTAAGCATCTTGTCCCACGAAAACACGTAGTCCCCCTGCCGATTCGGCTGTAGGTCGGCGTACTTGACCGCCCCGAGACCAATCACCCTCGCAATCTCGCGCCTCTCAGACTCGGGCAAGGCAGGATTTTTCTCCGTCACCAGGGCGTAAGCGCGTTCCTCCGCCTCGTCCAACAACGCAGTTAAACGCACCGTCTCGCCTGAGCGCGTTTTGAAGGGCTTGCCGTCCTCCCCCAAAATGGCTCCAAACCACACGTGCGACAGCCGCACCCTCCGCGCCCACTCCGGCTTCCACCGCTCAAAGACAGCAAACAATTGCCGGAAGTGCAGCTGCTGCCGCCCATCCGTCACATAGACGATGTCGTCCGGATTCCACCGCTCCATCCGGTACTGCAACGTGGCAAGGTCTGTCGTCGTGTAATTGGCCGCCCCATCGCTCTTGAGCACCAGCGCCGGGTTCGGACGCCAGCCCTCCTTGTCTTTGATACAAAAAGGATCCTGCTCCGGCGGCAGCTTTCCGTCCGAAAAAACACACATCGCCCCATCGCTTTCCCGCGCGATTTCGAGGGATCGCAACTCATCTACCACCCCCTTGAGACGCTCATTATAGAAACTTTCGCCAAGCGTCACATCAAATTGGACCCCCAACCGTCCGTACACGGCATCAAACTGCCCCTGCGAAAGCCGGATCATCTCAAGCCAAAGAGACTGATTTTCAACATCCCCCGACTGTAACTTCACCAACTCCGCCCGCGCTGCCTCCAAGGTGGCAGGCTCCTCCCGGCACCGTGCACTGACCGTCTTGTAAAGGCGCTCCATCTCCTGCAAAGGATCCGCCGCCAGCGCCTCCCGGTCCAAAAGCGTCTTCCACCCCAAAAGCAGCATCCCAAACTGAGTTCCCCAGTCACCGATGTGATTGTCTCGGAGCACGCGGTGCCCCACAAAGGAAGCAATCCGCGCTAGGCTATCTCCGAGAAAGGTGGAGCGGATATGCCCTACGTGCATGGGCTTGGCCACGTTGGGAGAGGAAAAATCGATGATGATCGAGCGCGCAGTCCCGGGCTGCGGAACCCCGAGCTGGGCGTCCGCCCGCAACTCCTCCAGACGAGATTGGAGCCACGGCTTCCTCAGCCGGAAATTAAGAAAGCCAGCTCCGGCAATCTCGACCGCGCTGCACAAATCATCCACCAACAATCTGTCCACAATCGACTGGGCAACGGCCCTCGGGTTCGCCTTCGTTCTCTTGGCCAGGATCATGGCGACATTGCTCTGATAGTCGCCAAAACGCGGATCCGAAGCCGCAGAGACATGCACCTCCACCCCATTAGCAGCTTCTACTGCCGCAAGGAGCCGAGTTTCGAGAATGAAGGGGATGGTTTCCATAGAATCAAATCGCGAGAATGGCTGCGGAGGGAAAAAAAACGAAGCCCTTTGGACAAAGGCCTCACGAGCCGACTGGCAGGGATTCCCTCAGATCCACAGGCCCCGCCCGCCACAAAAGACACCTCAGCCGGGGGAACTCACACGAGCGTTGAACCGGCAAACACCTCAGCGCCCGGGGCTCTCAAAAATCCCCAAAATCTCCTGCGGGGAGGAGGCCCGCCCGAGACGTTCGCGCACCCCGCGGTCATTGAGGAACTTCGCAATCGCAGCGAGGGTGCGCAGGTGAATCTGAAAGTGATCCTTCGGAACCACAAACATCACAATGAAACGAACCGGGGCGTTATCGAGGGAATCAAAATCGATCCCGTGTTCCGAGCGCCCGAAGACTGCAACCACCTTCGAAACCCGATCAGAGGACGCGTGAGGAATGGCGATCCCGAAACCAATTCCCGTGCTCATCGTCTCTTCACGAGCACGCAGCGAAGCTAGCACCGCATCCCGGTCGCCGGGAGCAACTCCCCCACTTTTGACTAGGGTATCGACCAGCTCCACAATGGCAGACCATCGCTCTGTCGACCGCATTTCCGGGACGATTTGGTCTACCGAAAGGAGGTTTCCAAGTGTCATGCGAGGCGGGGTAAAAAGCGCTTGCGAGGGGGTGTTTGACGATACCAATCCAGCATCACCTGACAAGCCCTTGTCTCGGATTTAACCTAAGTTTTTGGGGATTTTACGGAATACAAACGCCCCTTCCAAACAACCCCTCTTCCCCCCGTTCGACGCCAACTATTGAGCCCAATCGCGACGGCCATCAACCAGGCCAACGGATGGAGCCAAACGCTCCACCACGATCCGCCCAAACGCACCGTTACCGCCGCACGAAGCCCCAAAATCAGGCCCACTTCCAACCCGGCCAACCCCCGGCACGGCAGGGGCAAAAAAACCCACACAAAGGGCAGAATCATCAGGACCACCTGCCCAAGACCCGCAAACACAAAGCCCCACAGGCTCTCCTCAAACACCGCCCTCGCATTCTTCGTAAAGCCCTCCCAAACCTGCCCCAGGGAACGATACATCCGACAGGATACCATTCCCCCGGAATCGACGTTCACCCACCAAAG
Source organism: Verrucomicrobiota bacterium (assembly GCA_037975925.1). Lineage (GTDB taxonomy): Bacteria > Verrucomicrobiota > Verrucomicrobiia > Chthoniobacterales > Chthoniobacteraceae > Chth-196. The sequence goes on from JBANFR010000005.1 coordinate 29,717, forward strand.
CCCCTCCCCCATACGCTCCGCCATCGCTCGCCCCAGGGCCACATCCTCCACCAAATGGCCCCGGAGCGCCTCGTGCCCCCCCACCGCGTCGTAGCCAGTCCGCGAAAAAAAGAGCACCTGCCCATTCGCCGCCCCCAAATGCCGGCGCAGACCCCGCGGAACCATCCGCCGCCACCCGGGATAACGCCCCAGCCACCAAAGCAATCCGTGCGGGTAATAAAGCGCTCCCGCAAATGGAAGCAAGGAGACCACCAACTTCTCTGACCAGTGGCCCACGATCTGCCTCGGCCACGCCGAGACCAAATCCGCGCGATGCTCACGGGCGGTCCGCACGAGGGCGGAAAGCACCTCCGGCGCGTGCACTGTATCTGCATCCGTAAAAAGGAGGTACTCTCCTTCAGCCAACCGGGAGAGCTGATGGCATGCCCAGTTTTTCCCGACCCAACCCTCGGGAAGATCCTGCCCCGCCACAAGCCCGCCATTCTCCTCCGTTAAACCCAAAGCACGCACCCGCGCGGCAGTGTCATCCTCGGAATGGTCATCCAAAACCCGAACCTGAAAGCGGGGGTAATCCTGCGCAAGCAGCGAGGCCACGCACTTTTCAATGTTTGCCGCCTCGTTTCTCGCAGGAACCAACACCGATACCAGAGGCGCATCCTCATCGGGACTACCCTCCGCCTCGCAGCGCAAGCGGGGCAAGAGCCGTAGATTCACCCACAGAACGACTGCGGAAAACAAGAGCACCAAAACCAGAACCAGGTGCCCAACCAGTATCGGCAAGTGCCAGTCCACAAAAACGCCCCCCTCAGGAAAGTTCGTCCCCCGACTTGCGTCCAAAATCAAACAGCCTCCGAATAACCTCCTCCACGGAGGGCTCCTGCACCACCAAATCGCTCACCGGCCAGAGCGCCAGCGCCTCACGGCAAACTTCCGCCATCCGCGCTCTCGAAACCCTCAATCTCACCCCCAGAGGCCCCCGCTCCAGCACCTCCCCCATCGCCTCAAAACGTCCGTCCGTCTCGCTCGCAAACCTCAATTGCAAAATCTTGTGACCCGCAAAACGCTCCACCACATCCACTAGGGGACCGTCAAAAAACAATTTCCCATGATCGATAATAATCACCCGCTGGCATAGCCGTTCGATGTCTCCCATGTAGTGGCTGGTCAGCAAGGTCGTCACCCCTCTTTCCCGATTGTACCGTAGCAGAAACTCCCTCACTCGCTGCTGGGAAGTCACATCCAACCCAATGGTCGGTTCATCCAAAAACAAGACCCGGGGTGAATGGAGCAACGCTGCAATCAACTCCATCTTCATGCGCTCCCCCAGCGACAACTCCCGGACCATCACGTCCAGCTTGTCCTCCACCTCCAACAACCCCGCCAACTCACCCACCACCGCCTCAAACTGCGGACGGCTGATCCCATAAATCACCCGGTTCAACTCGAGCGATTCCCGCGCGGGCAAGTCCCACCACAGCGCGTTTTTCTGGCCCATGAGGAGCGCAAATTGACGCTTCATCTCGTCCTTCCGATCCCAGGGACGAAACCCCAAAACACGAGCCTCACCCGAGGTCGGCTGAACCAAGCCGGAGAGCATTTTCATCACCGTCGTTTTGCCCGCACCGTTTGGTCCCAGAAACCCGACGCATTCTCCTGATTCGATCGCAAAACTCACCCCATCCACCGCGTTCCTCTCCGTATAATCACGCCGGAAAAGCCCGCGAAACGCGCCCGCAATCCCAGGAGCCTTCCGGTAAATCCGGAAGGTTTTCGTCAACTCAAAGGCCTCAATCGCTGGCGAGCTCATCTCCACTTCCTCTCCAACGCGAACTGAGGGGCTTTCTCAAAACCCTCCCAGAGGCCTCGCAGCAGGGCGCTCCACCCCAAGCAAGGCCAGTACCCTCTCCACAGCCACCTCCGCGCTCAGTCCATGCTTGGCCCGAAGCGTCTCGACCGATCCATGCTCCACAAACTCGTCAGGCCACCCGATGCGCACCACCGGCGTGGGAATTCCCTCCTCCGCAAGATGCTCCATCACCGCACAGCCAAAGCCATTGTGAAGCACGTGATCCTCGAATGTGCACACCACTTCCGCAGCCCGAGCAAAAAATTCGAGCGTCCCCAGATCCATCGGCTTGATCCAACGGGGGTTCACCACGGCCACCGAAATACCCCTCTCCTCCAACATGTCGGCCGCAGCCTCCGCCATCGCACACATTTGCCCCAAGCCAAACAAAGCCACCCGAATCGGCTGGGTCCGCCCATGGCGCAACACCTCGGCCTTGCCAATCTCCAGCAACCGAGGCTGCTCCGGAGGCCTCACCCCAGTGCCCACCCCACGAGGGTACCGAATCGCAATCGGCCCACCCTGGTAATGATTCATCGTCCACAACATGTCCACAAACTCCGCCTCATCCCGGGGAGTACAGAAAGCCAAGTTCGGGATGTGCCGCAAATAGCCAATGTCGAACAAGCCGTGATGCGTCGGCCCGTCGTCGCCTGAAAGCCCACCGCGATCCATGCAAAGGGCCACGTTCAACCCCTGCAACGCCATGTCATGCACGATCATGTCATACGCTCGCTGCATGAAGGTGGAGTAAATCGCGAGGAACGGCTTGAACCCTTGCACCGCCAATCCACATGCAAAAAGAGCTGCATGCTCCTCCGCAATCCCGACATCGAAATATCGATTGGGATGCTCGCGGGCAAAAGACGCCAATCCCGTACCCGTCGGCATCGCCGCGGTGATGGCCACCAGCCGATTATTGGACTCCGCAAACTTCGAAAGAGTCCGCCCAAACAATTCCGAAAACGTGGGGGAAGAGGTCGGCTTCGTGGCTCCCGTTTTGGGCTCAAACTTGCCGAGCCCATGAAACTTGTCCGGTTTCTCCAAGGCAGGCGCATACCCCCGGCCCTTTTGTGTCAAAACATGTAAAATGACGGGCTCGTGCTGCGTTTTAAGGAACTCAAAGGTCCGGGTCAAAAGACCGATATCGTGCCCGTCAATCGGCCCGTAATACCGGAAACCCAGCTCCTCAAAAATCACACTGGGCAGGATCAGGTTCTTCACCCCTGCTTCAACGCGATGTGCAAAATCCAAGGCAAACTGCCCCCCAATCATCTTGACGAATTGAGACGCCTTTTCATGCAGGTGGGCGTAGGCAGGATGCGTCGCTATCTTGTTCAAATAAGAAGCAATCGCCCCCACGTTCTTTGCAATCGACCACTCGTTGTCATTCAAGACGACGATCAGCCGCTTGGTCTGTTCGGCGGCGTTATTGAGCGCCTCATAGCTCACCCCACACGTAAAAGCGGCATCCCCTGCAACACAAACCACGTGCTCGTCACCACCACGCAAGTCGCGCCCCACCGCCATCCCAAGCGCCGCAGACAACGCCGTCCCCGCATGGCCCGCCCCGTAACAGTCATGCTCACTCTCGGAGCGGAGCAAAAATCCGTTGAGCCCACCGTACTGGCGGATAGTCCCAAAACGCTCGCGCCTCCCCGTGAACAACTTGTGAACATACCCCTGATGCGAGACATCAAACACAAGCTTGTCACTGGGCGTCGTAAAAACCCGGTGAAGCGCAATCGTCAACTCCACCACCCCGAGGTTTGGTCCCAAATGTCCCCCCACCGAAGTCGGATTTTCCTCGGATAGAACCCGCACCAATTCATCCCGCACCTCCTGAGCCAGCTTGGGAAGTTGATCCTCCCGCAGGCATTTCACGTCCGCAGGAGATTGGATCGAGGAAAGAATCGACGTAGACATAAATGAGGTCGGCAAAAAGAGGGTTCCCAAGGCTCCGCCCAGGGCAGTCTGAGAAGATGCCCTAAAATAAACTCACATCATCCGGAGCGGGCCTGCGCGAGGGATTAGGTTTGGCTGCAGCAACGCCTGAAGCAGGCGCCACAACACCGGCAGCGGCAGGATCAAATACATCCAAGTGCACCTCATTCGAGGCGTCCCGGGTAATCAATTCGATCCGCTTCTCGGCGGCATCAAGCCGGTGCTGGCAAACCTTCACGAGCCGAGTGCCCTCCTCGTAGCGGGCTAACAAATCTTCCAAAGCCAGACGGTCCCCTTCCATCTCCTCGACAATTTGCTCAAGCCGCTCCAAGGCAGACTCGAAGGTGGGTTCTGGATGCTTTGCTTGTGACTTTGGCATGAAGTTGTCCACAACGTAACGGCGGAGCCCCGCTCGCTCAACCCCCCAGTTCGCACCTGAAAATCACTGCGGCCCAGGCAAACATCCTCAAAGCCCTCATCCCCTCTGTCCCGAGTAGGTCAAGGCCGCGCCGGGCAATGTCTGACCCGACCAGTAATCCATCACCCCCAGTGTCGTGAATCGGAATACCATCCCCAACGCCTCCGCCATGCCACAGCCCGTCCGCTTCGACAGCGACAAAAGCGACTCCGCGCCGTTCACCGACGCAGCAAAGCGCGCCTCCATCTCGCTTAAACGAAGCCGCTGCACCAATTCCGCACCGCGCCTCGTATAGACAGGTGATCCATTCGGATCCGCCCTCAATCCCGCCGGCAGCCGTTCCAACTTCGAATGACGGAGCGCGAGCAATACCCAATTTTCCGCGTCCTCGTTTGCCACTGGAAACTTCGAGGCAAACTCCGGAAGCGCGTCCATTCGCTCAAACTCAAAGCTCACTCGGCCCGCAGTCCACAAAGTTGCAAACAAACGGTGGCCATGTTCACGCACGAGAGGAACCACTGCCTCTTGGGAAACTACTCCGCGCAGAGCCAAATACAAAAACAGGGGACAACCCGATACCGCCTGCGCCTGCTGGGCTTCCGTCAATTGACCGAGACTCGCACGTTCCAGCACGGCTGGCGATTCACGGCAATACAGCGAAAAGTTTCGGGTAGAAGCAAACACGAAACGCCCCCGACTCACGTACACCTCAATCGGAGCACGGTTTACAAAAAAACGCAGCACCCCCGTCAACCGGTCTCCTGCCGCCATCTGGAGGGCCGCCTGCAACTGAAAAAAACCCGTGTGGCCGCTGAACGCCGTACGCGCCTGATCGTGAAACAGAACGTCCCTTGCCTCCGACCTCGCTTGGGGAGGCTGCCCCACCAACTGCGAAAGCAACTCCCTCAATGTATCGCGCCCGGCTGGACGCTGAATCACGCGTTTCACATTGGGGAAACGTTCCTCCACCGCGTCCGCCTGTCCCGTCGCATTCACCAACACCACGGGAACACCCGCCGTCGCCGGGTCACTCAACAACCTCAGGCAAACCGCCTCCGCCTTTAAATCCGGAAGCGCATCCGAGAGCAGAATCAAATCGGGCTGAGCTACCTGGATGCGATCAAACGCCTCCATTCCACGCTGAGCAACCAAAACATCCACCGGGGCCGCCGCATAGTACTGAGCAAGAACAGCCTCTGCAGTCCTTGCAAGGGAAAGCGAATCATCAATGGCGAGAATTTTTTGAAACATGGCCGGGGTGTGCACCCGGCAAAGGCCCCGCCGGGCATCCCACCACCCTAGTTTCCGACCAAGGCGGGTCAAGGCCTCTCCCTCTCCAGTCCAACCCGGCGACACCTTTTTGCTCGCCCGCAGCCAGACACGTTTGCACGTTTGTTATTTTCTATGAATCCCGATGTTCGCGTCCGCTTTGCCCCTTCTCCCACCGGTTACCTCCACGTGGGCGGAGCTCGCACCGCTCTGTTTAACTGGCTCTATGCTCGCCACTGCGGGGGATCCTTCGTTTTGCGGATTGAAGACACCGACAAAGCTCGCAACACCCAAGAGGCCGTCCAAGTCATCCTCGATGGACTCCGCTGGCTCGGACTCGACTGGGACGAGGGCCCGGAAAAGGACGGAGGCCACGGCCCTTACTTCCAATCTCAGCGCGAGGAAATCTACGAACGCTACTTCCAGCATCTCCACGCCGGAGGTCATCTCTATCAGGACAACGGAGCTTGGCGATTCCGCTCCCCCAGAGAAATCGTCACCGTCGAGGATCTCATCTGTGGTCGAATCGACTTTGACCTCACCAACCCCGGCACTCACCCGGACATGACCATTCGCCGTCCCGACGGCTCGTGGATCTTCCACTTCGTGAACGTTGTGGACGACATCGAAATGAAGATCTCCCACGTCATTCGCGGTGAAGACCACCTCTCCAACACCCCGAAACACCTCGAGCTCTTTAAGGCCTTGGGGAAGACTCCCCCCCGCTACGCCCACATCCCGCTAATTCTGAACAAAGACGGATCCAAGATGAGTAAACGCGATGCGGGCGCGAGCATCACTTCCTACATCGACGGCGGCTACGTGCCGGAAGCCGTCAGGAACTATCTCTGCATGCTCGGCTGGTCTCCAAAAGACAACCGGGAAAAGCTCGAGATTTCAGAAACGATCAGCCTCTTCGACCTCGAAAAAGTAAATCGTCGGAACGCGCACTTTGACTTGGACAAATGTTTCTGGCTGAACGGCCAATACCTCGCCCAAATGAGCCTCGACCGCTTCCGGGAGCTGTGTGTGCCCGTGCTCAACAAAGCAGGTGTCCCGTTTGAATCCGAGGCGTCCCTGCAGCCGGTCCTGTCCATCATCAAAGAAAAGATCAAAAACCTGACCGAGGTTCCCCTGTGGGTCGCATCCTTCTTCACCGATCACTACGAGTACGATTCCGAAGCCGTCCAAAAGACCCTCCGCCAGCCTAAAAGCGGCGAGCGCCTCCTCGCCCTCGCGAGCGAATTCGAGTCCTTACACGCTTGGACGCTTCCGGAAATCGAGGCCGCCCTCAAGAAAACAGCCTCTGTCCTTGGATTCAAAACCGGCGACCTCGTTCACCCGACCCGGGTTGCAGTCAGTGGGCGCTCCGTAGGACCAAGCCTCTACCACATGCTCGAAGTGCTCGGTCAGAAAAAAACCGTCACTCGGATGCGCCGAACCACCGAACTCTTCAGCCTGTAGTCGCCGTGCAAGCAGCCTCCCAAGCGTTCACTCTCGAAGATTTGCGCGCATGGGAGTCGCGCCCCTCGCAGGGAACACCTCCAGCCAGACTCGCCGTGCTGGGAGACCCTGTGGCTCACTCAGCCTCTCCCCCCATGCACAACAGCGCACTCAAGGAGCTCGGAATTCCGTGCTCCTACGTGCGCCTCCACATCCGCCCCAACGAACTGCAGGAAGCAATCCGAATCCTCCCAGAGAAAGGCTTCTGGGGCGTTAATCTCACCATCCCTCACAAGGCCTCTGTCATCCCATTTCTGGACTCTGTCGATCCACAGGCCGCCCAACTGGGTGTCGTCAACACCGTCGCATTCCGCGAAGGCCGCCGCATCGGCTTCAACACGGACGGTCCGGGGCTCGCCAGAGCCATCCTATCAGATTTTGACGCCGCCCTATCCCAACTCCGGGTCCTGGTCGTGGGCGCCGGTGGCGGAGCAGGACGCGCCATCGCCATCCAGTGCGCATTGGAGGGATCGCCCCACATTTTCCTCTCCAACCGCACCGAGTCGAAGGCGCTTGCGCTGAAGCAGGAACTCGAGCGGATTTCGCAAAAAAGTCATCCTCACCGCCACTCAACGGTGGAAACCGTTTCCTCCGACCTGCATTCCCTTCAGCGGGCACTCCAGCAGACCGATCTCATTCTCCAATGCTCCTCCCTCGGGATGACTGACGGGGACCCTTCCCCTCTCCCCAAGCCCCTCTTGTCAGGGCGCCACCTCGTTTACGACACGATCTACAGCCGCAAAACCCAGCTCCTTCTGGACGCCGCGGCCCAAGGGGCACGGCGTTCGGACGGTTTCTCCATGCTTCTTCACCAAGGCGCCCTCGCATTCGAAATTTGGTTCGGTCTAAAGGCCCCGATCGCAACCATGGAGCGTGCACTCGCCTCCGTCCTCCGAATCTCTCATCCATCCTCTTAGATATGTCCCCCCTGATCCTCGCCCTCGATATCGGTACCTCCTCCAGTCGAACCGCGCTATTCGATCACACCGGACAACGTATCTTGGAGTCGACCGCACAGCAGTCCTACCCGCTCCTCACAACCCCGGACGGGGGAGCCGAAATGGATCCCCAACATCTTCTCGATGCAATTTTGAAGTGCCTTCAGAAAACCCTGGCCTATGCCAAGTCCGCCACCCCCCTGAGAGGACGTCCCATTGCGGGGATTGGCGTATCTTGTTTTTGGCACAGCATGGTCGGAACAGACTCATCAGGACGCCCTCTGACACCGATCATCACATGGGCAGACGCACGCTGCCGTTCCGAGGCCGAGAATCTCCGCCAAAGCCTCTCGGAAAAAAAAGTTCACGCGAGGACCGGGTGCATGCTCCGCAGCTCCTTCTGGCCAGCAAAACTCCTGTGGCTCCAGCGCAGGGATCCCCAGCTCTTCCAAAAGGTAAGGTTCTGGATCTCTCCCGCCGAATGGCTCCAGCAGACTCTCGCAGGAGAAGCCTCCTGCGCCTTGGGCATGGCCACAGGCACCGGCCTGTTCAACCCCACCACCCTCGATTGGGATCCCTCCCTTCTCGAGTTGTGTCAACTCACTCCGAACCAACTCCTGCCTCTCTCTGACGCGCCCACGCCTGTCTCAGGCTCTCTTGTCAAACACTTCCCCGAACTGGCAGGAGTTCCCTGGTTTCCAGGCATCGGCGATGGCGCTGCGTCAAACCTTGGCTCGGGCTGCACAACCGATGGGCTCGCGGCCATCAACGTCGGCACGAGCGCGGCTCTACGAGTGATGTGCTCAGGGAAATCGGCGCGGGCTCCGTTCGGCCTGTTTTGCTACCGCGTCGACGCTAACCGGTTCCTCGTCGGCGGCGCAGTCAGCAACGCGGGCAACCTCCGCGCATGGTGCCTGCGGGAATTACAGACGGGCTCCCCTGAACAATTGGAGGCTGCTTTGGCCGCTCGCCCCAAACCCGACCATGGCCTTACCGTGCTCCCATTCTGGACGACTGAGAGAGCCCCCACATGGAACGAAGATATTCAGGGTACCATCATGGGAATTAAACAATCCACCACGGGGCTGGATCTTCTACAGGCCGTCACGGAATCAACCTATCATCGTCTAGCTCTGATTGCTGAACTCCTGATTCTCAAAAGGGGAACCATCCCCCGCTTTTTCGTCTCCGGCGGCATCCAGAACTCCGCCACCGCTCTGCAACGCCTCGCCGACGTCCTCGACCACCCGGTGTTCCCCAACCCGGAGCCAGAGGCATCCATCCGTGGTGCAGCCATATTCGTGATGGAAAAACTGGGCATCCCCGTAACCCCCCTCCCGGAGGCCTCCCCTCTCACCCCCCGACCCGAAGTGGCTCTCGCTTACTCCAAAGCCCGCCAAAAACAAAAGACGCTCGAGCGACAACTCGAACGCCTTTCAAAAACGTTGTGACGATTACGCCTTGAACTTAACTGTGCCGGCGTCGCTTCACCTTTAGCTGCGCCAACGACCGAGCGAGCGATGCCTGCACCGCCGCGAGTTCCGCCGTTCCAGCCAAACCTCCCGCGGCCGCCTCCTTCATGGCAGCCTGGGCCTTTGCCACCGCAGCTTCAGCCGCAGTCTCATCGATATGCCTCTCCTCGAGAGCCATATCGACCAAAACACGCACCCCAGTCTGTGTCACATCGGCAAAACCTTCCCCAATCGCGAGGTGAAGCTTCTCCCCCCCTTTGGTCACCACCAACTCACCGGGAAGAAGCCGCGTCATCAGAGGAACGTGCATCGGGTAAACGCCCAACTCACCCAGCTCCGCCGGGAGAAGCACCATCTCAACATCTTCGCTGTAAGCGACAGCCTCCGGAGTGAGAATCTCAAGCCTAAGAGTAGCCATGCAATATTTTGTTCAAGCGCATCGAAACAGGGAATGCGGCCCTCAATCGCGAACCGCACCCACACCGCACGAACGAAACTAGGCACGAATCATGTCTATGCCACCCTTCATGTAGAAGTTCCCTTCGGCAACGTCATCGTGTTTACCCTCAAGAATCTCCTTGAACCCACGAATCGTCTCAGTAATCGACACGTACTGCCCAGGGGTCCCAGTGAAAACTTCCGCCACATGGAAAGGCTGCGACAGAAACCGCTGGATCTTCCGAGCACGGAAAACAGTCAGCTTATCCTCAGGGGATAGCTCGTCCATCCCGAGAATAGCGATGATGTCCTGCAGATCCTTATACCTTTGCAAAACACGCTGAACGCCCCGAGCCACTGCGTAATGCTCCTGCCCTACGATTTCAGGCGCCAGAGCCTTCGATGTCGACGCCAAGGGGTCGACCGCCGGGTAAATGCCCAACTCTGCGATGGAACGCTCGAGCACAATCGTCGAATCGAGGTGCGCGAAAGTATTCGCTGGAGCCGGGTCCGTGAGGTCGTCCGCGGGGACGTACACCGCCTGGAAGGAGGTCACAGAACCCTTTTTCGTGGAAGTGATCCTCTCCTGCAGCTGCCCCATCTCGGCGGCGAGGGTGGGCTGGTATCCTACCGCCGACGGCGTCCGTCCAAGAAGCGCTGAAACCTCAGAGCCGGCCTGCGAGAACCGGAAAATGTTGTCAATGAACAACAAAACATCCTGGTTCTCTTCGTCCCGAAAATACTCAGCCATTGACAGGGCTGACAGTGCAACGCGCATACGGGCCCCGGGCGGCTCATTCATCTGACCGTAAACGAGAGCCACTTTTGACTCCTCCAGCTTATCCACCCGGATGACCTTCGAATCAGCCATCTCGTGATACAAATCATTCCCCTCACGGGTACGCTCACCGACACCCGCGAATACCGAAAAGCCACCGTGACCCTTGGCGATGTTGTTGATCAACTCCATGATAACAACAGTCTTGCCCACTCCCGCTCCACCGAAGGCGCCAACCTTACCGCCCTTCGTGAACGGACAAATCAAATCGATGACCTTGATCCCGGTCTCGAGAATATTCGCCTTAGTGTCCTGCTCCACGAGAGGCGGCGCGGGGCGATGAATCGGGTAACGCTTCACATGTGGAACAGCTCCCCTTTCGTCGGTCGGATCACCCGTCACGTTGAATATACGACCGAGAATCCCGCGACCAACCGGTACAGAAATCGGTGCTCCAGTCGCCATCACACGAAGCCCACGTTTCAGACCCTCCGTGGAACTCATTGCAATCGCCCTGACCCAAGAACTGCCCAGGTGCTGCTGCACTTCGAGGACAAGACGGTTTTGTTCACCGTTCACCTCGAAAATCACTTCGAGTGCCTCCAGCAACGCCGGCATGACACCAGACCCACTAAAGTCGACGTCGACAACAGGTCCAATGACCTGGACAACGGAACCTATATTACTTTTTTCGGAAACAATTTGAGACATGGAACAAATTATAAGACGTTTAACACTAAGAGAGCACCATTTGAGCAGTCGCTATCTCGAGAATCTCGGTCGTGATGCTAGCCTGCCTAATCTTATTATACTCGAGAGTCAGATCCTTAATTAACTGCTTGGCGTTATCAGTCGCATTCTTCATCGCGACCATCCGAGCGGAATGCTCGGATGCTTTACTCTCCAAAATCAAATGATACACTTTGAAGTAAACAAAATGCGGCAAAAGATGATCAAGCAACGCATCGAGAGAAGGCTCCAGTATGTAGTCACGGTCCACTGACGAGTTTACCTCTCCACTTTCGCCCGCCAGCCCGAGTGTCGTCCCCTCATTTACCTCGAAGGAATGAACCGGAGCAATCACCCGGGCAGTCGGGGTCTGCTGCAGAGTATTTACGAAATGGGTGTACAAAACGCTGATCCGGTCGGCTTCCCCGCTGAGGTAACGATCAAGGCAGAATTTCGCCACGGACTGAGCAGCGAAAAAGTCGAACCCATCCCTAATATCGAACTCCGCGATTACCGAACGCCTCGACCGGGTAAGAAACTGGACACCCTTCCTGCCCACACACACAAAATCGGTGTTATCAGCATCGAAACGAGAAACCTCCCGCAGCAAGTTGGTGTTAAGAGCACCGCAAAGCCCCTTATCAGTGGAGATTAACAGGACCAACTCCCGCTTTACTTCGCGAGACTCGAGCAGAGCGTGCGACACCCGACCGTCTTCCTCCAATCGGCTCGTGAAAGGCTTCAGCATTTCACCCAACTCGCGTGAATAAGGCCGACTTGCGATAGCGGCCTGCTGCGCCTTCCTCATCTTAGAGGCAGCGACCATTTGCATCGCCTTGGTAATCTGAGCGGTGTTTTTAACCGACTTGATTCGCCGGCGAATATCCCGGGTATTAGCAGCCATACATTCTAGGGCCGATAACCCTGTTTAAATTCGACGTATGCCACCTTGAGGTCGGAGGCAATTGAATCATCAATGGCTGCCTTTTCACGAATTTTACCCAGAATCCCCTCTTTTCGGCTGGAAAAGAAATCTTGAAGTTTTCCTTGGTAATCCTTGATCGAGTTCACGGGAACATCATCAAAGTATCCATTCTGAACGCCCCAAAGCACCGCAACTTGGAGTTCAACGGGGAGCGGCTGGTACTGCGTCTGCTTGAAAAGCTCCACGATACGCTGACCACGCTCAAGCTGTGCTTTGGTCTTGGGGTCGAGATCGGAACCGAATTGGGCGAATGCAGCCAGTTCACGAAACTGCGCCAAGTCCCCCTTGATCTTCCCAGCCACCTGCTTCATCGCCTTGATCTGCGCCGCTGACCCCACTCGACTCACTGATAGCCCGACCGACACAGCCGGTCTTACGCCCTGGTAAAAAAGATCGGTCTCGAGGTAAATCTGCCCGTCGGTGATCGAAATTACGTTGGTAGGAATATAAGCGGAGACGTCGCCTGCCTGCGTCTCGATGATGGGAAGCGCTGTAAGGGAACCGTCGCCATTAGACTCACTAAGGCGCGCGCTCCGCTCAAGCAGACGAGAATGCAGATAGAACACATCACCCGGGTAGGCCTCGCGACCAGAGGGACGCTTCAACAAAAGCGAAACCTGCCTGTATGCCACCGCATGCTTGGAAAGGTCATCAAACACAATGACAGCGTCCATTCCATTGTCCATAAACCATTCCCCCATGGCACAACCCGCGAAAGGAGCGAGATACTGGTTAGATGCGGTATCAGATGCTGGCGCCGAAAGAACTATCGTGTAATCAAGAGCGCCAGCCTCCTCCAGAACAGTAACAGTCCTAGCAATGTTTGCGTTCTTCTGCCCAACCCCTACGTAGATCGAATAAATTGGACGAAAACCTTCTTTTCCCTGGTTCTGTCGGTTAATTCGAGCGTTGTTGATTATCGTATCTACAGCAATAGTTGTCTTCCCTGTAGCTCGGTCACCAATAATAAGCTCACGCTGACCTCGACCAATTGGAATCATTGCGTCGATAGCCATAATACCAGTCGGCATTGGCTGACTGACTGACTTTCGCTTGATTATACCGGGCGCAATCTTCTCTACTGGGTAGTATCCCGCAGCGTCTACAGTCCCTTTCCCATCGATAGGCTCACCGAGCGTATTCACAACCCTTCCCAACAGGCCTTTTCCAACCGGCACCGACAGCAACTTACCAGTCGTCCGAACCTCCATGCCCTCCTTGACACCCCGATCCTCGCCCAAGAGAACGGCACCAACCTCAGTTTCCTCCAAATTCAGAGCAATCCCCACCAAACCACCGGGAAACTCGAGCATCTCGTTCAACATGACATCACTCAAGCCCTCAATACGAGCAACACCATCACCGACTTGACGAACCACACCGACGTTTGATCGAACGGTGTCAGTCTTCAAGCTTGAGATTGCACCTACGATATCTTCAAGTATATTACTCATTATAACAAATTTACTACAATCAAAAGGAACAGAGAAAGGTCAAAGGACCACAAAAACCACCAATTCACCAAAACAGTTAAGACAAAGAGACAAGCAGTCTCTCCAACCGATTCTTGACCGTCGAGTCGTAGACGTCACTACCCACCTTAATTCGCGCCCCAGCGATCAACTCTCCGTTAACAACGAAGTCAACGGTCGGAGAGTTGACCCCCAACTTACCGAGGGATGAGAGTACCCTCGTTTGAAACTCAGGAGCTAGCGGCACAGCGGTCTCAACAATAACGCGGGACGCCTCACGGTTAAGCCTCACCAACCTATGAAACTGAGCCAAAATTGACAAGCAACCCGGCGGACGTCGTTTGACCAAAAGAGCAAGAGCATCCCGCACCCGCCGGGCATCCACGACGCCCCCCACCAAACACGCATCAAATAGTCGACGCGCATGTTTTTTTGATTCCCTAGTTGCCGTCATAACTTAGATACTAGGCAGCCACATCACGCGCTACAGATTCAGTCAATCGGACTTGATCCTCTTCAGTGATCACGCGACCAATGACTCTGGAAGTGGTCTCAACCACCAATCTCGACAATTCACCGCGAAGAACGCGAAGCATTTTCTCATAGTCCCTACTGGACTCATCACGCGCCTTCTGCAAGATCGAGTCAGCCATGGCGGCGATCTCGGTTAACCGACGCTCCCTGAACTCCGAAGCAGAAAGCTTCGCATCATCGATCAATTTTTGAGCCTGAGCACTCGCCTCCAGCAGGATCTCCCTCGACTTCTTCTCAGCCTCAGCCAATTGAAGCTTCACCAAAGCAGCATCTTGAAGCGACCGCTCGATGGCACTCCTCCGCTCCTCCAATATTGTAAGAATTGGTCGGTATGCAAACTTATACAGAACTCCGCAAACCAGCGAGAATGAGAGCGCCTGGGAAACAAACGCCCAAAGATTAAAACCAAAAGTCTCGCTCACACCACGCACGGTGTCCAAGAGATCGCCTTGCGAGGCAACAAGAAACATACCTGAGAACATAGTTTACTATGGAAAGCGTTACGATTCCCGAATGGGGAGGCTGCCCCCCCCATTCGGGCGCGATGTTACTTAGCAAGGAAGATCGCAAAGAAGACGATCCCTTCCGCAAGCGCCGAACTCAAAATCGCCTGGATCAAGATAGGCGTCGCGGCACCGGGATTGCGACCAACAGCCTCCGAAGCCTTTAGACCAATTACACCCACAGCCAAAGCGGAACCAAGGGCCGCAAGACCAACATGCAAGTTACCAGATATTTCAGCTATAGAACCAATATTCATATCGTTGTTTGTTTAGGGTTCACCCACCACCGCTGCGGACACGCCGCAATCAGATGAGCGAAATTATATCAGTGCCCGCCGTCAGCGTGCGCATCGCCCCCGTGGTCACAAATCAGGAGGGTAAAAACAGATGTCAGTAAGGTGAACACCAAAGCCTGAGCAAAGCCCACAAGGAGCTCCATGAAGTAGAACGGGACGGGTATCAACCAAGCCAACGATGGGACAAGAGAGGACATCGCCTCGAGCATGGTCTCCCCAGCAAAGACATTCCCATACAACCGGAAGGATAACGAAACAGGGCGAAACAGAATAGAAATAACTTCCAGCACACCCACAGCTAAGAACACAACCACCATAAGCAGCTTGAGAACTCCTTTGGATTCACCTCTAGGGCCAAATATGTGAACCAAAACACCGGCGACACCATTTGATTTCAGCGCCCAGTAAACCCAAGCGATGAAAAAAACAGCAGCCATAGCAAACGTGAGATTTAAATCAGCGTTTGCCCCCCGAAGCAGCGGACGAACAACGCGGAAAGCGCCATGAGAATCAAACACCCCCCAACCAATGGAACCAACGCCCGGCAGCAAACCGAACCAATTCGCAGACAATACGAACACAAACACCGAACCAAAGAACCAAAACGTTTTCACGGCCAAATCGCGCCCAACGACAGCCTCAAGGAACCCAAGCACGGACTCAACAATCCACTCAACGAAGTTTTGGAGCCCCTCGGGAACCTTCGACATCCGACGCGTCGCGAGCTTAGCAACTAAAATTAGCAGTACAGCAACCGCCCACATAACTACCATTGAATTGCTTACAGGGAGCGGCCCAACACGGAACAGAATGGGGGCCTCAGGGCTTAAGGAATGCTCCGAATGCCCGGCGTCACCACCAAGCGCATTAGAGAAGGAACCCAACCCCAAGAGAAGCAAACTTACGCAACGAAAGATCATAGAGATCCTGAATAATTTCTCAGGCTTTGACATTGGCAATAGAATGTGGCGCCACTGGAAGCGAGTGGCAAAGTTTGTCGACTATTAAGAGCGGATCCTCTCGTGGCGGGGCAAGCACTTTGTGAAATTTTTCACAAGCGATTCCAAGGAGCGCCCTGAGAGCACATAGAGCCCCAAAATCATACGTCATAACCACCTGACTCCCAAACGGCTACAGAAGAAGCAGATTCCCAGGAGCTTCAACTCAAGCGGTGAGCCCCACGGTCATCTCTTCCAAACGCTGACGCACTGCCGACATACCCAAGCTTTCCGCTGCACTCATCGGAACGACAGCCACCTTGACAAATCGGCGCCGGAGAATTTCGAGCCATTCCGATGCACCATCCAAGTCCATTTTGTTGGCTAAGATAAGCCATGGCTTCAGAGAGAGCCTCGAGTCATACAGATCCAGCTCCTTCCTCAAATTCTGCACGTCACTGACAGGATCACGACCCTCACTTGCTGCAGCATCCACGACGAATGCAAGCAGTTTGCACCGAACAATATGGCGCAGGAAGGCATGGCCGAGGCCCACGTTTCTATGGGCGCCATCGATCAACCCTGGGATATCAGCAATGCTGTAACGCTCGCCGCCAGAGGTCTCGACGATCCCAATGTGGGGCGTCAGGGTGGTGAATGGATACGGGGCAACGCGGGGTCGAGCAGCAGAGAGTCTGGTGAGGAGTGTCGACTTTCCTGCATTTGGATAGCCGACAAGGCCAACATCAGCAATAGTTTGCAACTCGAGAAAAAAGTAACCCTCCTCCCCTGCCTCCCCATAGGTGAACTGAGTTGGCACGCGGTTGGTCGAACTTTTGAATCGCACATTTCCGACCCCCCCTCTTCCTCCTCGGCAAAGCACAAACTGCTGACCAGCTTCTATCAGATCGGCTACCAACTCAATGTTGGCATCATCACTCTCCCCGTTGATGGACTTCACATCGATCGAAGACCTTTCCAAATCCAAGAACCTAACCTCACCCCCACCATGACCATCCGATTGCTCGGCCTTGGAGTTGCCCCCTCCCTTTATTCGATACACTAACGTACCGACAGGCACCCTGTAAACGCGGTCTTCGGCAGACTTGCCAGAACACTGCTTGCCCAATCCATTTTCACCATTTTTCGCCCGAAGAAGCGGCTCATAGAAATAGGAGGTCAGGTTGTCCGTATGCACATCGGCACGCAGAATTATGCTTCCGCCGTGCCCCGCGTCCCCGCCGTCAGGCCCCCCCTTTGGCACGAATGACTCACGACGAAACGACACGCATCCGTTCCCGCCATCCCCCGCTTTCGCATGAATACGAATCTGATCAACAAACATGAGAAATGATCTAAACGTCTTTAACCAAGGACAGAATCAGCTAACCAAATTCACCTCACAACCGAACCCAGGACCTCCTCATAAAGACAATGAGTCTTGCGGGCAATAGAAGACCAAGAAAAGCTGGACTCCACTCGATGCCTCCCGGCGACACCCATCCGAGCGCGCATGCCAGCATCCCCCATCAACTGGTTCACGCGGTTTGCGAAATCCCTCTCAAAATGTTCCTCATCCACTGGTTCGAAACTCCCACTCTTGAGAGACAGCGGGACCAAAAAGCCGGTCTCACCATGGACCACAACCTCTTTTATTCCCCCAACATCGCTGGCTACCACAGGAACTCCACACGCCATGGCTTCGAGATTTATAATTCCAAAAGGTTCGTATACCGAGGGGCAGCAGAACACTTCAGCTCCGGAGTAGATAGAAATGAGATCCCGCCTTTCCACCATCTGGTCAACCCAAACAATACTTCCATGACAGTCCTGGGCTGAAGACACAAGCTCCTTAATTTCGGCCGCGATCTCTGGAGTATCTGGAGCTCCAGCACACAGAACGATCTGAAAGTCTTGGCGCATATATCGAATGGCACGAACCAAGTGCAGGATTCCCTTCTGACGCGTAACCCTTCCGACAAATAAAACGTAAGGCATCCTTGCATCAATATTGTATTTACGCAAAACCTCAACAGAGGGGCTACTGCGATATTCATCCAAATCGATTCCATTATGAATCACATGCACTCTTCCCTCCGGAATGTCAAAGCACCGAAGAATATCTACCTTCGTATCCCTAGAAACCGCAACAACTGCATCGGCCATCTCTAAAGCAGTCTTTTCCACCCAACAGCTGAAGTCATACCCTCCCTTTATCTGCTCGCGCTTCCAAGGGCGGAGCGGCTCCAAAGAATGCACGGTAACGATTAGGGGTAGTCCATACGCCAGTTTAGCGATAATTCCACCGAGGTGAGTATACCAAGTGTGGAGATGGACTATGTCAGCGGTAACGCCGGCAGAATTCCAATCAAGGCACCTCTGCATAGCTGCAAAGACCCCCTGCAAGTGGGATGGACACTCATACTTTGAAACGTCCAAACCGTAACCTCTGACTTTCAGATTCTGCTGAGTTACTCGCTCCTCAATGCCGCACGCGGCGAAGCAGCGAACTTCAACATCTATCAGCTTTGCCAACTCACGGGAAAGATAGTCAACATGAACGCCTGCGCCTCCGTAAACATTAGGAGGGTACTCATTGGTCAAAAATAGGGCTCTCATCGTGAAATATCCCCGAAGTCTACAGACCAAGAATGCAGAACACAAAGATATAAACGAGGACTTACGCAGTCGGCTCAAAAAGCAAAGCCGGCGATCCCTGCGTTGGCAGGGAAGGCCGGCCTCTTGTCGATGACTCTGGGCGTCCTTGCCTACATTTCAACCTCCACACCCATCTGCCTCGCGGTACCCGCAATTATCCTGATCGCCCCCTCCTCAGACCGAGCATTCAGATCCCTCATCTTCCGCTGAGCTATCTCAACGATCTGTTTTTTGGATAGACGTCCTACCTTGGACTTGTTTGGCTCCTTCGATCCAGACGCTATGTTTAACGCTTTCTTGATAAGGATGGAGGAAGGCGGCTGCTTCGTGATGAAAGTGAAGCTCTTGTCCTTATACACCGTGATAACGACAGGGAGGATATCTCCCGACTGCTTCTGAGTGGTCGCATTGAACTCCTTACAAAAGGCCATGATATTGACACCATTTTGTCCAAGTGCGGGCCCTACTGGTGGCGCTGGGTTTGCTGCTCCGGCTGGGATTTGGAGCTTGATGGTTGCGACGATTTCTTTAGCCATGCTTTTTTTGATTAAAGTAATTATTTAATGAGCGACATCTTGGAGACAAGACAGCTAAGCTTATTCAATCAGGCGCGCTCGACCTGCCAGTATTCAAGATCAACCAACGTATTACGACCAAAAATACTTACCGACACCCTGAGTTTACCTCTCTCAGGGTCGATCTCCTCGACAACCCCGCTTTGATTTTCAAATGGGCCATCAGAAACCTTCACGGTTTCCCCAACGGAGAAAGAAACTTTCGGCTTAACTTGTTCGTCTTTCTCACGTGCTTGCGAAAGTATACCCTGCACTTCAGATGGTCGCATGGGAATAGGACGGTCCTTTGTCCCAGCAAAACCTATAACCCCCGGGGTATCTTTGATGAAGTACCAAGTACGATCGACCAACTGTGAACCCTCATCAAAAAGCCACATGTTGACGATGAGATAACCAGGAAAGAACTTGCGGGTCGTCTCGGTCTTCTTACCTCTCTTCACCTCGGACACACGCTCCGTTGGAAGGAGTACCTCATACACGAAATCAGACATCTCCTCTGTCCTGATCCGCTTGAGCAAATTCTCACGAACCTTTTGCTCTTGCCCCGCCAAGACATGAACAACGAACCACTGAGAGTGTTTCTTCTCTTCTGTCATCATCTATTTAGTTAGAAATCCAACAAAAGCCATCATCAGCAGATCACACAAGGAAACAAAACCGCTAAGCAACAACATCGCAACAAGCACGATTGTCGTCGCGTTTATCAACTCTTTGTACCTCTTGACACCCTTCTCTTTCGGATCCCAAGGCCATGAACATTTTTGCAGTTCGGCACGAACCTCAGAGAAAAATATGCGAGCCTTGGTAAGCATTGACTTAAAATGGATGTTCGTGTGTTCGTCGAGAAGCACGGCAGGAGGGACTCGAACCCCCAACAAGCGGTTTTGGAGACCGCTGCTCTACCAATTGAGCTACTGCCGTTTCTGTGAAGAAAACAACAAGGCAACAAAAGTGCGATAAGCGCACAAGATCCCCCCAAAGTTTTATTCAGGGGAATCTTATTACCCGGAGCTACCAGCCCCAAAATGGAAACGCGAAACTAAGCGGGAACGATATCAGAGATACGACCAGCTCCAACCGTCTTACCACCTTCCCGAATCGCAAAGCGCATCGTTTTCTCCATCGCAATTGGGGTGATCAACTCAACCTGCACACTGACATTATCACCAGGCATCACCATCTCAACACCCTCAGGAAGAGTGACCGAGCCAGTCACGTCCGTTGTCCGGAAATAGAACTGGGGTCGATAGTTATTGAAGAATGGAGTGTGACGTCCACCCTCGTCTTTGGACAGAACGTAAACCTCTGCCTTAAACTTTTTATAAGCCTTCACGGAACCAGGCTTGGCGAGAACCTGCCCACGCTCCACATCATCCTTTTTAACACCACGAAGAAGAACCCCGACATTGTCGCCAGCACGAGCCTCATCCAACAGTTTTCTGAACATCTCAATGTCAGTCACCGTGGTTTTCACAGTGTCACGCAATCCAACCAACTCAACCTCCTCCATCTTCTTCAAGATACCACGCTCAACGCGTCCAGTGGCAACCGTACCACGACCCTCGATGTTGAACACGTCTTCCACCGGCATGAGGAAAGGCTGATCCACCGGACGCTCAGGAAGAGGAATGTACTCATCAACCGCATCCATCAGATCCATGATGCACTTAGCCGCAGGAGCTGCAGCGTCGTTGGACTCCAAAGCAGCTTTTGCAGAGCCTTTGACAATCGGGATCGTGTCGCCCGGAAACTCATATGAGGAAAGGAGGTCACGAACCTCCATCTCAACCAACTCGAGCAACTCAGGGTCATCGACCATGTCGCATTTGTTCATGAACACAACAATCGAGGGGACACCCACTTGACGAGCGAGCAGGATGTGCTCACGGGTCTGCGGCATGGGGCCGTCCGCGGCACTCACAACCAAGATCGCTCCATCCATCTGCGCTGCACCCGTGATCATGTTTTTCACGTAATCAGCGTGACCAGGACAATCAACGTGAGCGTAGTGACGCTTGTCAGTCTGGTACTCAACGTGGGCGGTATTGATAGTGATACCACGCTCACGCTCTTCGGGAGCAGCGTCGATCTCAGCGTATTTCTTTGCTTCCGCGTATCCCTTCTTAGAAAGGATGGTGGTAATCGCAGCGGTGAGGGTGGTTTTACCGTGGTCCACGTGGCCGATAGTGCCAACGTTGACGTGCGGTTTCGTGCGTTCGAATTGCGCCTTGGCCATAAGTCAGGTCAGTGGGTTGTTTAGTTGGGATTGGGATTGGGAATAAAAACGGCGGCCGCAGGAAAGTGGAGCCTGGGACCGGGATTGAACCGGCGACCTCGTCCTTACCAAGGACGTGCTCTACCAACTGAGCTACCCAGGCACTCTTCGCTTTCGCGCAGGCCCCGCAGTCTCGGTAAACGCGACGAGACATGGGAATGCCACACGAGAATCCGGAAAAGCGGACGGGCAAGCTAGCAAAAGAGGGGGCCTCGTCAACAGATTCCTCGAGGCGGCCGCCCGGACGCTTGGCTCGGCGTGGATACCGCAGACATGCCCGAGCGTGCAGCGCCGCTCCCTGACATGCATTTTTATTGAACACAGATGACCAAAATACAGACACGAAAATGGCAGGCCGGGGCGGCTCTTCAGAGTAAATCGGGGGTGGCACTGGCGCTGCTAAAGGGAGCGGCGTCAACCGAAATATTGTCATGCTGTTCACATTTGATTCCCATTCCAGTTTGTTGTTGTCTGTCCAAGAATCGCCCGATGAGGTTTTGATGTCGGCAGTGCATCACGAATGCTCCGAGGCTTTGACAGAGCTGTATCGGCGACACCATTTGACGCTTCGGGCGGTGATTGCGCGTGTCCTGCACAATGAGCAGTCCATCGAGGACCTTGTTCAGGAGGTATTCCTCGAGATCTGGAGGCTTGCATCCCGCTATTCCTCGGAGAAGGGAAAGGCGCTTGGTTGGATGATCACTCTCGCGCGTCGCCGTGCGATCGATCGTTTGAGGCGGGAGCAGGCGTACGCGAGGGTCGAGGAGCGCTTTCAGAAGGAGACCGAACAGCAACCGGAGGCTTGGACTCAGGTTCGTGGGGAGGAAAGCGTCGAGGCGGCTGATCTTCGGCGCCTCCTGTCGTCAATCATTGAAACCCTGCCCGAGGCTCAGAAGTCCGCAGTGGAGATGGCTTTTTATCGAGGAATGAGTCAGCGGGAAATCGCTGCGCTGACGAGGATTCCGCTGGGAACGATCAAGACGCGCCTCGAGTTGGGCGTTCGCAAAATTGCCGCGCGACTTCGTGAGTTAGGGGGTGAGTCGCTGCACTTTCCGGTAGCGGCTTAGTGAGTGACACTCTTTGGAACGGGTGTCCGACGCGAACGGGCACCCGTTTTTGTCAGCAGATCTCTCCGGCGGACGCGGCCCTCTGGGCATCCGCGTGCGATCTGCAGGGAGCGACCTAATCTTATGCCTGTTTCCCCTGAGCTCCTCAAAACCCCCAGCTTTCCGGAACGACCAGAGAACGGCGGGAGAAACGAAGATCAAGCTGCGCCAAGCAAGCCGCGCGGACGGGAGAGTTTAAGGCTCAAGCTACTCCAACAGCATGATGAGACACGCGCATGGTTTTCTCTCGACGACCGAAGAGTGTGTATTCTTTGCGGACACGAACTCACAGGGAGCAAGGTGCTTATTTCGGCGCACAGGGGTAAACCCTCGTTTCGATGCCCCTCGCCCTTTTGCAGCGGCACGCTGCGCCACTTTGTCAGCCCCGGTAACCCTTTTTTGAGCGAGGAAATTTGGCGGGACTGGATGCGATCCATGACGGATGCAGGCTCGGAGTTCGCTGATTGAGTGGGAGAATGGTTGGGGGGCCCAAGCGGCTCTTTAGCGCCGCAGGGGAGGACTATCACCCGGGACCCACGCCTTTAGGCGGGAATCGTAGAGGACTTCAACCCTCCAGCGGACCGGCTCTTTGTGGGCACCCGGCATCCAAGACTGAACCCCCAGATCGACGGAAGCCCTCTTGGTGTCCATCATTTGAACATCCTCCGGGAGGAATTCGTTGAATGCAATCGGGCTCAGTCTTCCAAGATGCTCCCTGAGGACACCTCGAGCGCGCCAGTAGGCGGCTTTGGGCGAGGGATCCACTTGGTGCTGTTCCCTCCAACCTTGGCGGAGGATGGGAACCATCATCCAAGTGAAGACCAACAACATGGCAGCCGCTCCCAAGGTACCTGCGCTCCACCTCAGTCGGCGTCTGTGCACCTCCGATTTGGGGGTAATCAACTGAGTCACGGGCTGCCACTGGTCCAAGCCCTCGCACCAGAAGAGAGCGTCACTGTGGACAATGCCAGAATTCACCATGTGTCCGATTTGGTGGACCGTGTACGGTCCCCGCTGAACACCATCGAGATAAAGAAAATACATCTCCTGAGCCATCAGCGTCCCTCCCAATCAGACAATCGGTTCAA